>JBDIVP010000052.1:0-15959 GCA_039794325.1 Candidatus Inrsubterrania sp.
GGTGGTGTTCCTCTCGGCCTCCCGCCGGTGGCAGGTGGCCTAAGATGGGCAACAGGGCGACGAGGAGTGGCAACCCGCTCCAAACATCCACCCATCTTCCCACGGATTCAATCCCCGGCGCTGGGAGGTTGAGCCACGAGGAAATGGAAAAACTCAAAATGAGGAGTTTTTAGAGGCTCCCTTAAGAACTTCCTATCTCACACTAAATGACACCAAACTCGGTTATCAAAGGCAGGAAACTCAAAATGGACCGCCGGATGAAGGTACCCTTTCCTGCGATCATCACGCACTGGACGGCGCCCAATGCGCCAAATTCCTCCAAACCCTCAAAGACATCTTCGAAAATCCGTTGAAACACATCCTGGCATTATTTGAAGGGGTTTGAAGTACAAAACAATTTGGCTCCCTATTCTCCACGCCCTAGGGGTAGGAGTGGATCCTCCCGCATCATGATCAAGGTGGAATGCATCCAAAGAACCAGAAGAATTTACAAATAAAATTTATTGTTTATCCGGGATTTAAAATATGATTTATAGTCATTGTACTTTTTTTTATTGCTTCTAAAATATCGGGTGCTTTTTCTTCTTTATAATTTATGGCTTGTTGTCTTCCACCTATTTCCAGCACTATCAGGCAACTCATTTTTCTTTCTTCCATTGTCAATGATTTCGTTAAATTCTCAGCCTCTGAAAGCTTTTTACGAGCACCAATAAAATTGGACATCTTCACATCAAGGATTCCCAAATTGTACAAAACCAAAGGCTTTTCCGTGGGGCTTGCTTTTTCCATAGAAGCCGTCAAATATTTTGCAGCTTGCGTAAGATTATCGGTGGCCAAATATAAATTTCCTAAATTATTTAACATTTTAAAATCTTTCTTAAATTTACTGGCTAATTCCAAATGCCGCCTAGCATCATTTATTTTTTTACCTCCAAATATAAATTTACGCCTTTGTGTAAGTGGCGTTCAGAAAGCATATCTTTAAATTGGTCCGTCCCATATCTATCAATTCTGTCTGCAAAATCATTGAATGGAACAACGGGAACATTGAAAAACTTAGCTTCCAATTGAGCCCCAAGCTCCTTGGCGCGGATAAAATATTTACTTAACGATTCGTATAAATTCTGAAATTCATTTGGGTTTTGAATTTCGGACTGTTCTGTTAGAAAAAAAACTAATTGAATATTTACCCATTTAGTAGCAAGAAAAAAATGGATTAAATGCATTTTAGCTTTTTCCCCATTCTCAAATAGATTCCAATAAATTTCATCAATACATGGAAATTTTGTTTTTATTAATCCTTCCCCAAAGTCACTTTGAATATGTTGAAGCGCCCCTTCTAGGTTAACTGGTTTTTTGTGTCCGGTCATTATGCTAGAAGCAGTCATATTGCATTTTGTATCTAGTAGATCATTAAGAAAAAATCCTATTGAAAGCTCGAAAGGGATCTCCCCAATAAAGGGTAAAATCTTTTCTCTTTTGGCTAGATATTTACAGTAAATTCGGTCAAATTCATCACCCATAAAATAAATGATCTGGTCTTCGTTTTTAATTAAACCCAGTTCAATAAATTCTTGAAGATCTGCTGTTAGCTGATCTTTAGAAATCTTCTCCCCCCCGTACGAAGGTATTCAAAAAACCAAACTTGTTCAAAAGAAAGTTGTCCGTTGCCCATACATAATAAATTAAGAGAAGCCAGTTTATTTTTCTCAAGTTCCCGAATTCTTCTAATAATTGGCCTAGAATATAAATCTTGGGAAGTTTCTAATTCTTGAATAACCTCGTCCAAATCATCCAACGTTAATTCCATCCGTTGCGCTTTGCCCTGCTGAATTTTCCGAAAAAGAAAATGGCAAATCAGTTGAATTTCATACGGCTTACCACCAGAAAGTTCATGGATTTCCTTGACATCAGAAAATGTTTCTAATGAAAAAATTTCGGATGGATGTTTTATGCCCAATTTTTCGAGTGGCTTTTCGATACATGATTTTGTCTCAGTTTCTTTAAGGAATGGTCCAATGCAAAATTTTTTAAATTGCCGGACAATTGGGGAAAAAACATCGTCCATAAGGGGAAATAATTTTGGAGTCCCTGTAAGAACTAGCATATAGCCAGGAATATTCATAAAAATATTTCGAAGTTTGAGGTTATCCTAAAGTCCGTTGAATTTGGCATGCGTGGGTCCGCCGTGGAATACTCCACGGCGTCTGAACATTCAAAGGAGGCACACATGAGACCAGACACGAAGCAACGGAAGCGCTCGATGACCGGCTTGCAAATGATTTCAGGCGAGCAACCCTTGTTAGGCATCCTGACCCAGGTGGTCCACACCGGCAAGCAGGCGTTGGATGCAGTCATGCTGGAGATGGGCCGGATGGTCGCCGAGAGCGTGATGTTGGTCGAGCGGGAAGAACTCGCGGGGCCGGATTATCATCCGACCGATCCGGCGCTCCAGAAGTGGGCGCACGAAGCCAGCTCGATCTACCTAGGCGATCAAAAGATTCCGGTGATGCGCCCGCGCCTGCGGCATGTCGCCCAGGGGGAAATTTCGCTGCAGTCCTATCAGCGCTTGAAGGCCCCCGGGGCCTTCTCTGAGGAGGTGCTGGAGAAACTGCTGCGTGGGATGTCTGCCCAGAAATATGAGGCCACCGTGCTCAACGCGGCCCAGGCGTTTGGCGTCTCGCCGTCAGCCATTTCCCAGAAGATGGTCACGGTCACCGCCCAGAAGTTGAAAGCGTTTCAGGACCGACCGCTGGGAGCGTTCAAGCCGTTTGCGATCTTTCTCGATACGATTCATCGGGGAGGTGAGGCCTTTCTCGTCGCCCTTGGGGTAGACGTGGAGGGACAGAAGATGGCTCTGGGCTTTTGGCAGGGCTCCTCCGAAAATGCTGACATCGGTCAGGCGTTGCTGGCGGATCTCGAACGACGCGGCCTGGTCCTTGCGAACCGAATCCTGTTCGTGACGGACGGGGGCAGCGGGTTGCTCAAGGTGTTGCGGGACCGATTCGGGAAGAAACTGGTGCATCAACGCTGTGCGATCCACAAAAGTCGCCACGTGCAACGGCATCTGGCGAAACGCTACCGCAAAGAAGCCCACCGCCGCCTGACCATCGCGCTGGAACAGACCCGCTATGCCGACGCCAAACAGATGCTGCGGGAACTGGAACGGTGGCTGCAGACCAAGAATGCGTCGGCCGCGGCGTCGCTCCGGGAAGCCTTTGAGGAGCTGCTCACGCTTCATCGGCTGAAGGTGCCGGCCCGGCTCCGCAAGACCCTGCTGTCGACCAACCCCATCGAGAGCCTGTTCTCCCTGGTCCGCCACAGCGAGCGGAATATCAAACGCACCCGCGGGAGTGTCATGCTGCAACGATGGCTGGGGACGGTGTTGCTATACTGTGAGCAGCAGTTTAGGCGGGTGAAAGGCTTTGCCGACATCGGGCAGGTCATGGCCACCATCGAGAGGGAACAGGCGGAACCGCAACCCTCTTCGAAAACACAGGCGGCGTAACACAACCATGGGAGTCACGCAGAAAATTTCAACGAACTTATTGACAACCTCCGAGGTTTTTCTAATTGTATTCTGCTTTTGGTCAAAACATCGCATTCATCCATAAGTAGAATAATTGGTTTTGTTATTTCTGCTTTTATTTTTGTTAAATCCAATCGGAAAGCGGCATCTGAAAGGCTAGCCACATGTTTATTAGCACTTATTGCCGACGAATATTGAAATGGAAAAACAAATGGACAAAATAGTTTGTCATCAGGATTTAGCCCTGCATCAACCATATCTCGATAGACAAGATATGTTCGCCCTATTATCCCTCCATATGCCCCCTGTGAACAGACGGTAGTTAAAAGGGAATCAAATAATTTATAAAAAAAGGCTAATGCCCAATCAGTATCAGCCTCATCTAGATCAATGCGAACAACACAGAACCCACGGGCTTCAGCCTCTTTATGAATCATGTTCAACATGCTTGTTTTTCCTGAGGCCCTTTCTCCAAGAATGGCAAGATTAATGGGTCTTGGTGCTTTCCGAGCGTGATCTAGATAATATTTTATGTCTGATAATTCGGATGCTCTTCCGACAAATAATTCCCTATCATTGATTGGATTTGAAAAATCATACGGATTAGCATAATCAGCAAAATTAGTCCCCTTATCCATTTGCATCCTCTATTAGTCTGTCCAATAAACATTTGGCTTCTTGGAAGTATCCTTGAATTTTTTCTGTTTTAATCCACTCCTCAATCTCATGCCCTGTCCCTCGTGTGCGTGGAAATTGCCGATATGCTTCAATAAGTTCAAAGAATTTCCAAACATTTTCAAGATTCCGCCCCAGGTAATCGCCCTCAAACCACCAGCTTTCTTTAATCAAATTCCAAATTGGTAGATCCTCGATTTCTTTTAGTTCTTTAATTTGAAGATTGACATGAACGATTTCCATTTTCAATTTTTTTAACATCGACGGAATATCAGTGGCAGTAGAATTTTGATTGGCCAGATTTAAGAAATGGGTTTTCCCAATCGCACTAGAAATTTTCTGGAAAACCTCCTTGAGTGTTGCCAGTTCTCTTTGGGAAATTTTTCTGCAATGTGCGATTGAGTTCCGAATTGACTCAATTTCATAAAGAGAAGCTATAAAAATGTCCTTTTGGTTGAAAATTGGAGAAAAAACATCCTTCCAATTATCAGATCTTTGAATTATTTTCTTAATATCTGGAAAATCGATGTAGTAGAGAGGATGGTGTGGAAGAAGAGTAACCCATTTCAACTTTTTCTCATAATCCCGACCTTTGCGAAAGGATTCAAGAACATCTCCCGGCAATCTTTTTTTCCACCATAACGGACCAGCTTTTTTTGATAATTGAACAATTAGGAATTCCCGAAGTCCAACTTCAATTACATATAGAATTCTATAACCCTCCACACATTCTTTGGACACAATAGAGGAACCTTCATGATTTTCTCCAAGGAATGAAATACACATAAAAACTTCATCAACCTTCTACTAAAAGGTGGCACCGAAAATCAGGCGTTTAAATATTCCAAATTAAACAGGTGAATAATGCCGCCTTTACGTAAAGACCTCCAAGAGCCTCGCCTTATTGAAACGGTCCCACGGTCGGCGAATTAAGGGTTCGAGCGTATTTTTCATTTTACACGGGTGCCAAACTCAATGAAACCATCGAGCTCTCTAACATCTACCAATTTGTAACGGTGCGAAGAGAAAGGTGTCGGGAACCTTTTGTTAGCCCTAATAGATCAAATCTGCATGGGGGTACTGTGCTTTCGCAAGATTTTTAACTTTTGATGAACTGACAAACAAAGCCTGCCTTTGAGGAGTAGATTGCACGGGATGGGAATCCTTTATTTCAGTAGGGATAACTGAACCTGCCTTAGGCAAAGACCACCTCTTGCGGTTTTTCCCCCCGGCGGAGTGGGCCAAAAATCCATAACCACTAAAATATCGGATTAAGTTTTCAGCCCAATTATTCGATAAAACTATAGACCCAAGCTTGTGGCTTGGCTTCATATTTCTCTGGTTTCCTTTAGGTCAATATTCATGGCAAATACCATCTGCGATCAGTTAAACGACGCTCGGCAGCGCCTGCTAGATCTGTCTCCACGTAACCGGCTCATCAATTTTACACCCACAAAAGGTCGAGCAATCAGAATTGTGGATGAAATTCCACGAGAGATTTACGATCTCCTGGTCCTCCAAGGCCAAAAAATGAGTTTTTATGCTAAATCGGATGAGGTGAAGGCTGCAGGACATTTAAGGGAACCGGATCAGCGTGAGGGGGCGAAGAAGGACGACCAGGGAAAAGAAGAGTCATCGGAATTTCCTGACGATGAAGCCGCTCATATGTGGGAGATGCCCCTTGTTTACGAAGAGCCGGCTGACCGTCATGTTGACCGGTTTCTTCAAACCACCCTAAAAGTGGAAAATCTTCAAGCGCAGTTGTTTAAGATTGCTCAGCAAGCCAGTTCTGTCATGGAGGAACAGGGCTATACTGTTCTTTATCTGGCTCTGGGTTTCTTGGAATGGTCTGAGAGTTCCGATGCCAAGAAAATTCTCCGGGCGCCCCTGATTCTCATTCCGGTGGAATTGGATCGAATCAAGGTCGGTAAGGCCTTTACTCTCCAATGGACCGGCGAGGACATTCTCACCAACATTTCCCTGCAGGCCAAACTTAGAGAACAGGGCATTGAACTTCCTGAATTTGACATGCCACATGAAAGTTCCGGGATAGATGGCTATTTTCAATCCGTCGTTAACGCAGTTTTAGAGCATTCCAATTGGCAAGTCATGCCTGACCTCTTTTTAGATTTTTTCAGTTTCACCAAGTTTGTCATGTACAAAGATCTGGATCCCCAGTCATGGACTTCCGGAAAGTCGCCATATGAACATCCTCTTCTTCAGGCTATTCTTAACCCTTCGTTGGAAGTACAGACAGGAGCAGGAACCGAACTTTCGGAAAACGATGTGGATCGGTATCTCCCTGCCAAACAAGTGTATCACATTTTGGATGCCGATCCTTCGCAAATTGCGGTTATCGAGAATGTCAAAGCCGGACGCAGTATGGTCGTCGAAGGACCTCCCGGAACCGGGAAATCTCAAACCATTGTCAACCTGATTGCGGAGCTTCTGGCTGCAAGGAAGCGAGTACTGTTTGTGAGTGAAAAGATGGCGGCACTTGAGGTGGTTCAACAGCGGCTGAATTCAGCCGGTTTAGGGGATTTTTGCCTTGATCTCCATGGTCGAAATTGTAACAAGAAGACCGTACTTGGGGACATCCAACGTATCCTCTCCTCCCCCCCGCCTCCCTTCGCTTCCTTTCAAGAGGATCTGGAAGAACTGGATCGCATGAAGTCCGAACTCAACGGGTATGCCAAGGCATTGAGCGATCCCTTCGGGGCGTTAGGGAAGTCGGTGTCATGGTTGTTTGCCCGAAAAGACGAGGCGCGGCGTCACTTTGCAAGGAGGGGGCGGGACATGCCACGCCTAATATTCCTCGATCCTCAGAACTATCAGCAAAAAGACTGGGCAGCTGCAGTCACATCATTACAGTCACTGGGAGACACTCTGCGATTGGTACCTGCTATTCCAACAAGCCCCTGGTTGGGATGCACCCCCGGCCCTGTGTTGCCCACGGATGAAGCAGATATTGGGGAGACCATTCGCGCCTGCAAAGCTGAATTCCATGAACTGCAATCCGCTATCCATCGTTTGTGCGAGGTTGCGGCTATTAAACATCCTGTCACCTTGTTGGAACTTCCATCTCTGGAAAGAGCGGCAGAAGTGATGGCGGCTTCTCTACCCACCGATCTGCATGTGTTACGGAATAAGGAGTGGAGTGGTCAACCACCCAGGCAAGCCCAAGAGCTGCTGACGATAGTGGAAACATTTCAGTCGCTCCAAGAGGGTTTGAAGGCCAAATTTAAACCGAAAGCACTGGAGAAAAATATTTCAACTCCACTTGGAGAATTGAAGCGTCTCTCCAGAAACCCCCTACGAATTTTTAATAGGCGTTTTCGAGAATTAAAACGACAATTTTCCAGTGCATTTACATCAAATCCGCCCAGCGATATTCATGCAATAATTGCTGCCCTTGAAGGAATTGAAGAGTCCCTGCGATACCGGGATGAAATCAGAACGGCAGAATCAATCGGGCAGGCCTTGTTCGGTTCCTATTGGGCAGGAGAACAGAGTGACCCTGTACAGTTACGGGCATTAGGAGATTGGCTTGTGTCGTTCAGGCGATATCTTATGGAACAGATCCTCACCGAGCATGCAGTCGATTTGGTCCACACCGGAATTTCATCGGCCGAGATTGAAAGACTGGTTCAAGAAATGAAGAATGCCGAATGCCGTTTTGTGGAGCGACGCGACCATCTTGCCAATCGAATCGGACTAAACTTTGAAGCCGTCTTTGGCACGCATCCTTCCCACGTTCCATTTTCAGCTTGGGAGATGCGTATAGCCTTGTGGGAAGCCGGACTCAAGGACCTTCACCCTTGGGCGCAGTGCTTGGCTCGAATGACCGCTTGTTTTGAGACGGTTGCGAAACCTGTGGCAGAAGCCGTCCGACAAGGCTTACTTGAGCCTGAAGACCTCCGTCCTTGCTTTGAAGGCAATATGGCCGATCAACTCCTTCGGCTCGCCTTTTTGAAACGCCCGGATTTAGCTCATTTTATCGGGAACCTTCATGAACAAAAAATCGCCCGTTTCCAAGATTTAGACCGGGGTATCATTCATAAAAATCGCAGCCGCCTCGCTTACGAGTTGTATCAGCAACGCCCTCAGATTGCTGGAGGAGCCTCGGCAGGATCTGAGGCCGGCATTCTACTGGGAGAGTTCAATCGAAAACGGGGGCATATGCCAATCCGGAAGTTATTGTCATGCACCGGCGGCCTCATCCAGCAAATTAAGCCATGTTTTATGATGAGCCCATTGTCGATCGCCCAATTTTTGCCTCCCGGAAAAATAGAGTTTGACGTCATCGTGTTTGACGAAGCGAGCCAGATGAAGCCAGAGGATGCGTTGGGTGCACTTCTCCGTGGACATCAGGTGGTGGTGATGGGCGATACCCGGCAACTTCCTCCCACAGGCTTTTTTGACCATCTCGTAGAAGCTCCTTTGGATTCCGATGAGGGGGAGGATCGAGAGGCGACCCTCTCCGATATGGAAAGCCTGCTTCATCAATGTAAGCGAAGTTTTCCAACAAAAACTTTGCGATGGCACTATCGAAGTCGCCATGAGTCCTTGATGGCGGTGTCCAATCAGGAATTCTATGAGAATCGTCTATTGGTGTACCCTTCATCTCGTGAACGGTCAGAGGAGCTGGGTCTTCGTTTTATTCATGTGCATGAGGGTGTGTATGACCGCGGAAAAAGCAGCGTCAATCGAATGGAAGCGCGAAGGGTTGCAGGGGAAGCCATGAAGCATTTTCAACGGTTTCCTAGTAAGAGTCTGGGGGTTGGAACATTTAATATGAAACAGCAGCAAGCCATTCTGGATGAAGTGGAACTTCAACTCCGTGAACATCCGCATATGGAAGAATTTTTTAAGAGTGACCGAGAGGAACACTTTTTTGTTAAAAATATCGAAACGATTCAAGGTGACGAACGAGATGCGATTTTTATCAGTATGGGATACGGCTTCGATCTTAATCGAAAATTATTCAGTAACTTCGGACCACTTAATAGACAGGGGGGAGAACGCCGTTTAAACGTCCTGATTTCTCGAGCACGAGAGCAGTGCGTAGTCTTCTCGAATTTCCTAGCTCGAGATTTGGCAGTTGACGATACCTCCCCATTTGGCCTCCGAGCCTTGAAGGTCTTTTTGGAATATGCCGAGAAAGGCGCCTTGACCAGTGCTACTCCCACTAGAGCCGATACAGACTCCCCATTCGAAGACGCCGTTTGGGAATTTCTTCATGGCCATGGCTTCGAGGTTCGAAAGCAAGTGGGGAGTGCAGGCTTCCGAATCGATCTTGCTGTGGTTGACCCAAAAGCTCCAGGCCAATATGTGCTCGCGATCGAATGCGATGGGGCCAAGTATCATTCTTCCCCCGTGGCACGGGATCGGGATCGACTACGCCAGCAAATTCTTGAGGGCCTCGGCTGGCGGATTTACCGCATCTGGTCTACCGATTGGTATCGCAATGCCCGTGAATGCCAAGACGCTCTTCTCCGAGCGGTGGAATCGGCCCTGAGCGAAAGTGAAGTGGACGGCCTAGAGAAGGAAGAATTCCCGTTGGCATCTTCCATATTAGAATCGGACAATGTTTTGGAAAGTGACCCCTCGGTGGCAGTCCATACTTATGTTCAAACCCTCGTGGAACAAATACCTCCCTACGAGGTGTGTGGCTCTTTGGGTTTTGCTCCACAAGGCGATTTACATGACCTACCCCCAATAAAACTGGCTGAAGTCGTTAATGATGTGGTGGTTGTGGAAAGTCCTGTCCATCGGGAGGAAGTGATTCGACGCATTCGAGACCTGTGGGGTGTCAAGCGCGCAGGGGCGAGAATTGCCAACGCCATACAGAATGCCATTGGGATTGCCGAACTTCATGGAAAGATTTTGATACGTGGAGACTTTCTTTGGACTGCGGATGATCGCCCGGCTACCGTCCGGAGGCGAAAGGGAAGTCTATCCACTCGCATGGAATTAATCTGTGATGAGGAAATAGAGGAAGCCCTGAATATAGTCTTGAAACAGCAGGGGACCGCATCTGTCGATACCCTCATTACCCAGACCTCCCGCCTATTCGGCATTCAATCGACCCGTGAAACAACCTCCGCACGGATTAAGTCGAGCATTGAGAGTCTCGTAAAGAAGGGTGCCATAGAACACCTTCCCAATGCCATGTTGGCCAGCGTACTCGCCAAACCTGTTTTGTAATTCCAGATTTTCATCGATACGGTTTCCAATCAGTAAGAAAGGCAAGAGAAAGGATCGCAAGCCTTTGTTGTCGGCCTTTTGTCGTCTCTACTTTCCATCTTACTATTGGCCCAGCTTCTTGTTTCCTGCATACGTTGACTGAGTCGCGTATCTCAGACCCTTGACATTTCGACAAACGGGAGAAAACTTACTACGATGAAAAAGGTATCAGGACCCTTTGATTTCGCCCTAGTTGATGGAGTCAGCATGGGGATACTGTGCTTTCACAAGATTTTTAACTTTTGATGAACTGACGAACAACGCCTACCCTTGAGGAGTAGATTGCACGGGATGGCATTCCTTGATTTCATTAGGGATAACTGAACCTGCCTTAGGCAAAGACAACCTCTTGCGGTTTTCCTCCCCGGTGGAGGGGGCGGACTTGCACCGTGACTTTCTGATCCAGTTTATTGAGAAAACCAAACAGCCGTTCCTGGGCAAACAGGGTGTAGCGTCCATTCATTAGATTGGAAACTTCCGGTTGTTTGATGCCAAGCAATTTGCCGATTTGACGCTGTTTCAAATTGCGCTTTTCCAGGATCATACGGACCGAATGCCCAAGCTGAGCACGAGTGAGCAGTTCATCAGGATGGTCCAGCCCCAGATCGGCAAAGACATTGCCGGAACTTGCTTCAAACTCGAATTCGGTTTTCTTCTTCATGACAGTTCCTCCTTTGCCAATTGCACCCCTTTGCGAGAATGGCCCAACCAAAAAACAGGTTTTGCCTCTTTGCCTTCCATAACCTCCCCATCATGTCATAAGTAAAATCTTATATCTTTAAGAAAAAAACAGCAATTTTTAAAGGTTGAGGGTGTCCACTAATCTTGAAGGCTATGGTCCATATTTTGGTCTTTCCGGCCACAAAGAACACCATCGTCCTTTCCGGCTATCATCATGGAAGGAAAAAGCCCAGGCTAATTTTAAGCATTTTTTTCCACCTGCCCATCCAAGACATCCAGAGAAGTTGCTTTCCTTTTAGGAGACAGTAGCGTTGGCCTTCCCGTGAGTGAGCACGTGACAGGGAAGGCAGCCAATTTGTCAGTCGGACATCCAAGACATACAAGGCATTTGGTTCACAAAGGAGGAATTCAGTGATACGAAAAGATCCCCTATCCCCTTTTTTTGCTCGAATAGCAAGTTTTCAGAATGCTGTGACCGGCAGGCTAGATGCGTGGCCATGTTGACGTTTGTATAGACAAATTTATAGGCTCCCGATAGGATGAAAATACAGTTTCAAGGATTTGATTGGGACGCTGGCAACCGAGCCAAGTGTCAGAAACACGGCCTTTCCTTGAAGGAAATTGAAATATTTTTCAGTCAAGATAATGTGTTTGTGATGCCGGACATTCATCACTCCAAAATGGAAGAACGTTATATCGCCTACGGGCCTTCTTCTAACGGACGTCCCATATTTGTGGCATTTACCTTCCGTATACGAAAAGATGAATTTCTAATCAGACCTATCAGTGCCCGTTATATGCATGAGAAGGAGGCCAAGGAATATGAAGAAAAAAGCTCCAAAATTTCAAACCGATAAGGAAGCCGAAAAATTTCTTGACCAGGACTTGACGGATTATATCGATCCCAGAAAAACTCAGCGTGTGACGTTCGAATTTCTTCCCAAAACCGAAACAATCAATCTGCGTTTTCCACCTGAACTGATAACGGCGGTTCGAAAAAAAGCCGCCAAAGAGGGCATATCTTATCAGAAATATATCCGTCGGGCGGTGGAAGAATCTTTGGCCTCAAAATAGTCATGAATCATTGGGATATTTAAAGGGGTCGGGAGTCTTTTCTGAATAAATCGGAATTAAGAGGTCGGGGATCGTGATTAAGTTGGCGGGAGTGGTTTTTCCTGCCCTACTTTACGTGTACGTTCTGCTTTTCTCAAAATTGTTCCACCAGTGGTTCTCCAAGTTCGCTATTCCCCGGTTTGTCCCTTGGGAAGCTTGCTTTTTAAAAACTTTCCATGCTCGTTGAATATCGTATAGCCGGTAACAGGGATAGGGCCCTATGCTGCAAGCAGATTGCCGTTGCATCCAAGCTCCTGATCCAAAACGATAGCCCCTTCCGTTTCCTCTTGGTAGCATGTTGATGAAATGGAACCTCTCAGCATGACTGAACAGTCGGCAAACCCAAATCACGGTCCGCTCACCCAGTTCATGATCGACGACCATGCGCGGCTCGACACCTTACTTCAACATGCAACCTCCACTCCAGGCAGAATCGACCAATCCGCCTATGACGCTTTCCGGGCAGGACTCTTACGGCACATTGCCCTGGAAGAAAAGTTCCTGTTGCCACGGGTCCACAGCCGACTCGACTCCGAGGCCCTGGCTATCGCCGATCGGTTACGACGGGAACACGGAGCCTTAGCCACCCTCCTTATGCCCACCCCCACACCGGCCATCTTAGCCACACTCAGGCGGATACTTCAGGTTCACAACAAGCTGGAGGAAGGTCCAACAGGGTTCTATGCCACCTGCGAGGAACTGCTACAGGCGGAGGTCCACACGCTCCTCCCCCAAATGGAGGCAGCCGCCGAACCGCCTGTTCGGCCACATTCGGATACGCCAACCGTCCGGCAAACCCTGAACCGGGTACTTGACCGAGCCGGGTATCAACTCGCCGAGTAAATTTTAAATATAAGGGGTCGGGAGTCTTTTTTATTTGACACCGGTGGAAACCCCAAAGAGACCATCGTATGCTCCAACGCCTGCCAATTTGTTACAGGCAATCATCATGGAAGGGGAAAAGCGACAGGCTATTTTCAGAACATCTTTTCCGTACCAGCAAGTTGAGGGATGGTGAATGGTCGCCCTACTTATAAAAACCGGTAGCACAGCCGTATGTGCAGGCCATCTGCTTCCCTTGCTATTTTACAACGATCGATGATTGTTTAACTCTTGCAGGTTCCAAAATGAGGAAAAAACATGAAACAAAAAATCACCTACTGGACAGCAACAGACGGGAAGTACCTCGGTTATCTGAATGATTATCCCGACCATTGGACGCAAGGAGACAATCTTGAAGATCTGAAAGAGCACCTTTCGGATCTATACAAAGAATTCCGCAAGGGTAATTTGCCAGGCATCAAAAAAGTTGAAAAAATTGAGATCGGATAAGACCAATTTTAACGATCCTGCCAAAGCCCAGCGTGTGACGTTCGAATTTCTTTCCAAAACCGAAACCGATCATTGGCGCTCCTCCTCTGACGCTTTTGGAAATTGGCCCATCTTTTCCATTTAAGGGCGGGGCGTCAAGCCTCACTCCCCCACTTAGCTGTGTTGGCTACGAAGGCCGGAGATACCCTCCTCAAGATATACCCCAAAGGCCCATCGGGTTTGAAAATCCACCAATAAATTTTCTGGGACACCCACACCCAGTCATTCAGGAGCCGGAATCGAGATCATCACACCACCCAGCACGTCGTTAAGCTTGTAGTCGCGTTTTGGACTATGTGGATGCTCATTATGGCAACTAACGCAGGTGGACGAAACCGCAAGGTCCGCATACACGGCTTGGAAGTACCGATCTCCCTCCTCCATGTTCATGCCTTTATAGGGCTGCTCGGGATTCGCTTGCAAGACCTCCAGAGCCTTTCGCTCAAACTCGGTTGCCGGGCCGTTCTGGCTATTGATCGGATGAAGGCTGATCAACCGATACCGTACTTGAGACCCGGTAAGCGACGCCAGATTTGATGATTCCTGAAAAAACTGAGCCGGGAGGGGTAAGGCCTTCGCGGTGCGCCAATTCTCTGATGCCTCGATCACACCCCGTCTCTGCATCCGTTCGACCACGTGTACCGTGTAAAAGGTCCGGTCCGCTGCCAGTACCGCATGGATGTAATCCACGACCGTCTCCACGGGCACACTACCGGCTGACTCCTTGGCAGAACCGGTTCCCCAGCCCACGACCACAAACACGGATATGCTGAGGATCACATATAAAAAATTCCTGAGCATGACGGCACCTCCTCGTTGAAAAAGAAAACCATGGCGGCCTCTGGGACATTCAGCGAGGGCCCACGGTCAACCCGTCGATTCAACGTCTGGCGGCCACTGAAGGGTGCAGAAAAACCTCCTTCTCTGGTGAAGGTACTCTGACACTTGCGTCCATTTGTGATTCAGCTTATCTGACAGTGTCCCCGGCGCCATGAACCCGACCGGCATGGTGACATGGTAATGTATGGAGCAAGGTTTATACCTCTTCATTAAGTGAGGGTTATGCCAAAAGTTTATAGAACCGCTGTAATTTCAACAAAGTCCTTCCCGGGACCGGATTAATCAGGTCCAGAGAATCCACACTGCCGATCATTCAACTGGCGCAGAATGCAACATGCCTTTCAGGTCCCCTGCACGGAATTAAGAAGTCGGGAATTAAGGGTTCGGGAGTCTTTTTTATATTCCCCATCTTCCAACCTCTCTGTGATTGAATGGCAATCGGGGTAAATGCTGCCGGAGACAAGGAGCTCTTAGGGCTTAATGACGGAAGGCGTGATTAACCCAGACCTTGCTGGGAAGGCATCCTCGGATAGCTCTTCTGACCATAGCTCGATTTTAATAGTACGATCCCCTAAAATGCCTCCCGCCTTTCAATGCTTTCTTTGAGGCTTTCTTTGAGGCTTTCTTTCATTAATGTCAATATTATTGAGGGTCCAATGCTGATTTTAGGCCATCGCGGATACCATGTTCATTCTCCTGAAAATTCCATTCAGGCCATAGAGGACGCAATTGCATTGGGTATCGATGGGGTGGAAATTGACATTCAGCTAACAAAAGATGATTTACCGATTTTATTCCACGAGCGCCTTACCCCGGACGGACGAGAAGTACACACCCTTACCCTCGAAGAAATTAATCTTGCCGTAGGATTCCAAGTTGCCACACTAGTGTTTTGTCTCGTAAGTCATGATAGTATGCTGGTCATGTACATCTTCTAGAGGAGGACACATGGCCAACCACTCTCGATCCATCGTGCTGGAGGCTCCCGAAAGGGCTGAGTTGGAGCGACTTCAGCGATCGCCGTCGGTTTCGGCGGGACTTTCTCGCCGGGCCCGTGTGGTATTGCTGCTGGCCGCTCAGATCTCGGGGGCTGAGATCGCCCGCATGAGCGGGTACTCGGTGGTTCAGATTAGCCGGCTCCGTCGGCGTTTTGCCGAGGAGCGACTTTTGGGCCTTCACGACAAGCCTCGCTCGGGTCGGCCGCTGAAGATCAGTGCCCGCAAGCGTGCCCAGATTGTGGCAATGACGCTGAAACCGCCGCCCCCTGGCGTGACGCACTGGAGTGCGCGCGACCTGGCCAACGAGGTGGGGGTCTCTCACAGCACCGTCCACCGCATCTGGCGCGCGCATGACCTGCAGCCGCATCGGGTTGAGACGTTCAAGTTTACGACCGACCCGCAGGCCGAGGCGAAGATTCACGATGTGGTCGGCCTGTACCTCAACCCTCCCACTCAGGCCGTGGTCTTGAGCGTCGATGAGAAGACCCAGATCCAGGCGCTCAACC
>JBDIVP010000053.1:0-15919 GCA_039794325.1 Candidatus Inrsubterrania sp.
TTGAAGAGCATGGCGCCGCCTTTGCCTTTCCATCCCGTTCTCTCTATGTGGAAACCCTGCCTTTGGGCCGGCCGGAAGCCTTCCCGCTTTCCCCATCAGAAAAATCCGTGTCGTGAGACTCAAAAATGTTCCATCCGAGCCTCCAGAACAAGAAAACCATGCATTTTCTGTCATTTCCACTTTCGACTTAAAGCCAATTGCGCTACAATTTCATGGGGACTGAGGGAAACCCCCGAAAGGGGGTGGTGTTATCCTCTGAATAGCCAGAGGGATGAACCAGGGTGATGAAAAGGGTGTTGAAGGGGAGAGTTGTTTGAACACCTTCTCACTCAGCGTGAATTCGTATTTTTGAGGAACCGCCTGACCGACTTTCGACAAGATCCCGATTGAAATAAGGTCTCGCTTCCCAAGACCTGAAGTTGACTCATGCAATCCAAGTCCCTTAATACTCTTTTTCACTTTTCAACCAAGGAGGACTCATATGTCTGAAGCGACAGGTGGCATGTTTAGTGGACACAAAACTAATGGCCGGGTGCTGGTGATGGATGACGAAGCGGATGTCCGAAAAGTCGTTCGTATGACGCTGGAAAAAGCCGGGTACGATGTTCTCGAAGCCGAGGATGGCGAAAAGGCCATTCAGGAAATCAATAAGGACGAGAATCCTTTACTCCTGGATGTCATCATTTGCGATATCAGAATGCCCAAAATCAATGGTGTGGAGGCTATTAATTATTTCAAACAAAACTACTCTCATGTTCCACTGATCGTGCTCACGGGATTTCCCGATACGGAAATGGCCACCGGCTTCCTGAAACAGGGCATCGTGGATTACCTGGTCAAACCCGTCGAGAAAGATCGCTTGACCCAGGCCGTAGCCAAAGCCATGGAACAGCGAGAACTGAATCGCCTGTAAACGTCCCATGCGGGTTTGCCAACGTCCCGGCCTGTTTCAGACGGGATAGGCTTTCTCCTATTACAGGAGGACGGTTTTGTATAAAGCCCTATCCCGTGATAGGGCTTTATTTTTATGGGCATGTCGTGCGACACGAGTCCGGTGCCGGCCCCATGCCCCGGTGAAGGGAGGTCTCGCAGTGATATCTTCCGACCATGTCGTTCATGTCGCCATTTTGGGAGCAGGCAAGGGAGGCACCGCTCTTCTGGAAGCGTTGGTCAACCTTCCTCATGTGCATCTGATCGGCATCACCGACAAAAATCCCCGAGCCCTGGGATTGCAAATCGCCAAATTTCATCACATTCCCACCTCGCGCTCTTCAATTGACCTCATTCAACATCCCGAGGTTCAGTTACTAATCGATGTGACAGATGATCCCGGGATGGTTTCGACAATTGCCCAACACAAACACCCTGGAACAGAAGTGGTTGGGGGAATGGGGGCCAAGGTGCTATGGGATTTCATCCAACATGGGATCATGATTCAGACTCAGCTTTTTCAGGCGGAAAAACTTGCCGGACTGGGAACCTTTGCCTCAGGGATCGCCCATGACATCAATAATCCCTTATATGTGATCCTGGCCATGGCCGAAACCCTTCAGGAGGAAACGGACCTGACGCTTATCCGCCAACACGCCGTCAGCATTTATCAAGCCGCGCAGCGCATCCATGCCATTTCACGAAACATCACCCAATATGCCAAAGCCTCAAAAACCCAGAGCACCGCCAACATAGATCTGCACACCAAACTTGATGAAGCACTCAATATCGCCAGATTTGCCACTAAATTTCATGAAATAACCGTCAAAAAACAGTACAAAGGACAGATCGAAATTTCCGCCCAACCGGAAGAGATTCTGCAGGTCTTTGTCAATTTAATGACCAATGCGATTCATGCCATGGAGGGGAAGGGCCGGTTAACCCTGACGACTGAACAAACAAATGGTATGGTCTACGTCAGTATCGGCGACACCGGATGCGGCATTCCGCCTGAAAATCTTCCCAAAATCTTCGATCCGTTTTTCACAACCAAAACCAACGGTTTGGGAACGGGTCTGGGCCTCTACAATGTCAGAACAATCGTGCGAAAATATCATGGGGAACTTTCCATCGAAAGCGTGGTAGGGAAAGGCACGACCTTCCGCTTGGCCTTTCCGCAAATTCCCTTTCCGGACATGGTGGCCCATGACCAAAACTGAGACAGCCGGAGGCACAAGAAAAAAGGGGTTGACCAGAAAACTGGTCCTTTCCATGCTGTTGGTGGGTGCCCTGCCATTGATGATCGGATTACTCCTGGCCTTTTACCAGGGTACCCAGGAAATCCGCGAAGTCAATGGATCCAGCTTTGAAGCCCTTGCGACGGAAACGGCAAGAAAACTGGATTTGGTTGTTGCCGAGGAGATATCCCGTACCGCCCTCCTGGCAACCGATGTACAGGTTATTGAACAACTCGAAAACAGGCGTGACACTCTCAGTGAATTGCCCCCCCAATCCCTTCTGGAACTGTTGACCCAGGAACAGCGTGCTTGGGAGGCCAAGGACTCCGCCCTGAAGGACAGCATTATAGACGGCCCCCTCGCCGACATCCTTCAACAACACATGGGCGGCACGTTCATCGATCCCGGCCATCCGGTTCCTGTGATCACCCGATCGGCAACGCGGGGTCTCTATATCACCGACATTGCCGGCCGGCTGGTCGCTGGGTTGGATGCCGACCTTCCCTATCTCCACCAGGAAGAACCATGGTGGAAAGGCGCCTTTCATAACGGAGTCGGACAGCCCTATATCGGAACGGTGGAATTTGACGACCACCATAAGACCTACACCTTTACACTGGCCCTACCCATTATGGATAGTCTTCGCTATGAAGCCATCGGTGTCCTAAGGCGAACCTACGAAGCCAAGGAGTTCTTTGCCCCATCCATTGACATCATTCGATTCGGCGAAACCGGCCACGTAATGCTCATCGATAGCCGAGGCGTCGTACTCAGTTGCCCGATCCTGCCTACCGGGACAACCCTGAGCGACCCCAGATTGATCCCATTGGTGACCCCCATGCAAGCCGGCTGGACCCCGGCACCCAGCGACGGACATGGTGGTACGGAACCTTCCATCATCGGATTTGCTCCTCTGACCAACGCCAGCCAGATTATGAAAATGTCGACAGGATTGTCCTGGCATATGTTTGTCTGGCAATCGTCGAGCGAACTGTTTGGCCCGATTGAACACTTTTTTAAATGGACCGCGGCCTTCGGATTGCTCGGCGTCAGCCTCCTTGTCTCATTGGGATATTGGGCCGCCAACCGCATCACCGCACCCATTCGACGTCTTCAGGAAGCCGCTCGACAAATCGGACGCGGTGAATTTCGTGAAACCATCGTCGTCCCGACCGGAGACGAACTCGAGGAGTTGGCGGAAGAAATTAATCGCATGAATCAGCAATTGGCCTCTCAGTTCGCCGGTCTGGAAAGCCAGGTTCAATTAAAAACCGAAGAAGTGAAATACTTGGAGGAATCCACCGCAAAAATTCTGGATAGTGTCCCCGACCCGGTCATCATGATCGGACCGGAGGAACGGATCGAATATATTAATAAAGCCTTCAAGGAAACCCTCGCGTTAAACAATGGCGAGGTCATCGGCACACCCCTCTTCCAAATATTTTCCCTGGATCCTTCAACCCAAACCCGTCTGAAACGGGAAATCCAGAATATACAAGCCTCGGAGCCGGTCTCTTCCCCCCTACCCCACCCCCTGACCACCGCCTCCTTACAGGATCCTCTTATTCCAGAGAATTGGGAACGGATCGAAGCCGTCCGCCAGGAATTGCGGTTCAACCAGCGAACGTACCGGTACCGGTGGTTTGGCGTCCCCGCCCGCCCGGGGAAAGGACCCAGTGCAGGGTTGGTCCTAAGAGATACCACGGAAGAAAGTCTTCTCCAGGACCGGGTGATTCAAGGTGAAAAACTGGCGAGCCTGGGTGTCCTCAGTGCCGGCATCGGACATGAACTGAACAATCCACTGGTCGGAGTCATCGGATTAGGCGAAGCCATTCAGGAAGAAACCGACACCACACAAATCAAAGAATACGCCAAAGCCATCGTCCAGCACGGAAAACGAATGGCATCCATTGTACGCGATTTTACCGGACAAGTGGGCAAACAGTTTTCAGAAAAAGATCAAACCTCCGTCAACATCAATGAAATATTGGAAAATTCCTTGGCCACCGTCAAAGCGCTGTTTTCGGAAGTCCCCGTGGACATTCAAACACACTTCGGCCCGCTGCCTGCCATTCAAGGGAAAACCTTCGAACTCGGCCAGGCCTTTACCAATATCCTCACCAATTCCTTCCAGGCCATGAAGCAGGGCGGGAAACTGGACATTTCCACGGCATCCTCGGATAACACTTTGGAAATTCGGATTACGGACACGGGTGTCGGAATCTCCCCGACCCACCTGCCCAAAGTCTTTGATCCTTTTTTTACCACCAAAGGGCAAGGGGAAGGCTCAGGATTGGGTCTGACAGTGGCTTACCGAACAATCAGTAAACTAGGCGGACATATTCGCATGGAAAGCGAACAACACCATGGCACGACCTGCCTGATCACCTTACCCGTAACTCAGGCTTCCCAACTCAACGAAAGGAGTTCACGGACATGACCGGATGGCAAACCATCGGAAGGGGCCTGCGAATCTGGTGGTGGTTGACGCTCATCTTCATACTCGCCTCACTGACAGGTCTTCAAGCGGAAGACCGCAAGGACATGAATATTTTGTCTCCTGAAAAAGTTGCCGATTTTATTCATGCCATTGTGGAAGCGGATCGCAAAGTTTACACGACACATGTCGTCAAGCGATTACATGACCAAGGGGTTGTGGAGGCACGAGAGGATTGGGAAAGTAAAAACGCCATTCCTCTTCCAGCTCAGTTCCTGCATATCTCAAGCAAGTTGGTTGCCGAATCCGGACACGGAATTCGTTTTCGTTTAATCAGTCTCTGGCCGATCTATCGCCGAAACGGGCCGGCCACCGATTTTGAACGCAAGGCCTTGGAGCAGCTTGTCCGGACGCCCGATGTACCCCAACGGGGCATCGTGACCACCGGCAAAAAACAGCTGTTTCAGGCCATCTATGCCGATACGGCCATCAATGCCACCTGCATCACCTGTCACAATTCCCATCCCTTAAGCCCCAAGCGAGACTTTAAAGTGGGCGATATCATGGGGGGTATCGTGATCACCATCCCCCTGGAAGGGTAGGAATACGGAATGAAGTCACCGTCATTTCCCTGTTTCATTACCTCAATTCGTCTTTTTCCATTGTTCTTGTTTCAAATTCTGACAGGAGCCTTCCTTACGCTTCCGGCGGGAGGTTTTCCCAGTCCTGTCCCCGATACGCCGTTGAGTTCCATCAGAGTCGAAAACATCATGGAGGACATCCGGCAACTGAGCCACCCTCAATATCAAGGCCGACAAGCCGGAACGGATGGAGGGGTGGAGGCGGCGTACTTTATTGCCGACCGATTCCAAACACTCGGACTCCAGCCGGGACATCGTTCCACACAATCCGACCAGGACATGACTTGGTTCCAAGAACGGCCAATTACATCTATTCATCTGCGGAACCCGGCAACGATTGCTCTCTCGATGTTGGGGAGGAGTTCGGAATCCCTTTCTAGCCCGCTTGTCCCCGGACAGGACTTTCTGCCAGTGCTGGATTCTCCAACCACCAACATCACCGGGAAGGTCGTTTTTGTCGGATATGGCATTGTCGATCCCGCCAGGGGTGTGGATGAGTATCAGGGGAGCGATGTTCAGAATCGCATTGTCCTTTTTCTCAGAGGCAAACCGGCGGCATACCCACGATGGGTCACCCATGAAGAAAAAGCCGCCAGCGCGAAAGCCCGGGGGGCGATCGGTTATCTAACCGTCACCGGACCGGGACTGAATCCCTATGAAGCTCGAAAGGGACTGGGCCAGAGCCCCTTGGCCATCTATGCGACTTCTCCCGATGACCGTCCACTCCCAGGGGCCTGGATATCTGCTGAACCCCTTGACCACCTGCTCCACGCAAGTGGTGTATCGCTGAAATCATTACAGGAAACCGCCGACCAACCCGGTCATTCCGGAGGCATGCCCCTTCCGCTCCTGGCACAACTCAAATGGAAAAGCCACACCTTTCCCGGGAAATTGATCAATGTCCTAGGTTATCTTCCTGGGCGGGATCCCGAACGACGGGAAGAGATCGTGGTGATCGGTGCCCACCATGACCATTTCGGCGAACAGGCCGGCCTCATGTTTCCTGGAGCGGACGATAACGCATCAGGGACGGCCGTGTTGCTGGAACTGGCCCGGATTTTGGCTCAAAGGGCCGAAGGACTGCCTCGATCACTTCTCTTTGTATCCTTTGACGGGGAAGAACGCGGATTGTTGGGTTCCACCCTTTATATCAAGGACCCTGCTTTTCCTCTGGGACGGACCATCGCGATGATCAACCTTGACCATTTGGGGGTTGGAAACGGAAACCTTACAGTCGGCGCCACCTCCCAAACCGATACGGCCATGCTTCGACAGGCAGCTGAAGAAACCGGCTTGGCCGAAAGAATCCAGTTGTATGGATTTTTCCCAGGGGGGGACCATGTTCCGTTTTATGAGGCCGGGATACCGACCATCACGGTGGTCAGCAGCGGCCCACACCCGAATTTCCATCAGATAACCGACACTGCTGAGACGATTAAACCGGATATTCCATTGAGCGCTGCCCAATTTCTCCTTTCAAGCATTTGGCGAATCGGTCACCGTCCCTGACCTGTCGATCCGTTCAGGACGGCAACAGGAAGGTCCCGCGCTCCTGGCCCATCTTACATGAAGTCCCTCATAACCTTTTTCCAAATGTTTGAAGGTAGACAAACCGGGAGGCCCTATCTGGCAGGGCCGGGGCTTTTGAACATGAAGCACCACCAAACTGAATCTCATTCGGCCGATTCATGTTTAACTTTTTCGGCTTTTTTCTCCTTAATGACCTCTATTTCCAGAGTAATCTTGACCTCATCCCCTACCACTAATCCCCCATTGTCCAACAGTTTATTAAACTTCATGCCGAAATCTTTGCGGTTGATGGTGCCTTCAGCGGAAAAACCTGCACGGGTATTTCCCCAAGGATCCTGCGCGACCCCGTTAAACGAGCCCACCAGCGTTATATCCTTGGTCACACCCAATAAATTCAAATCCCCACGTGCCGTATATTGATCTCCGGTCTTTTTATAGCTCTTCAAGGCAAAGGTCATCGTCGGGAATTCCTGCACATTAAAAAAATCCGGACTTCGTAAATGCTCATCACGCTTTTGATGGTCAGTTGTGACCGACGCAGTCTGAATGACGGCCGCAATAGTTTTAAACTCTTTGGCGTCGGGATCCATTTCCACCACACCCGAATAATCCGTAAATTTGCCGTTGGTTTTGCTGACCACCATATGAGCCACTTGAAATCCCACGGTAGAATGATCATGATCGACATTCCACTTGCTCATTTCAGCGGCGGATTCCAAGCTGCTGCCCAACCCCATACCCAGACACAAACCAATGAATGTTACCCCTACTCTGAAAATATTCATGCGAATGCCTCCTGTTGTGGCGCCTTTTCGATCCTTCGAGCACCTTCCCCTATCAATTGATCATTTTGGCTTACAAATGGTTCATCACCCAACCGGCTTGAAATGAGTGTTATCTCCAACCGCCAACCAATGATCGATGCTTGGAACTATCGTATCCAGGTCCTGATACCCGCGCATCAAATGGAGCAAGTGAGCTCCATCGCGACCGAGGAGGGCAGGAAAGCCATCAACTCCCCATTTTCTGGCACGGGCAAATTCTTCCCGCAGAGTTTTCTTCAGGGTAGGATCATGAAAAATTTCGTGAAAAATGGCCCGATCCAAACCCTTCTCTTGGGCGATTTCCGACAACACCTCCTCACGAGTGACATCACGATTTTCCATATAAAAGGCCGCTTGCAGGGAATGCAAATAGGCTCGTTCTTTTGGCCTTGCCATCTGCTGCACGACTTTGATGGCACGGGAGGCTGGTTCCGTGTCATAAATGAAGCCCGAAGACATGCGAAAAGAAAAATCAAACGGTTGCCCGGTCCGCGCATGGACAGCCTGCCAATGCTTCAAGGTGGTGGCCCGTTTTTGGGCGTCGAAGGGTTGGGTATTTCCAGGACGCAATCCCCCCATCATCAACTCAATGGGCATCCGATCCTCATACCGGCGGACGATTTCCGCAAAAACCGGCGAAAATCCCCAGCACCAGGAACACATGGGATCCAACACATAGAATAACTTCCGACCCGTCATACAGCTGATGTAAGACCCTGTATAATCTTCAAGCCCACCGTGGTGGCTTTACCTTCCGCTACCTTAACATAATGCGGGAACACCCCTCATCCCGGCGGGATGGCATAATGGACATTGAACCGGCATTATCTTTCTGAACACCACACGGACATTCGGAAATTTCCCCGTTTTGAAGAATGTGCTATACTTTCCGTCCGGATGTAAGGCAGTGTTGAATAATTGAATTTTTCAAGGACAAATTTGCTCAAGGCTGCGTTGACGATCATGGCTTTGGGTCGGTTCAAAAAAGTCCGTCCAGCAAGGCCACAGCCGTTTTTTCGGGCGGAGCGTACGTTGAGTACGTGAGCACGGAAAAATGGCGAGAACGCCGCTGGCGGCTTTTTTCAACAGACCCTGTAAGATCTATGCCGAATGCACCTCAAGTCCCTTTCAGTAATTTAGATGAAAATACAGCCCTTCGGACTATTCTGGAGGGAACAGCCACCGTTACGGGCGAACGGTTTTTCGAAGCCCTTGTTGAAAATCTGGCCAGGGCCTTGCAAACCCATGCGGCCTGGGTCACGGAATACCTGGCCGAGTCGCGACGGTTGAGAGCCCTGGCATTTTACTTGGACGGTGCCTTCCTCAAAGATTGGGAAATGGATATCACCGGCACCCCTTGCGAGCAGGTGATTGAACAGGGTCGGTTCATTCACTTTCCGGACAATTTATTGAATCTCTTCCCCATCGATCCCGATATTACCAGCATCAAGGCTGCCAGCTATATGGGGCTTCCCCTCACCGATATCTCGGGAAAGATTCTTGGACATCTGGCGGTCTTGGATATCCGCCCCATGCCGGCGGAACCTCGCGTGCAGGCTATTTTTCAAATTTTTGCCGCACGAGCGGCCGCTGAACTTCAGCGACTCCAGGCAGAAGCGGCAACACGGGAACGGGAACAAAAGCTGCGCCGCCTGGTGGACAGTGCCATGGATGCCATCATTGAATTGGACGAAACCCTTCGCGTCACCCGTATCAACCCGGCAGCGGAACAGGTTTTCCAATGTGAAACCTCGGAACTCACGGGCAGGGATTTTTTCTTTTTTCTTGCAGATAGCGATCACCAGAAAGTCCGCACCCTGATTCAGGAACTTCAGGCCAAACCGGACGGTCGACGGTATCTTTGGATTCCCGGAGGCCTCAACGCACTCCGGACCGACGGCACCGCCTTCCCTGCGGAAGCCACGATCTCTCAATATCGGATGGCGGGAAAGGCCTTCTACACCTTGATTCTCCGCAACGTCAACGAACGACTGGAGGCGGAACAAAAAATCAGATCCCTGACGATCAAAGCACAATTTCTCAAAGAGGAATTACACGAGCTTCAACATTTCGGGGAAATTCTCGGGGACAGCCCCGCCCTGATAACGGTGCTCCGGGACATCCAACAGGTGGCTGATACCGAAGCGACCGTCCTCCTGACCGGAGAAACCGGAACGGGGAAAGAAGTCATGGCGCGGGCTATTCATGCCAACAGCCGGCGACGTGATCAGCCATTTGTCAAAGTCAATTGCGCGGCGATTCCGGCGACCCTAATCGAAAGCGAGTTTTTCGGTCATGAACAAGGTGCCTTTACCGGAGCCACCAAAAAGCGGGACGGACGATTTACATTGGCGGATGGAGGCACAATTTTCCTCGATGAAATCGGTGAATTACCGCTCGACCTTCAGGGAAAACTTCTGCGGGTCCTCCAGGAAGGAGAATTCGAACCGGTCGGAAGTTCCCACACCCAGAAGGTCGATGTCCGTGTTCTGGCAGCCACGAATCGCGACTTACAAAAAGAGGTACGGGATGGAAAATTCCGTGAGGATCTGTTTTATCGGCTCAATGTGTTTCCCATTTTGCTTCCTCCGTTACGGGAACGAGGACAAGACATCATTTCATTGGCCAACACCTTTGCCCAGCATTTCGCCCAAAGAATGGGAAAAACCGTCGAGGCGTTATGTCCGGAGGCCTGCAGACGTTTGACCGCTTACCCCTGGCCCGGCAACGTCCGTGAGCTTCAAAACGTCATCGAACGGGCGGTCATAACCGCAAAGGCCGGTCGCTTGAATCTTGATCGTGCCCTCCCTGAAATAGCGGAGAAGTCCTGTGCCCCCCCAGACCAACTTTTCCCGGATGATGCTCCACGAATTCGAACTATTCAGGAACTTCAAGAACTGGAGCGTCAAAATATTTTGTTGGCTCTTGAGCAATGCGCGTGGAAAGTGTCCGGTGAAAACGGTGCGGCAAAACTTCTGGGCATCAACTCCTCCACGCTGGCTTCCCGCATGAAAGCCTTGTGCATCATTCGTTCGAAATAATCTCTCCCCGGATTTTTCTTCCTACTTTTCACTATCTTTATTGTTCTTTCTCCGGTTTTGGTAACCGGCTCATTCAGGATTTTTTACGAAATTTCACAAATCACATTTGTGAAATTTCATGATTTGCCAATTTTCGCAAAGGTTCTATCAAAAACAATAATATACAACTTATTGTTTTTGCTGAGTTTTTCGTAAATATTTTAATTGGCACGTTCTCTGCTTTAGATCCTTGACATGAAAGACGGCAGAAATCGAATCAGTCCTGAGAACAAAAAAGGAAGCAAAATGAACGCCCCAAAACCACAAAACTCAAAAGCTCCCTTACTTGGTTCACCACAGGCTCTAAAAGATGTTTGCCGGCAAGCGGATCAATTGTTTTTTCACCTGTTATTTCACAATCAACAAGGAGGATGTCCAATGTCTACCATCACCACCACTCACACCATGAACGGCGTCAATCTCGAACAATTACAAGCCAGTATTAACGCCATCCAAGGCGAACCGGGTTTGGCAAAATTTCAATTTCGAGCAGTCAACACCTGGATTCAAGGAGGCCATAACCGGTCAAGCATCAAGGAATTTTACGGAGTCGGCAAAGAAGATGAGACCAGAACGGAACCGTTTGTCCTGGATGCCGATGAACCAGCGGTCTTGTTAGGCGAGGACCACGGAGCCAATCCGGTCGAATTCGTCCTGCACGCCCTGGCGGCCTGTTTAACCACCTCGATGGTCTATCATGCCGCAGCCCGGGGGATCAAAATCGATTCCGTGGAATCACGTTTGGAAGGAGATTTGGATCTTCGTGGATTTCTTGGCCTATCCAAAGAGGTTCGACCGGGCTATCAAAATCTTCGAGTCCATTTTACCGTAAAAAGTGGCGCACCGGCCGACCAACTCCGGGAATTGACCAAGTTCTCGCCGGTTTACGATATCGTGTCGAATCCCGTACCAGTGGCCATTTCCATAACTACGGAATAAAGCAATCGCATGAGTTAACTGCCGACCGCTTCGAGATCACCAAGGAGCGGTCGGCAATCACACCCCGTTCACCATCAAGGAGTCACGAACAAAAAGGAGGTATGAGCAATGAAACGCATAGCCTTTTTTCTCTATGGAACCTTCTGCTATCTGTTCTTTTTGGGTATTTTCCTCTATGCAATCGGCTTCCTGGGAAATTTCGGTGTCCCCACCACTATCGACGGGAAACCCCGGGGCTCCATCGGGGAGGCCTTGTTCATCAATATCCTGCTTCTGGGAATATTCGCCCTGCAACACAGCGTAATGGCCAGGCAAGGGTTTAAACGTTGGTGGACCCAATATATTCCCAAACCTATTGAGCGAAGCACCTATGTACTCTGTACAAACCTGGCGTTGGCTCTCTTATTCTTGGGCTGGCGGCCGATGGGGGGAGAAATCTGGCAGATCGAGCACCCCTTGGGGCAGGCCATGCTGTATGGAGTTTATGCACTGGGGTGGGGACTGGTTTTTACGGCCACCCTCCTGATCAATCACTTTGACTTATTCGGGATGCGGCAAGTCTGGCTTTACCTGCGGAAACAACCCTACACCCCCTTACCCTTTAAAACCCCCTCCCTCTACCGCCATGTTCGACACCCCCTTTATGTCGGTTGGCTCTTGGTCTTCTGGGGTACCCCGACCATGACTTCGGCTCATCTCCTGTTTGCCGTCATCACAACTATCTATATTCTCATGGCCATCCAATGGGAAGAAAAGGATTTGGTCGAATTACACGGTCAGGCTTATCAGGAATATCAACGTCATGTACCCATGTTGATTCCGCAAGTCTCCACAAAGTTTCCAAGCCGTCAAACAGCAGGATCGGCGCGTGTTCCAGTGTAATCGACCGGCCGGCACCCCGTTATGATGATGTTTGGACATAATGGG
The DNA here is from genome assembly GCA_039794325.1 of Candidatus Inrsubterrania sp. Classification (GTDB taxonomy): domain Bacteria; phylum Nitrospirota; class Nitrospiria; order Nitrospirales; family UBA8639; genus JACKFE01. Next base: position 12,547 of record JBDIVP010000053.1, read on the forward strand.
GTGCTCCCAGGCCATAAAAAGGAGTATGACCATGACATTCAATGTACAACATCACACTATTCATACCGGATTATGGAAGAAATGTGGAACCTATGGATTCCTGTTTTTCTTTCTTAAAGGTATTTTCTGGTTGTTGGCCCCTTGGATTCTCTATATTCTTCAAAAAGTGGGATAGGGGCGAGTATCCCGACCAAAACCTACTCATCCAGACCGGGTGTCCGTCCTACCAACAGACCGGATCAAAGAAGGGTAACCATATCGCCTGTGCCACTGCAGAGATATGGCTTGAATCCCGAATCTCACCGAAGGAACCCGCATCACTTTAGAGGAAAGATAGACTCTTCATCGGCCGGTGTTTCCCTTGAGCCCGTCCAACGTTTCACTATTTTCTTCACCATCCGCCCATCACGCTTTCCAAAAGACAGCCAACCAAATCGTCGGCTTTAAAGGATCCGTCCACTCCACACGATGCCTGCTATGGGCAGGCAAGTGAAGCATATCCCCGGGAGAGAGTACCACCGGGTCTTTTTGACCTTCCAGTCTTAGCACGGCTTGTCCGGTTAAGACAGTCACCCACTCGTGTTCGCCCTGATCGTACCAGAACCCAGGGGGAGATACTTGACCATGCGAGACAATTCGTTCGATTCGAACGGATTCACCTCTCACAAGTTGCCAAATGGCTTCCTGCTCCCCGTGCTCCGGAATACCATCAAAAAGATTATTGATATGTTTCATTATCAGAAGGGCAAATTCCCGGGAAGGAGACGAGAGATCAAGGGGCCTTCAAATTTAACCCGGTATTCGGTCATCGCACTCAAAGGAACAACACCTTTTGTTCATAAACGACTTGATTCGGATTATGCAGGGGGACCAGGCGAGGGAGTAGGGCATGTAATGACCGACCTGTCTTTCCCGATAGGGAAAGACAGGTCGGTTGACTATTTCACAACAAAGTGGCCACGACGGTTTTCTTTCCAACAATCTTCGTGCTGATCCGTGCAGAACGGCCGTTCTTTCCCGAAACTGATGGTTTGAAGCCTGTCTCCAGGCACCCCGAGATTCACCAAATACTCTTTCACCGCATGGGCCCGTCGTTCACCCAAAACCATGTTATAGCTGGATGTCCCCCGCTCGTCGCAATGGCCTTCAATAATTATATTTTTATCGGAAAGTCCAACCACAAGACTTTGCGCATTTTCCTTTAAGACGGGAATCGCATCCTGCCGGAGGCTAAATCGGTCATAATCAAAAAACACATCCTCCAGCGGCTTTAACACCGTTTCCACTATCTCCTCCGGTTCCGGCGGCATCACTTTAGCTATGTCAATGGATGGCGGTATAGCCCCCGGCATCCGATCATCCGGAGCCTCCGGAGTCGGGGTTCGGCGGATGCCCTCCACCTGTTCGGGATCCATTTTTGACACTAAATCTTGCGCCGAAGGCCCAGTATCCGGAAGATGGGGAACCGCCGGCAATTCGGGTTCGATATCAATGGGGGGAACCCCTGTAACCTGAGGAACCTCTTGATCCGGCTGTTGGTCAGGTGCAGTCCTCGCAGGAGGAATTGAGGGAAGTGCCGGTGATTCGGGTTCAATATCGATCCGCGGGATCCCGGACACGTGAGGAGCATCCTGGTCCGGAGTAGCCGAAAGAGGCGAAAGACTGTCCAAATCCATGGATGGTTCAAAGGGAGCTTCAGAAATGGGAGGAATTTGCGGTTCAGTGACCTCCTCACGGGGAGCTGAAAAAATTTCTGATGGACCGGAAGGGCGAATCACCGGCCGAGCTGGTTCTTCGACGGGAATATCCATTCGTGGAATACCGGCAATTTTGGGCTCTACCCGGGGCGTCGTTTCATCAGGAATTTGAGCTTCCGGTTCAACCACCGCTGCGACAGGCTCTGGTTCGGTGGAACTCATCACGGTCGTGTGAAGCCGTGAGCTACATCCGGACATTAACAGCCCTATCAGACAGAGTGACAACAATCCCATTCCTTCCAGCTTCGTCGTGAAATTTTTGAACTTTTTCATATGATCCCCCTTCATAGTAATTTCCCATTCATGATGCAAAAATCCATTTATCAATTTTTATCGTTCGACCAACCAAACCGAACCGATCCAATCTGAATCCTAAAGGACCCTCCATCAGGTTTTCCACCCTGGATCGGACCTTGCCATTGCCAACGCATCTGATCCTCCTTACCTTTTCAGTCCAGCCTATCGTAAAGGTTTCCTTCACAACCCTTCCTAGAAATGTATGCCCTTTTTTTCCACGGCGTCAAGGAAACCAGCTTTGAGTATGGAAGATAGGCGAGTTCCAAAGTTGTATCGATTTTCTTCATACCCTTTTTGGGGAATATGAACGTCTACCACTTACCATATTTTTCCAGGGCAGTGACCATCAAAGTAAGGTTATGCCGGAATCCGGCTGACCGGAGAAGAATATTTCCACCTGTCAATGAGAAAACGAAAAACAAACAGGCATTCTCAGATATGGATTGCACTTTACCCATGCCGTCCTGGATGGAGGTATGCGATAAAAAACCAGAAGTTTTCTGTTTCATTCTGTATGGTCTGCCAATAGGTTTGTATGTTTCCACCTTCATGATTTTCCTGAAAAAATATAAGATTCAATTATAACTATTTGTTTTTAAATTATTTTTTTGCAGTCAGCCTGCAGGAATACCCCTTGCAGATCCTTATGGGTAGATTTTTGCTTATGAACAAAAGGGAATTTTAGCCTTGAATGTCTCGACCGCACCAATATCCTTATTAAATATGAGGCACCCTCGGCTTCGGCGGAGGGACCGCTCAGGGGGAAATCACGGCTCCGACCGCACCCGGAGTCCGGTTTCCCCATCAGCTACCTTCCCAATGGTCCCTCCGCCACAAATATATCCTCCTTCACTTTTTGAAAGGAATCAGTTCCGTCAATGAAAATCACCTTACCCGGTTTCTCAGACCAATGCCGCTTGCCCAAACCTTCTCAAAAGGGGACAATCCTATTGGTTGACGATGATCAGCCCTATCGAACATGTTTAAAGGATTTCCTTGAAATTCACGGATATGCCTGTCACGAAGCATCCAACGGAATTCAAGCCTTAAAGGTCCTCAAAGACCACGCGGTCGACCTTATCATTACCGATAATCACATGCCGCAATTGGGTGGCCTTGAATTCATCGAACACATTCACCAAAATCTCCACGGAGATCCGCTCCCGGTTTTTTTAATGACGGCGGAATTAAGCCATGCCATCCGCCTTCGGGCTTTCAAGCAGGGAGTCAATAAGGTCTTCTAAAAACCGATACACCTCCTTGAGCTTGTCCTAGCCGTGTACTGGGCAACAAAACTCTCTCATATCGTTCCCCTCGCC
>JBDIVP010000054.1:0-15742 GCA_039794325.1 Candidatus Inrsubterrania sp.
GATCACGGGCGTCTTTGACGAAGACCATATTGGGAAGATTTTCCAATATGGTGTCGGTCAACCGTTCGGCAGCATGGGAGGCGTGTTCGGCTTCCCTCTGCTGGGTGATGTCCTCAACCATGCCCGTGAGGTATTCCACGGTTCCCGACGTATCCCGGACGGCGTTGACGTAAAGGTTGGCGTGAATCAGGCGCCCGTCCTTGCGGAGGAAGCGCTTCTCCATGGAATAGGATTCCAAATGCCCCGCCACCAATTGCTCAAATCGGGATTCGTCTCCGGGCAAATCATCGGGGTGGGTCAGCGTATCCCAGGTTATGTGTTTGAGCTCCTCTCTGGAATAGCCCAGCATCGAACAGAACCGATCGTTGACTTCGAGAAAGGTTTTGTGTGGGGACGTGATGGCCATGCCGACCAGTCCGGTGGCAAAGTATTTTCGAAAACGTTCTTCGCTTTTCTTGAGTGCGTCCTCCGCGGTTTTGAAGCTCGTCATATCAAACATGACCCCCCGGACTTTGACGGGATGGTCCTGTTTCACCACCACCGTGACGAGGTCCCTGATCCAGAGGATGGACCCGTCGGCATGGAGGAAGCGATATTCCAATTCATGGTTTTCCTTGAGGAGGGTTTTGGCCCTGCACTCTTCAATGGTCCTTTGGCGGTCGGCCTCGTGAATATGGTTGGGGAAAAAGGCAGGTTCGGTCAGCCATTTTTCCCGCGGGTACCCCAACAACCGTTCGGCCTGCAGACTGACGAAGGTGAAGCGATAGGACGGAAATTCGGCTTCCCAAACAATGCCTTCGAGAGAATCAACCAGGTCCTGAAAGTCCTTGTGAAACGGCTCATTGATCGATTCGTTCAGGAGGAGAACCGCGTGTTCGCCGGATACCGGAGAGTTCGAAACGGAGCTTCCCGGGGTCTGCCCCCCTTCAAGTTTTGAAAGGCGGTCTTTTGGTGCCGGGGTTGGCCCGAGGAGGTTGGTTTCCTCGGAAAACCGCATTGGTCCCGGCTGATTCATTGTCTTGAGGGTGTTCAGAAGTTGGGTTCGACATGTGAAGGCTGTCACCCAAATCACCAACAGAGCTAATCCCCGATTCCAGATGGCTCCCCACCAAACTTCCCCTTCAGGAGACAGATGGTATCCCAGAAGTGTGAGGATTGAGCATCCTCCGGCTACCCAAAGCGGGAAGGGAGGATTATTTCCTCGAAGGCCGAATATCATTACCACGACTACATAGAGCATGCCGTCTGCGACACTCAGCGGTGTGAGGAGATCAATCAAAAAAATCACGAGGGACAATGTCCCCATCAGGATCCATTGAAGAACCGAACGGCCGGACAAACCGGATCGCGCCGGGCGATTGGGCAACGTTGAAGCGTCTCCGGTTCCTAAGTGAGCGTGAGGGGTGTCGGCTTTCATGGAGGTCTCTGCGGAGAATCCTCAGTTTACCGTACCGGGCTGGAAAGGGGAACACGGATGAGCACGGACAGGCGGAACAAACGTCGCCATGGAGTGGAAGGCGGGATGGAAGGCCTGATTAGGCGATGAAGCTTGATTAAGCTTAGCGAGGCGGGGTTCGGCGGTTCCTTTTGGAGGATGAAATTGGCAGACGGAACCGCCAGGGTTTTTGTGCCCATTCACCCGCGTAATCGATCCCGATTCTCGGAAGAGCCTCGATAAGATCAGGAGGGACCGTCGTGCCACGGTTTTCCACCCAGATCACTCGGCCGATGGTGGCATCCAAGGCGTTGTATGTTCGATCCAACTCCAAAAACCGGCACACCCGGCCCGGACCGTCAATGTGGGTGAATACCTGGCCTTTGCCGGCTTGAGGGGCAATGGCCAGTCCTCGGATCAGAATGGCGGCTGGGTACCCTTCCTCTTCGGTGACCAGATTTAAACAATGGTACATGCCGTAAATCATATAGACATACGTATACCCCGCCGGTCCGAACATGACTTCCGTCCGTTTGGTGCGACCCTTTGAAGCATGGCAGGCCTTGTCTTGTGGGCCCACATAAGCTTCGACATCAACGATTTGAGTTTCGAGAAGGCCGTGGGCGGTTTCACGGAGTAAATACTTGCCCAACAGATGTTTGGCGACGTCCAGGGTCGATTGTTCGTAAAATTTTCGGGGAAGCGGAAGGATTTGACTCATGGGGTCCCTCATGACCGAGGATGACCGTACGGTGGAAGTGTGGTCAACCGAGAATCATCGACAGGACCGCCCATGGTGAAATGATAGAGAGATTGTAGTGTGGTCCGGGGATGAAACCCCAGCACCTCATGAACGGGGTTATCGAAAAAACATCCGATGCCCGTGGCCCGGATGCCGGCTGCTTCGGCTTCCAGATAGAGCACTTGTCCGATGAGACCGGTTTCCCAGAATAACCGTTTATAGAACCAGGGGCCAAAGGTTATCAAGGGTTCATCAAATTCAGCGACCATGCCCAATGAAAAGGCACTGGCGCCGGCAATCTCCTGTCCGCAACTCAGTTGTGTGGCCAGGCGTTGACCGTTGCCCTCTTCCAAGAGGTAGAGGGGCAAGTGGGCCGGGCAGCCGTTGGGAGTCGCCCAGGAAAAATGCGGATGCATCAGGGATTGGAAGTAAGAAACCGTGCGTGTTTGGGGAAAACGGTTGAACCAGTAAAGCCCGGGCTCCAACCCGTCGACCCGATGGATGAAGAACGCAACATGAATGGTCGGATTCCATGGTAAGGCATCCCAGGGCACCGGGCGTTGTGGCAGGGGACGGTTGGCGTAGGGAAGGATCCGGTCAAGCATCAGAAAGAAACGATCGGCCGGGAGGCCGGTCCGTCCGTCGAACGCCACGGCGCTTCGGCGTTGGTGAATAATCCGGCCGGCGGTGAGTGTGGCGACCGGCCAGGTTTCCGTAGGCGTTTCGAAGGTATCGGCGTCCCCGGCGTTGGAATGGTTAGGCAGGGATTCCCAGGTGTCCGGTGAGCCTTCGAATTGACCGGCCCGTTTCCATGTCGCCTGCGTGACGAGATCGATGATTTCCCAGGCAACGGGGTCATCGTGGCTGAGACGGTTGGCCTGTCCTTCCCAGTCGGCGCTGGAAAAAGCGGCGGATCCGGTCAGCGAGCCGATCAACGGTTGGAGAGAAAAGGGTGAAGCGGTGGATGGCCAAACGGCGGCCAGAAGTTCCGGGTATTCCCGTTCGGCTCCCTCATAATCCTGATCACGTGCAATTCCTAAGAGATGGCTGATCGTGTCATCATCGACCTCATCCAGGATTTGCAGAGTCCACCCCAACGTTTTGGCCGCAATTCGCAGGGTGCCGATGGCATGACCGGTATCATGCTGACAATACCGGAAGGCCCGCTCGCCATACTTCCAGGCTTCACGCCAATGGATGGAGGAAAGCCCGACCAGAAATCCGTCTGGCGGCAGATGACGAAAAATCTCGGAGGCCGCTTCCGGGGCCAGACGGCATCGCTGTTCGAGGGCATGGAGCTGAGGCGCATAGTGAAACAGCCCGCACGGCCATGATGGCACATGGGGCATGGGGCCGAGAAGAAGATACCCTTCCGTGGGATGCAGATTTCCGCTCGAAGGATTGCTCCGCAACGCCCATCGGGTATTTCCGTATTCTTTCCAGGCCGTCAGCGAAAGCGCATATTCAAAAAAACGGGAAAGGGTTCGAACGGTGGCGGGGTGGGCCGGCAGCCGGGGTGAGGAATAGATCGCTTCATAAGGGGGAGAGGTTGGTTCTTCGTCCTGCGATAACAAGGGGAGCTGAAACACAGTCGCCCCCGCATAGCGCCGAAAGGGGTTGGGTTGGTTGGCCCAATCCAGATAGCCTAACGACCGGGCGTATCGGTTGAAGTCGTGCTTGGTGCGTTGATGGTAATGTTTGACCTGGTCCAGTGGTGAGGAAGGCAACGGCTCAGACATCCAAATTATCCGCGGTGCCGGCATTGGCCATGAGAAATTCATAGCGGGCTTCCGTCCGTTTACCCATGAGATCCCTGAAGGTCCGGTCGGTTTCCGGTTCATTGGTCAATTCCACTTTCAATAACCGGCGGGTTGCCGGACTCAGGGTGGTGTCTTTCAGTTGTTGCGGGAACATTTCCCCCAGCCCTTTAAACCGGCTGATCGTCGGCTTGGCGTTCGCCCGCGCTTCCGCCACGATCCGATCCTTTTCGTCATCGGTGCCGGCCCATTGAATGTCCTTGCCGATTTCAATCCGGTACAGGGGAGGCTGTGCAAGGTAGACATGGCCCTGGCGGATCAAGTCCGGCATATGACGGAAGAAAAAGGTCAACAACAACGTGCTGATGTGATAGCCGTCGATATCGGCGTCCATCAGCAGAATGATTTTATGATACCGCAATTTTTTCAGGTCGAAATCCTGGCCGATGCCGCAACCCAGAACTTTCACCAGATCCGCCAGTTCCTTGTTTTCCACCACTTTCCCCAGGGTGAGATCTTCGGTATTCAGGACTTTGCCCCGAATGGGCAGGATGGCTTGATTTTTGAGATCGCGACCCTGCTTGGCGGTGCCACCCGCCGAATCCCCTTCCACAATGAACAATTCGCTGATGGTCGGGTCGGTGCTCTGGCAATCGGCCAATTTTCCGGGAAGATTCAGGCGGTGGCTGACCGCCGATTTGCGCATGACGGCCTTGGAGGCTTCACGGGAGGCTTCGCGGGCGCGGGCGGCCAGGATCATACGGCCGACCAGGGTTTCGGCCAGACTGGGATTGGCGTTCAAATAGGTTTCAAAGGCCGGGCGGATGATCCCGTCGACTTGTCCCTGCACTTCGGGATTGTTCAACCGTTCCTTGGTCTGCCCCTGAAATTGCGGATGCAACACCAGGGTGCTCAGAACGGCCGAGAGCCCTTCCCGGATATCTTCGGCTTGAAGCGTCAAACCCTTGGGCATGAGATTATGGGTTTCCAGGTAATTGCGCACCGCTTTGACGATACCGGCACGCAGTCCCAATTCGTGCGTGCCGCCGTTGGGCGTGGCTACCCCGTTCACATAGCTTTTGATAAATTCGGCCGGCTCGTCGGTCCATTGCAAGGCGACTTCCATTCCGAAGCCATGGAGTGGAGCGTCGGAACCGGCCCCGCCGTTTTTCAGCTTCCGTTCGAGGTAAAAAGTAAAATCCGCCGTGGGTTTACGGCCACGATCGGCCACCAGCTTCCGGAGAAATTCCTGGATGCCCTGCTCATGATGGTAGAGGTGGCTGTTCCCGGTGGTGCCGTCCTTGAAGGTGAGCTTTAACCCCTTATGGAGGTAGGCTTTGGCTTCCAAGGTCTCTTGCAGAAGGAGGGAATCAAATTGAATATTCTTTCCGAAAATTTTGGCATCCGGCTGAAAATAGACGGACGTGCCGGAGCCCTTGGCGGGGCCTTTGATTTTGACGGGGCCTTGGGGTTTTCCGGCCTGAAACGTTTGCTCCCACTCTCGGCCGTCACGCTTGACCTGCACGGTCAAATGCGCGGAGAGGGCGTTGACCACCGAGGCGCCGACTCCATGTAATCCCCCTGAATGAATATAACTGCCGGTTTCGAATTTGCCGCCGGCATGCAGAGTGGTCATGATGATTTCCAATGCCGATTTTTTGTGGGTCGGATGTTGATCCACGGGAATTCCGCGCCCGTTGTCGGTGATGCGGATACCGGTTCGAGACTTGTCCAATTCAACCGTGATCTGGGAGGCGAACCCATTGATGACCTCGTCGATGGCGTTGTCCAGGATTTCCCACACCAGATGATGCAGGCCGTTTTTATCTGTCCCGCCGATATACATGGCCGGACGGCGCCTGACCGGTTCAATACCCTCCAGAATGACGATGTCGCTGGCATCGTATGTTTTGGCCATAGATGAATTCCTTTTTGCTAATCAGCCTGCGATGAGGCCGGGCTTTCGGTTTGAAAAATCGGGATCGTCAGTTCGGGAGGAACCATCCCGGTCAACCGGCCTCGTTTCATGAGGGCGTGCCCTTTCCCGCCGCGGCCGACAATCTGATATTTTCCCATCGAGAGCGAGAGGGTCCCCCCGTCTTCCTTGAGAAGGGTCAACGTGTCGTGTTTCGACGCGAAAAGCGCAAAGGCCACAATGGTATCACCGGCATCCAGTTTCAGCACCGTGACCCCGCGCCCCGGACCTGCCAATTGAGGAATGTCCTCCGCCGGACAGAGTAACGCCCGGCCCCGGGCTGAGGCCACCGCCACCACGGTTTGTTTCAGTGTGGTGGGCATGATGCCGACGCCCGCCACCTCCTCGCCCTCTTTGAGTTTACAAAATTTACGCCCGAGTCGGGTGGAGGGCTCTTGAAAATGGCTGAGATCAAAACGAAATCCCATCCCGCTTGTGGTGACGCCCAAGGCTTCCATCGAGGGCTCTGAACCGGATCGGAGGTCGGGGTTGAACAAAACGGTTTGCCCCCCGTTCGTGGATGGGGAGCCCGTCTGGGTGGACGAAAGCCGGCTCCGAGGGTCGAAGCTCATGGCGCCGATCACCCGTTCGCCGTCCTTGAATTTAAATAACTTTTGGGCGGGGTCTCCAAAACCGCTGCGCGCAGGGGGAATATCGCCGATCCGGATGGTGTAGGCACTGCCGTAATTGGTGAAGAAGACGGCGGAATCGACCGTGCTCCCACCCAGAATAGTCATGATCCGATCGCCTTCCCGCACCCTGGCTTTGGCCAGGTCTTTGATGACCCCGACACGGCGGATCCACCCATCGGCGGAAATCGTGATGACCGCGTCTTCCTTGACCCGGAAGGCATCGGGATCGATGTCGATTTCCTCGGTCTGTCGCCGTCCTATTTTGGTGCGACGCTTGTCTCCGAAGGTGGTGACCACTTCCTGGAGTTCCGTTTTGACCACGCCCCAGAGCCGGCGATTGGACGCCAGGAGGGTTTTCAAATCCTTGGCCTGCCGGAGTTTCTCCGTTAACTCATCCACCATCTTTTTGATCTCGGTGCGGGACAATTTATAGATCGGAATTTCCAGGATGGCATCGGTTTGAGCCTGATCCAATCCGAATCGCCGTTGAAGTTTTTCCGCTGCATCGGCCTTCCCCTCGCTTTGCCGGATGATTTTCAGGACCTGATCCAGAGCGTCGAAAATCACTTGGAAGCCATTGAGAATATGGATCCGGCGTTCCAAAACCTGAAGGTCGTAGGTGAACCGTCGGGTGACGGTCGTAAACCGGAATTCGATGAAATGCGCCAGAATGGATTTCAAATTCAGGCAATCCGGCCTGGCCACCGGTGAGCCGGATACCGGAACGAGGCAGGTCAGATTGACGGAAAAGTTGTTCTGTAAGGGGGTGTTCTTGAATAAATAGGCCATGGCCAGATGGGGGTCGGCATCCTTTTGGGTTTCCAGTACGATCCGCACATCGGTTGTGGACTCATCCCGGACATCCACCAATTGCGGAATTTTCCGGCTGGCGATCAATTCTCCGATTCGTTCGACGATTGTCGATTTATCCACGGCAAAGGGGATGGAGGTGATAAGAATTTCCGATTTGCCTTGCCCTAAAGCTTTAACCTCGTATTCTCCCCGTAACCGTATGGAACCTTGGCCGGTCTCATACAGTTCACGGATTTCGGTCCGGTTGTTCAAAATTTCTCCGCCGGTGGGGAAATCCGGTCCCTTCAGGGCCTTCATCAGGTCGGAAACCGAGGCCTCCCGGTTGTCGATCAGGGCAATTGCGGCCTCAACCACTTCCCCAAGATTGTGGGGAGGGATGTTCGTGGCCATGCCGACGGCAATGCCTGTTGAGCCGTTGACCAGCAGATTGGGAAAACGGGCCGGCAGGACGAGCGGCTCCTCGCCCTTGCCGTCGTAATTGGGCTGGAAATCGACGGTGTTTTTGTTCAGTTCGTTCAACAGTTCCAGGGCGACGGGTGTCAGCCGGGCCTCCGTATAACGATAGGCCGCCGGAGGATCGCCGTCCTGACTGCCGAAGTTGCCATGGCCGTCGACCAGGGTGGCCCGCAGGGTCCAGGGCTGTGCCATTCGGGCCATCGCTTCATAGACGGCCGCATCTCCATGGGGATGCCATTCGCCGATGACCGATCCGACGACTTTCGCGCTTTTGATCGGAGGACGGTCGGGGACCAGGCGATGATTGTGAAACATTGAAAACAGAATCCGCCGCTGAACCGGTTTCAACCCGTCACGGACGTCGGGTAACGCCCGGGAGGTGATGACGGACAAGGCGTAGTTGAGATAGCGATTACGGGTGGTTTCATCCAAGGGAACCGGAAGGGCGGCCGTTGGGTTGTCCTGAATGGGAGGGGGTGATGTTCGGGAGCGTTTGGGCATGGCAGAAAATCCTTCGCGAAGAGGGTCAAGGCAAACGTTTCAAGGAGCAGAGGTCACACGGATTGGGATACACGATGTGGTCACGTCAGGGAGCGGGAGGAGGCGCAGGGCCGACACGGTCGGATGAAGATTTGGCTTCCTCGTCTGTGGGTTTGGTCAGGGATGGCAGTCCCAGCTTGTCCTTAATCCGGGTCTTGACCCAAAACGGATCCCACCATTCGGTCGGGTTGACCTGCTCTCCATGTAAAATCAGGCTGAAATGGAGATGATCTCCTGCGGCCAAACCGGTTGTGCCCGAATGGCCGATAATTTGCCCCATTTCGACGGCGTCGCCTTTTTTGAGGTTGTTAATAGATGATAAGTGGGCATAAAGCGACAAGAGGCCATAGCCATGATCCAGGATCACCGTATTACCGTAAATTCCCAAATAATCGGCAAACAGCACGACCCCATGATTGGAGGCTTCCACAGGATAATGCTTGGTGACGGCCAGGTCGAATCCCAAGTGATCCTGTGCGTCCACCACCTGTCCGTTGTAAGTATATTGCCGGTGATCGGCGAAGGAGGCCTCCACCTGGGACCCGGGCAGTTGCCGGAAAGGGCCTTTCCAGAGAAATTCCGGCTGGCTGCGTGACGAAAGTTCGGCAATGGTTTGATTGTTCATTTTCCGGAGTGTGTCATTGACCTGTAGGAAATTTTGTAGCGGATCCCCAAGGTTTTCCAATTCGGGGGTATGCGCCAGAATAGACGGAACGGTTTTATTGATGAACGAGTTGGTAATGGAGATGGTGCGTGTCCGCCAGAATTGGGCTTTTACCCCGAAATCAACATCCATGATGGCGGAATTACCGAACCCGTCATCGGCGAAGACCTGAATCGGGGTGGTAGGGGGTGCGTTATAAGGGAAGGCGATAAAGGCGAACATGCCGGCTTTATCAGGAGCTGGAAATCCAGGGAAAAAGGTCTTGCCGATTTTCACCCCGTGTTTCGGAACTTCCGGCACGACCCGATAGCGGACGACCCCGCTTCCCCCTTGGACGATGGTCCCCGGGGCCTGGAGTAGTTCAACTCTGGGAGGGGAAAACTGAGGGGTGAAATCCTGTTCCAATCGGGCCGTATTGCCTTCAAACCAATTCCGCCAGGAATAATCGCGTGCGGTGACAATGAGCCGGGCCTGCCCTTGCTTGCGAGGCAGCGCGGGATTTTCGTAGGGAGCCAGGTCCAGCGTGAAAGTCTGTTCCGTCCCGCCGGTGGCCGAAAGCAATCCCTCGGAGGGAAACGTATGCTCGGCCAGGACGAAGGTTTCCAGGTTATGGAAAATGCGGACGGACAAATCCTGGAGACCCGTTTCGCCGTCTTGAATACGGAGCACCAACCGTGTGGATGGTCCGACCCGTTCAAAAGGCTGTTCGAGGATGATTTCCGGAGGAGTCGAGTCACCCCAGCGGGCGTTGCCCAATAAGCCCAGATAGGTGACGATCAAACCGAGTACGAGGACAATAAAAATAGCTTTTTTAGACACGATGGCAGTCGATCTTTCTCCATGGTTCGTGTTGGCGGTAAATCAGTGATACCTAGTGATACTTATACCACAGGTTCGAAGAAGCGCAATTGTTACAAAATGAAAGGATCACTGCAAGTGTGCCGGCGAGTCAACCCGAATCTCCAGCTACTTGACATAGATCGGATGATAGCCTAGCCTGTGTCCGCCATCTCCGGGAATAGCATCCCACACTTCCTGCCTTGGACAACCTAACCTGCATGAGTTGAGGGCATTCCCTTGGATTGGACGAAAGCGTGTGGTGGTTCGGAAGAGACAATGGTAGGGTGAAAGTCGCTGGGTTCGCAGGATTCGATATTCCTTTATTTTTGCATCATGAATCCCGATACAGGAGAGGGATGCTTTTTGAGCCAAGTTGAATATCCACGGTAGTCCGATTAACTGTCTTCGCATATGGGGGCCCCATGGTAGGGTTGAGCGACGTTTTAGGATGGTTTTCAAGCGATCTGGCCATTGATTTAGGAACGGCGACGACGCTGGTGTATGTTCGTGGGAAGGGTATCACGATGAGTGAGCCCTCCGTTGTGGCGCTGGAAAAGCAATCCAATCAGGTGCTGGCTGTCGGAATTGAAGCCAAGCGCATGGTCGGACGGACACCCGGCAATATTGTCGCCATCCGGCCGATCAAGGAAGGGGTGATCGCCGATTTTGCCATGACGGAGCGGATGCTCCATTACTTCATCACCAAAGCTCACAACCGGCGGGCATTTGTGCGGCCCCGGTGTATTATCGGGGTGCCCTCACGCATCACCGAGGTCGAGCAACGGGCGGTCCGCGAGTCGGCAGGGCAGGCCGGAGCCCGTGAAGTCTATCTGATTGAAGAGCCGGTTGCGGCAGCCATCGGAGCGGGACTGCCGATTACCGAACCCTCAGGCAACATGGTCGTGGATATCGGGGGGGGGACCACCGATATCGCCGTCATTTCGTTGGGTGGGATTGTATGCAGCGAATCGGTCAAAGTGGCCGGCGACTCGATGGATGATGCCATTATGAGTTATATCAAGCGCCGCTATAATCTGTTGATCGGTGATCATATGGCCGAGCGGGTCAAAATCGAGGTCGGATCCGCCTATCCTTTGGAACAGGCCAAAACCATGATGGTCAAAGGGCGGGATATGATTTCCGGTATCCCCAGGACCGTAGTGGTCAACGATGCGGAGATTCGGGAAGCCTTGGAGGATCCCATTCATTCCATTGTCAATGCGCTACGGACCGCGTTGGAGAACACCCCTCCGGAGTTGGCCGGGGATATCATTGACAAGGGGGTGGTGATTACCGGCGGCGGCTCGCTCCTGCCGGGACTGGGAACCCGATTTCAGGAAGAGACGAATCTTCCGATTATAACCGTGGAAGATCCGCTGACCTCGGTGGTGTATGGGGTGGGGAAAGTGCTTGATGAAATCGAACTCTTCCGGAAAGTGGAAAAATTTTGAGTGATGAATTTCAACGAGGGTGATCGAAGAATTTCAAAGGTTCCTTCCCTGTTCTTTTCATCGCAAGCAAGACTCTTCGAGGAGCAGTGTTCCCCAGCGCCGCTAAGGTAGAGTCGCACTCGGCATCGGCACGATCCTGAAAATTTTCCCCTGATAGCCGACTACATACAACTCTCCCTCCTGATCTTCCCCGAACGACGATATTTGCAGGTCCGTCTTGAGCAAAAGAGTCGTCAATCCGTTGCGGTAACCCCAGATCTCCCCGGTACAAAAATCGCCAAATACATAGGTGCCTGCCAGTTCCGGCAATTGTTTCCCCCGATACACATACCCCCCGGTAATCGAGCATCGTCCTTGTTCATGGCCGTATTCCGTCACCGGATGAACCAGATTGGGAACCGTTTCGCAGTTGGTGGAAGGGTTATAACAATGGGAGCCCTCCAGTAAGCGCCAGCCGTAATTTTTGCCTTTTTGAATAATGTTGACCTCTTCCCATTTGTTTTGTCCCACATCCGCAGCCCAGAGGTCCCCGGTCTGACGATCAAAGGAAAATCGCCAGGGGTTTCTGAGTCCGAGGGCAAAGATTTCAGGTTTGCCGGGGCCTTGGACGAAGGGATTATCCGGAGGAATGGCGTAGGGTGGAAAACGATTGACATCGATCCGGAGAAATTTCCCCAGCAATTCCTGAGGGTCCTGTGCCCGATTCTCGGGATCGCCGCCTGAACCGCCGTCTCCCATGCCGATATACAGGTATTGATCAGGGCCGAATGCCAGCATGCCCCCATTGTGATTGCCGTATGGTTGGGCGATGACCAGGATGACACGTTCCTCCCGATCAATCGTGTCCCGATCGGCAGGCCACCGATACTCGGCAATAACGGTGGCGCCGTCCGCTTGGCGGGTATAATTGAGAAGCAATCGTCGGTTCGATGAAAATTTTGGATGAAAGGCCAGCCCAAGGAGGCCTTTTTCGCCTCCGCTTCGTACTCGGTTTGCAATATCCAAGGCGGGTGTTTCGCGGACCTGTCCGTCGGTAACCACCAAAATGCGGCCTTCCTGTTCCAGGACAAACAAGCGCCCGGTATCGTCCGGCACGCCGGTGAGAAAAACAGGCCGATCAAAGGTATGGGGGGTCAAAGGGCTCAGGCTGAGAGGTGCCGGGGCCAGTTGCGGTTTTCCGGCTAAACCCCAGGCAACCGGCGGGGTGAGTGCAAGTATCAGGACCGACAGGTACAGGCTCAGCAGCGGAAACCAACCGGTAAAGGCCTGAGTCGGTTTGCCATGGTCGTCACTGGAGTCCCTGCCGCCGGATTCATGTCCGCCTTCGGGTATGGTCAGGTGCCGATGCATGAGGTTCGCTCCTATTCCGGGTTGCTCAGGAAATTGCTCCCTTGTTATAAAATCCACAGGACTGTTTGGTAGGGAGCAAACCGTATGATCTTAAAATATGAGTCGGATGTGTTGGATGATGAACATGCCCGAGGTAAGTTTTATCATGTCTGCCAGGGTCGGATCCAGGAATTCCCCGTGGCAGTGCCTCCGGAAAATCAACCCTATGAATGCCCGGAATGCGGGATTGATTTGGAACTGGAGGATTTTCTCCTGGCCCAGCGCAGGGGTTGGTCTTAATAAAAGAAAGGAATGGCATGGTGTACGTCATCCGTTTCGGCCCGTTTGGACGCCTCAGGAGACGGTAAGCCGTACCACGGGGATTGCGAAACGTGATGGAATGAACCCGTTACAGCAAGTGAAATATGAAATCAACAATCCTTAGCAAAGAAGATAACAGATGTCCGGAAGCGTAGGAAGAAAAACCGTATCCGTCATGCGGGGGCTGATGATGCTTTGCCCCGTGTGCTACGATTTGATCCACGAAGAAAAGTTGGTGGATCACAAAAATTATGTGGCCGACCACGAAACGTTTTTTGATCTCATCTGCCCGGGCTGTGAAGATTTAAACCGCCCCCTCATCGATGACATGCTCGGCAGCTCCGAGTAGCGGTCCGGTTCCCCCTTACTGGTGGGGGAACCGGATCTGTTCCTTCCCTCGGACCTTGTTCGTCGTCTCAATCCATTTCCCGGGGTGACCGGCTTCTCGACAATGTACCATGGGAGTGTTCGTTGCCTGCTGATGGAGTGGGCAACGCAAGTGAGGCGTTAGTTCATGGAACAGGCACCCGGGCCTCGCGGGTCGCCGCACGTGCCGCACCCGCCCGCACCACCCGAAAAATCCGTTCCCCCTCCGGTTCCGCCTACCGCAAAGGCCGTCAATTGTTTGTCGAGTTTGGTGGACTGACAATGCGGACATTCAGGGACGGTCGAGCCATGGACCAACATTTCAAATCGGTGCTGACAACCCTGACACTGATACGCAAAAATAGGCATCGGTTCTGGACCTCCTTTTTCTGGAAATGGTAAAGCTATTTATTATAGGGGGCTGTTTGAAACCGTGACAACTGGATCCAGTGTTCGGCTTTCATCCTTGTCCGGGAACGACTCTGATATGACCTTCAAGAGGGTATGGGCAGAATTCAGACCCATCTCCCCCCCAATAAAAGGAGAGGCGTGTATGCACCATGAGGAACAGTCATTTCTTCTGCGGTTTTCCCTGGAGGCCAAATTCCCCGAAGATTACGAAGGGGAGCAAGATGAATTAGCCTGGGCCGAAGAGTGGGAATCCCGGGTGAAACCCGATATCATAAAGGGCATTTTCCACACGCTGAAGTTGCATCCTGATTGGGCGGCGCGATTTCGGAATCGGGGAATCGCTCCCAGCCAGGAGATAGAAATTGTGCTGGAGAAGGACTTTAGCCGGGCCGGCCATGAGCATGAGTAGATTCCGCCTGTACCACATCCAGAGATTACTTGTAATCGGGGGCATGCTGCTGGGTTCGGCGATACTGACTCCCTTTGATGGGCAGGCCCAAAACCTCATTTACACGGCAACTCCCGCCAATCAGGTCGGGCGGGCTCCGCAGGATATCACCGTAGGGGATTTCAACGGGGACGGGTTCTGGGATGTGGCCACCGTCAACGGGACTTCGGACGATGTGTCGGTATTGCTCGGCAACGGCAACGGGACTTTTCGATCGGCCGTGTCCTTTGGCGTCGGCAAAATTCCCTTGGCGGTGGTGGCGGAAGACATGGATGGGGATGGTATTCTGGATCTGGTGGTGGCCTTGAGCGGGGCCGATCAAATCGTGGTGCTGAAAGGCGATGGAGCCGGATTGTTCGTGAAGATGGCCGAACAGCATGCGGGCAAGGGCACCACCTTCTTAGCGGTCCGGGATGTCAACGGAGACGGCAAGAGTGATGTGGTGGCTGTAAACAGCGGCCGGTTCGGCTATTACCCGCCGTTTAATCTGGCTGTGGTGTTGAATGACGGGCAGGGAGGATTACAGGAACCGGTGATGTATGAAAACGAGGGGAGGGACGGCATGTTTCCCACCGGCGTTTTGCTTGAGGATATGACCGGGAATGGGCTGCCGGATCTCACCGTGACCTGGAGTCAGCCGAGTTGGCGCACGCCGAACGGGTTGGTCTCCATGTTGAAAAATTCCGGAGATGGAACCTTTGTGCCGTTCAAGGAATTCAAACCCGGCTTGACCTTGAGCGCCATTCAGGGGGCGGATGTAAACCATGATGGCCTGATGGATCTTGCAGTAACCAGCCTCTATTCCGATTCCGTTCAAATTCTTCTCCAACAACCGGACGGTTCATTTGCGGAATTAGACCCGATCAAAGTCGGGTTTGCGCCGGTGGAAGTCGTGTTCCAGGATTTAAATGGAACCGGTGAATTGGATCTGGTCGTGGTCAATCGGGATTCCAATAGCTTGTCCGTGTTGCTGGGCAACGGTAAGGGCGAATTCATCCCTGCCGGGCATTTTGGAGTCGGAGCGGCGCCGTCATCGGTGGTTGTGCAGGATTTCGATCAGGATGAGATGCCCGATCTGGCCGCGGCCGGCACCAATGCGGATAGTGTGTCGGTCCTGTTGAGCGGGGGCGGGGCGATCCCCTTGCCGAGTATGAGTACCGATGCCATGGTGTTCGGTGCGGATACCAATCATGAGCCATCAGCCCCACAGGTTCTTCGGCTGTCCAATATCGGTTTGGGATTGCTCAAAATCATGGAGGTGGGTATTACCGGCACCAGCGCGGAAGCCTTCTCGGTTGCCGAGAATACCTGCGAGGGAGTCGCCTTGCTGGCGGGCGATTCCTGTACGCTCCAAGTGGGATTTGCACCGCCCGACCAACGGAGTCATTCCGCGACCCTGATCATTCGGGATAATGCCGGCGGCAGCCCCCGTCATGTGTCGTTGAAAGGACTGAAAAAAGGGTAGGAGCGGTTGTCCGGAGCTCGGTCCACACGAATGTATCACTCTATTCCCGGATATCATCCCTGAAAGAAAGAATGGGTAGGGTTCAGGTAAAGGGGGG
>JBDIVP010000055.1:0-15666 GCA_039794325.1 Candidatus Inrsubterrania sp.
GGATTCTGGGTATTATGAATATCCCGAATTTGTTGATGGGAAAAATCAATATTCTGGAAAGCGGATTCCCGGTGGATGAGCTGAACGGGACCTTTGTCGTGAAGGATGGGGTATTGACCACCAGGGATTTGGCCCTGAAAAGTCCGGTGCTGGCCTTGGCGGCCACCGGTACCTATACCCTTCCGACCGATCAATTCGATGCTGTGGTGGCGGTTAGTCCCTTTGGGGCGTATTCCTCGCTTTTGAGAAAGATTCCACTCTTCGGAACGTTACTGGAGGGGGAGCGGCAAGGTTTGACGACCGCCTTGTTCGAGGTGAAGGGACCCAGAATGGATCCGGACGTGACCTATCTTCCTCTACAATCTCTGGGAGGAGGGTTGTTGGGCATCGCCAAATTCCCGCTTGATGTCTTGAAAAATGTCCTGACCTTGCCGATGGGAAACCAAAAAGGTGGTTCGGGTGAAGAGGCCGGCGAGTAATTGCCGGCCTCTTCACGAATTCCGTGTTGTCCTTCACCCGTCATTTGACCGCACCTACCGTAAAAACTTTTTCCCTAAATCCCTGGCCTGGTTGACGACCTGATCGACCGTGTGTAGAGCTTTGCCGACTTTGGCTCCAACCGTACTTCCGGCTTTCTTGGCGGCACGACGAACGGAACTTTTGGCCGTTTGGGTTTTCTTGGCGACCGTTCTCCCTGCCGAAGCGGCCTTTTGGGTCCCCCGCTTTTTCAGGCGAGTGGCCGTCTTTTTGGCTTGTGTGGCGGCTTTGGCGGTTTTCTTGGCGGCTTGTTTCTTCGTTTGTGCCGCCGCCCGTTTGGCCTGTGATGCGGCGCGAGCGGTTTTCTTTACTCCGGTTTTGGCGGCTGATTTGGCTTTTTTGGCCGTGCCGGTTGCTCGTGATTTGGCCTTGGATGCCGTTTTGGATGCTGTCCGTGAAACTTTTTTCGCCGCTTTCTTGATGGCCATGCGTGACTCCTTTCAGATTATTGAACGAAAGATATATTGTTGTGAGGGCAGTTCAAAGATATTCATGACATTCAGGATGACATTAAAACAAATTATGACATTTGCCAAGTAATTTTTCTGTTTATTTAGTCCGATTCGCTGAGATGAGATGATTTTGAATGGATGGTGAGGTTTGTCGGAAGGGTTGGATATGTTCGGCCACGGCCTTGGAGTTCTCCTGGAAAAATGAGCGAGGATGACCATTACGGTTGGTGAAGGTGAACTCAGCCGACGGTTCCTGTATTAAGCGGCCTTTCTCCCTGAGTCATGTTACACCTGCGTTTCGGTAGGGTGCTCAACCTGGGCATCACTGCGTCTTTCCACCCACTCATATAAGACGGGTAGGACGATCAAAGTCAGAAGGGTCGAGCTGATTAATCCCCCGATGACGACGATGGCCAACGGCTTCTGAACTTCGGAGCCGATTCCTTGCGCAAAGGCCAACGGAGCAAGGCCCAGTAAGGCGACCAGTGCCGTCATGAGGACAGGCCGAAGCCGTAGCAGACTTCCGTAAAAAACCGCTTCATCAAGCGTGTGGCCGTCCTCTCGGAATTTGTTCATATAGGATACGAGTACGATCCCATTCAAGACTGCGACGCCGAAGAGATTGATGAAGCCGACGGATGCAGGGACGCTGAGATATTCTCCCGTCACCCATAGGGCGACCAGACCTCCGATCATGGCGAACGGGAGATTCAGAATGATCAGACCGGCCTGTCGGAAGGAATTGAAGGTGGAGTAGAGCAATAAAAAAATCAAGCCGATGGTCAGTGGGACGATGATGCGAAGTTTGCCCATGGCCCGTTCCATGTTTTCAAATGATCCTCCCCATTCCACACTATAGCCAGGAGGGAGAGACACCTGGGAGACCATTTTTTCTTGGGCTTCAGCGATCAGGCTGCCAATGTCACGGCCCATGGTGTTAAAGCCGATGGACACATAACGCTGGAGCCGTTCACGACTGATCAATCCTGGTCCTTCTTCACGTTTCACGGTTCCAAGTTCGCCTAGAGGCACGAGGGCCCCATCTCCGGCGGTGAGGAGAATGTTGCTAATGGCTTCCACGCTGTCCCGATAGGGTTCAGGATACCGCAAGGTGAGATCAAACCGATGGTGCCCCTCGTACACGCGGGTGGCCGCACGCCCGCCGATCGCCGTGTCGATGATTTCCTTCACATCCGATACATTGATTCCGTGCCTGGCGATTTTGTCCCGGTCGATATCGATTGTCAGGTAGGGTTGTCCAAAGACCTGATCGATTTTGATATCCCTCACCCCTTCCACCGATCCGAGCACACCTGCAATCTCCTGGGCCTTGTCCCGTAAGGTCTGTAAGTCACTCCCAAACAGCTTCGCCGAAACTTCGGTCCGCACGCCGGAGATTAATTCATCGACACGTTGTTGGATGGGCTGGCTGAAGAGGAAGGAGGCTCCTGGGATTTGGGACAACCGTTCGCGGAATTTTTGCATCAATTCCGGCATCGTTTTTGCGGTCGTCCATTCATCGAGTGGACGAAGCCGGACGACGGGATCGCTCTCGTTGGGATCCTGGGGATCGTTTCCCAATTCCGTCCGCCCGATTTTGGAGACGATCATCTCGACTTCCGGAAATTCCAAAAGGGCCTGCTGCATACGTTTTTCAAATTCGATCGAGGTCGGTAGGGAAACACTGGGTAAGCGAATGGTCAGAGGGGAGAGGCTGCCCTCGTTCAGAATCGGGATGAACTCTCTTCCAAGAAACGGAACCAGGGCGAGGCTGCCCAGTAACGACCCAATCGCCCCTATCATGACGATATTCCTGTTAGCCAGGGCCCATCGAAGGGAGGGCGCATACGCTCGTTTAGCCAACCGGACGATCCACGGGTCTTGCTCGCTACCGCGCTGTAACAGGAGGGAGCAGAGGACGGGAGACAGTGTCAGGGATAGGAGGAGAGAGACCAACAGGGCGATCATGATCGTATAGGCCAACGGCTTGAACATCTTCCCTTCCATGCCGTGGAGAGTGAGCAGGGGCAGGAAAACCAGGATGATGATCAGAATTCCGAAAATGACGGGCTTACCCACCTCATTGACTGCCGTCATGATCAAGGTTGATCGTGAGAGCGGATTGGCTGTGTGAAGTGAGAGGTGCCGGTAAACGTTTTCCACTACAACCACCGAACCGTCTACAATCATGCCGACGGCGATGGCGAGCCCGCCGAGTGACATCAAATTGGCAGTCATCCCAACTTGTCCCATGACAATGAAGGTGGCCAGTGGGGCAAGGAGCAAGGTGCAGACCACAATCAGTGCGCTTCGGAGATTGCCTAAAAAAAGGAACAGCACGACCACGACCAGAACAACTCCTTCGGTCAAGGACTTGTAAACGGTATTTAATGCCGCGGTAATCAATTCGATGCGATCATAGAAGGGAACGATACGCCATCCATTTGGTAGGATGTTGTTGGCGTGTATGTCCTCAATCCGGTCCTTGATCCCCTGGACAACATCCCGGGCATTGCCTCCTCGCAACATCAGGACGATCCCGGATACCACCTCCCGTTCGCCGTTCAGGACCGTCGCCCCGTGTCGGACTGCATGACCAATCTGCACGGTGGCGACATTGCCGACCAGAATGGGTGTTCCGCCGATTTCTTTCACGACAATGCGCTCGATGTCCTCCATGTTGCGAAGGAGGCCGACGCCTCGTACGATATACTTTTCGGCGTATTTTTCCAAAATATTCCCGCTGGCATTGGCATTATTTCTGGCGACGGCTTCAAAGACTTCGCGAAGGGTTAGATTGTATTTTCGCAACATACCCGGTTCGACCAGGATCTGATATTGTTTGACGTAGCCGCCCATCGAATTGACGTCAATTACGCCCGGTGTGCTTTTTAACATGGGCCGGATGACCCAGTCCTGAAACGTGCGCTGGGTGATCAATTGTTCCTTCTGCCTTTCGGTATCCTTGATCGAGCCAATTGGGCCCTCCAGGTAATATTGAAAGACTTCGCCCAATCCTGTGCTGTTGGGGGCTATGGTCGGTTCCACCCCCGGCGGGAGGAGTTCTTCGACCTCATTCAGCCGTTCCAGCACCAGTTGGCGGGCCAGATTGATGTCCATGGCATCGTCAAAGACGACGGTAATGATGGACAGCCCCACCTTTGTGAGCGAACGCATGGTGGTGAGGGCAGGAATACCCGTCAACTGCAATTCAATGGGATAGGTGACAAGCCGTTCGACTTCCACGGGCGATAAGCCAGGGGCTTTGGTGACGACTTGGACGAGGATATTGGTGACATCAGGAAATGCATCGATTGGAATGGTTCGGAAGGCGTAAAGTCCTCCTGCTCCGACCATGATCGCAAAGATGGCGATGAACAGACGTTGGCGAAGGCAGAACCCAAGCAAGCGGGACATCAGGCGTTTTTCTTCGCAAGCTCAGACTTTAAGACAAATGCCCCGCTCGTGACGATCGAATCCCCTTCGTTCAATCCACTGAGAATGGTGACGTGGGTCCCGTTGGATTCCCCGATTTGAACCTCGCGGACTTCATATTCGGATTCGTTTCGTTTGACGAAGACGAAGGTGCTGTCCTCATCACGCTGAACGGCGGATTCCGGCACGGCCAACCGGTCGGGTTTCGATTCAGAAAAGAGTCTGATCTTGGCGAACATTTCGGGTTTCAGCCGCCCGTCCGGATTGGGGATTTCCACTCTGAGCTGCATGGTACGTGTCACCGGATCCAGCACATCCGCGATATAAGTGACCGTCCCGGTAAAGACTTCCTGGGGGTACGCATTGATTCGGATCTCCGTTGGGGTGCCCCCTGGCCTGTGGTTTGAATGGATGAACCCAATATCCTTTTCTGGAATGTTCGCCAAAACCCAAACTTCTGACAAATCCGCAATGATAAAAAGGGTTTCCGTCGTTTCCACGACTTCCCCTCGCGTCAAATTCCGATTGATGATGCGCCCGGCAAAGGGTGCCACGATCGGCACATGGGATCGGATATGCCGGGTACGGTCGAGACGCTGAATTTCCTCTTCAGTCACACCAAGGAGAACTAAGCGATTTCGTGCCTCGTTGGCGTCCGCCTGAACACTGATCAAATCCGCATGCCGACGTTGTAATTCTGCTGTGCCGATGACTTTTTCTTTGACTAATAATTTAGCCCGTGTATAGGCTTGGGCGGCGACATGAAGTTTGGCTCTTGCTTTCAGGTAGGTTGATTGGGCCAGCCCCAGTTCGGAACTGTGAAGAACGGCGAGTAAGGTGTTGGTTTCCACCTGTTGACCGATTTCTACGTAGACATCTTCGACACGACCGCGGACGAGGGTCGTGATATTCGCCATAGTGTGGCGGTTTGGTTGAATGATCGCGGGGAACTCCCGATAAGTCTTGAATTTGTCGCGGGTGACAGGCTGCACCACGATACCGATCAGAGAGGATTCTTCAGCTGCCAGTTGAACGATGTCGGCGGGGGAGGTGTCCGTCAACGGTTCTTCGGTGCTGGGGACGGTGGGCGTTCTTTCGCACCCGATAGCCAGGAACATGAGCACGCAAATCATTCCGAATCGTAAAACAGTATGTCTGCGAGTCCTTACCCATTTGGAGTTGGTTCCTGGAATGGAGAAACATTCCGTATCGGGGGTGTCGTGTTTCATAAGGTTCCCCCGACGGCCTGTTCAAGAGAGGTTAAGGAAACCGAGATTTCATGACGTGCCCGCACATAGTCTCGTTGGATTTGGTAGAGAACACGCTGGGCGTCCAACACTTCTAATAGGCTTGAAGCGCCTTGCTGAAAGCTGAATTGAGCCAGACGAAGGGCTTCTTGGGCCTGTTTCAATAGGCCTTTGTCGAATACCTTAATCAACTCGGCTGTGGTTTTTGCGTCTTGAAAATGTTGGTAGATAGCCCGCATCAATTCGTTGCGGGCCCGCAAGACTTCGGCTTCGTTTCGACGTTTCACACCTAAAGATGAAGCAATTTCACCTTGTCGGCGGTACCAAACCGGCATGGGGGCGGAAAGACCGCCCTGAACCGCCTCCCGTCCAAGTTCCCGCCAGTAGCTGCCATTGACGGTGACATTGGGCACCCGGGATTGGCGTTCGAATTCGATTTTCCAATCGGCCCGTTCCACAGATTGAAGCAAGCGCTGAATAGTGGGATGCTCTGTGGCCATGCGCGTCATCAGCCCGTCAATAAACAATGCCTTCGGCATATCCAGAAAATCGCCATGGACCACATAGGTAAATCCGAGTTCTCCGCCGGTCAGCGTGTCCAACACTACGCGGTTGACTCGCACCACGTTGTCGGCCAGAGTGAGCTGCTGCCGGGCTTTCAAAATTTCCACTTCGGCTTTAATTGATTCAAATTCCGGTGCCTCACCGGATTTCACCCGCATGTTGACGATTCGGGCCACTTGTTCAACGATATCGAGATTTTGGCGGGCCAAAGCAGATTCCTGTTGTGAAAGGAGAAGGCTGTAAAAGGCGACCTTGACCTGTGCTGTGAGGTTTAAACGGGTTTCCAGGAGACCGGTCTGGGCAGTGGCTACGCCAAGTTCTGCAACGCGTTGGCGTGCAGCTCGCATTGAAGGCCATTCGACCGGCTGGCCGATTGTTACATTGTATTCTGTGCGAGACTGAACCTGAGCTGATTGTCCAATGCCGGCACGTCCGGCATCTCGGAGTTCCCCATACCCCATGGTACCGCTTACATTGGGATTCGGATAGGCGCCGGCAGCCGTTTGACGACCGCGTTCCTGGTCTATGGCTCCTTCCACCGATTGAATAAGAGGATTCTTGCGAAGGGCCAATTCGACGATGGATTCAAGGGTATACGTCTGTGGATCGGATTCTGCAAAGACTTGAGGGCTTTGACCCAAAAGAAGACAGAGGGCAAAGACGGAGGGTAAGATAAGTCGTGCAATAGGATTTCCGAACTTCATTTTTATATTAAAGAATTTCGCCTGTGGCTCGATGGCCATCGTGCCTTTTGGCGTACGTATGAAAAGAAAGGGGTGCGGGACGTAAAGTATGGAGCAATACCCCTTACCTTTAAAAGTTTAGCGAGACCGGCATGGCGTGCGCAAGTAGTAGTAATCCGGTTACGAGGTCGGAACTCTTGAGGCAACCGATTCATGGATGACGAATGTTTTGTTTCATGACATGGGTGGTTCTCTCCCATTGTCTTGATGGATGGTGGTGCCGGATAATCCTTCCAGTCGGGTGTTTGTTCTGTTGAATTCACCAACGAACTCATACGAGATTGACTGGTGGGGTTTGTGATGACCTGGAGTACTGATTCGGTCCGATTAACTTGCTTCTTGAACCTATGCTGGCATGCCTCATGATTTTGATACGGTTCATATTCCCGGAATTGTACGAGCATGGGTTTTCAATTTACCGGTATATGTTTAAGTGTTTGAAGGCGTTTGTTGATGATACAATTCAAAAGGCTGAACCGCATGACGGGCCGGTTTATGGTCCAAAATGGAGGCAACAGTATGTATGGATTGATCTTGGTGTTGCTGGTGGTGTGTACGAACGTGCATGTACCGGGTGTAGCCCGGGGGGACGATACACATATCTTCAGTACCTTTGCACTTTTTACACTTGATGATGAGTGGGGCCGGTTATCCTCGTCGGAAAGACGGAAAGGAGCACAAGACGCCACGGCACTTCATGATGACCTCCAAGACCGGGTTACGGTCGATGCCTATTGGACCTACGGGCTGACGAAGCATTCTCATTTTATGCTGCGTCTGCATGCGGCGGACCTTCATCTGAATCAGCGGTTTTTGACGGAATTCCAACGTGCCGCGCTGGGGCGGTATGTGCACCTGATCTATACCGTCACCGGAGTGACCAAGGGATTGAAGTATGCGCCGGACTTTCCGGATTTGCTGGAGCAATTGAAATCGGCACAATACGAAGGAGAGCCGCCGCGGTATGCCGTCATGATCCCTATCCGGAAGAGTGCAGCCTGGTGGAACCTGCCGAAGGAAGAACGGGTAGTCATGATGCGGGAACATACGGTTTCCACTCTACCTTATTTAAAGACCATCAACCGGAAACTGTACCATGCGACCGGATTGTCGGATGTGGACTTTCTGACGATTTTTGAAACCAATGATATGGTAGCTTTCAACGATTTGATGACCGCGCTGCGAATGGTTCGTGAGGATACGTTTAACGTGCAATTGGGAGAGCCTACGATTCTCGGCACCATCCAAACCTGGGCTGAACTCATGAACCTCCTGGCGCCATAAACGTTGGGGCAAAACGCCGCTTCCCGTCAAGGAGAACGGGATGGTTGGTCAAAGCGATACCCACCGTCCCGTGCTGACGGCGGCATAAGGCTTTTGCTATCGTTTCCTTCTATTGAACGGCGCCCATGGATCAACGAACCCCTTCCCCCCAATCCCTGACGTGCTCTCCTCAATATAAAGCCCTGCTCGACGTTGCCGAATCGTTGATCACCCATCAGGATTTGACCGGGCTGCTTCAAGATCTTTCCAGGCAACTTCCGCCGATCGTGCCGTTTCAGTTTATCGGGTTAGTGTTGCACCTCCCTGAATCCAATTTGATGCAAGACCATCTGATCCACAGCAATGTTCCGGCGGATATCGAAGGGGGAAAAACCTGGCGTCTGGATGCCCATCCGGCCGGGTTGGCCTGGGAGACGCAACAGCCGGTCGTCATTAAGGATGTAAGCCGGGAGCACCGCTTTCCCGAATCGATGACCTTGATGAGGGAAGACGGTATTCAATCCTTGTGTGTGGTTCCGCTGACGACCGCGTTGCGACGGTTGGGCGCGTTGGTCTTTGCCGGCCAAACCATCGGCCGATACGACCAGGATGAGTTGGAGTTTCTGCAACACGTGACGAAACTCGTGGCGGTCGGGGTGGATAATGTCATCCATCACTGTGAGCTCACGCATGAGCGGGATCGCCTCAAGCTGTTGTTGGAGGTGAACAATACCGTGGTGTCCACGCTAGAGTTGCGCACCCTTATCAAGAAAATCAGCCAATGTCTCCGGCAAAGCCTCAAGCATGATTACACCAGTTTGGTGCTGTATGACCCCCGGTCGGAACGCATGCGGACTCATATCCTGGACTTTCCGGGCAGTAAGGGGTTCATCAAGGAAGGGCTGGAGACCGAAATCGACGATACCCCGGCCGGCACTGCCTATCGGTCGCGGCGTCCCGTCGTGACGGCCCTTCAGGCCTTGAGAAATTATCGATCGGAATTTATTGATCTGTTGCGCAAGGAAGGCATTCAATCGGTCTGTGCCGTACCGCTGTCTTCTCCCAAGCGGGTGGTGGGAACCTTGAATATCGGCAGCCGCCAGGACAATGGATTTCCGGATGCGGAAGTGGCGTTGCTCTCCCAAGTGGCCAATCAGATTGCGCTGGCGGTTGATAATGCCTTGTCGTATCAGAGTGTGACGGACAGCAAGGAACGCCTGGCGAAGGAAAAATTATATTTGGAAGAGGAAATTCGCAGCGAGCAGAATTTCCGGGACATCATAGGCGAGAGCCCGGCCCTGAAGGCGGTGTTGGATCAGCTGAAGATTGTGGCCCCGACCGATTCGACCGTGTTGATTCAAGGGGAAACGGGCACCGGAAAAGAATTGATCGCCCGGGCCCTACACGACCTGAGCGGCAGAAAACGGCACACATTCGTCAAGTTGAATTGTGCCGCTATCCCCACGGGGCTGTTGGAGAGTGAACTGTTCGGCCATGAAAAGGGTGCCTTTACCGGTGCTGTGACGCAAAAAGTGGGGCGGTTCGAATTGGCCGACAAGGGCACGATCTTTTTGGATGAAATCGGCGAAATTCCGCTGGATCTCCAATCGAAATTGTTGCGGGTGCTTCAGGAAAAGGAATTCGAACGGTTGGGAGGCACACGGACCATCCGGGTGGATATCCGGTTGGTGGCGGCCACGAACCGTGATCTGTTGACCATGGCGGAAGCCAATCAATTTCGCAGCGACCTGTATTATCGCCTGAATGTCTTCCCGATTACCGTGCCCCCCCTTCGTGAACGGATGGAGGACATTTCCATTCTGGTCCGGTATTTCGCCCAACTATATGCCCGGAAAATGAATAAGACCATCGATACCATTCCAGCCAAGACCATGGAAGTACTCCACAAGTATACGTGGCCGGGGAACGTGCGGGAGTTGGAAAATCTGGTTGAACGGTCCGTCATCCTATCTCAGGGAAATGAATTGGCGGTCCCCTTGGCCGAACTCAAACATCGGGTGAAACACAATGTTCCTTCGGGGCTCACCCTGGAAGCGCACGAACGGGAACACATTCACAACGTCTTGCAGGAAACCAATTGGATTATTGGGGGAAAACTGGGTGCCGCCGCCAAACTCGGGATGAAACGCACCACACTCCAGTCCAAAATGAAAAAGCTGGGATTAACCCGACCGGGCTATGCCGAATGATCGGCAGTTTGCCGACATATCGGCAGGATCTTCGGCAAGAGGCCTTCGTACCTAGGGAGTCCTGTCTCCACAGGCTTCCGAATACAATCTCTTCATAACCATCCATCCGTTGGTCATACAGCGTGAAGCGTGAGGGGATTAGGCGGGAAATGCTCTGCTTCTTCATGTTTTACCCGCCACGAAAAACATTCAAGTATTATTCTCAGATCAAAATGGCGAGAGAGGAGTCGTCCGCCTCAATCGCGAGGCATCGGATTTGCTTCTCAGTTTCTGATGAAATTGAAAAATGATCTGTAGGCCAGGGGTACGTGCAGAAGGAGAAATTCATGAAACGAGCGATCGTCTTCGGTATGATGGTGGTGCTGAGTGGTGTCGGAGTCGCGGTGTATGCTCAAGACGGGGAGGCACTCGAAACGAAGATGTTTCTTGAGGCTGTGACGAACAATGATGTGGAAGCCATCGACAGGATGTTGAAGAACAATGTGCCGGTGGACAGCCGTGATGGACAGGGACGCACGGCGTTATTGATCGCGGTTGATCGCAATCATGTGGAAGCGGGGACCATGTTGATACGGGCCGGTGCCAATGTGAATATTCAAAATGACCGGCAGGACAGTCCCTTGTTGCTGGCCGGTGCAGAAGGACGTTTGGAGCTATTGCGCCTGATGGTGGAAGCCAATCCTGATTTTTCGTTGTATAACCGCTATGGGGGGACGGCCCTGATTCCAGCGGCGGAGCGGGGACATGTGGAGACCGTCAGACTGCTTCTCCAAACTCCGGTGGATGTGAATCATGTCAATCGATTAGGCTGGACGGCGCTGTTGGAAGCCATTGTCCTGAGTCAGGGCGGGCCCAGGCATCAGGAGATCGTCCGCTTGCTGATTGAGGCAGGAGCCGATGTCAACATACCTGACGGGGATGGCATCACCCCTCTTCAACATGCCCGCAACAGGGGGTTTCGAGAAATTGCCGTCATGCTGGAGGAGGCAGGGGCGCGGTAACCGCCTCGGTCAGAATGAAAATCTGTAGCAGGTATGATCAAACCGAGGCTGAATGGATTGGTCGGACCAAGGATACCCTAATATTTATGTTTTAACTCATTATCAAGGAGGTTCAGATGAAGCAAAATTTATCGAATGTGGGTGATGGGGTGGATCGGTTGCGGAACGCGGGGTTTTTGACTTTGTGCCTGGTGGGCTTGGGGGCCGGAGGGGCCATGGCCGGAGAATTGCCCAAGGAGTCGGTGTTGCCCTTTTCCATTGCCGACAAGGCCGCCCATGCGGCTTTGGAAAAATGTACCGCCGACGGCTACCGTGTGAGTGTGGCGGTTGTGGATCGCTCGGGTGTGGTGCGGGTGTTGATCCGGGAAGATGGGGCTGGTCCCCATACGGTCGACAGCAGCCGGAAGAAGGCCTATACCTCGGCAAGTATGAAGCGGCCGACCGGTGAATTCGCCGACATGATGGCCAAAATGCCCGCCATCCAAGGGTTACGGGATATGAACGAACAGATTTTGATTTTAGGAGGAGGATTGCCGGTTGAGTTGGGAGGAGAGGTCGTCGGTGGAATCGGCGTGGGTGGAGCCCCGGGGGGGCATTTGGATGCCGCCTGCGCTCAAGCCGGCTTGGATGCGATCGGTGCTGCCTCCAAAGTGCCAAAGGAGAAATAAGATAATAAAGGATGGGTGAGCATGAAAGCCGAATATTTGGGGCATGTCGTGTTTTATGTAAAGGATCTTGAACAGTCACTCGAATTTTACCG
Organism: Candidatus Inrsubterrania sp.; assembly: GCA_039794325.1. Classification (GTDB taxonomy): domain Bacteria; phylum Nitrospirota; class Nitrospiria; order Nitrospirales; family UBA8639; genus JACKFE01. The sequence goes on from JBDIVP010000055.1 coordinate 12,213, forward strand.
TGATGTGGTGGGATTTCAGGAGGTCGGACGGATATTCGGGGGGCAGGCGGCTGCCCTGACATCCGGAAGGACGCATCATGAACTCTTATTGATCCAGGTCGGCGATGTGCCGGGCCCCCCTCCAGGAAGGCGGCGGGGGCTTTATCATATCGGGATCAAAGTCGGAAACAGCCTTGAGGAATTGCGTCAAGCTAAACTGGATCTGGAGGGGGCGGGTGTGGCGATTGGCGGGATGAGTGATCATACGGTCAGTCAAAGCCTGTATCTCCATGATCCGGATGGTAATGAAGTGGAGCTGTATGTTGATGATCCGTCTGTTGACTGGAAACGCGATCCCAAGGTGGTTTTGGCTCCCATCAAGCCCTTGCGACTGTAGTCATGAAGGGGAAAGTGAGAAGGGAAAAGATAATAGGGAGAAGAGGGAGAGGATCGGATGGACGATAAGCGAAGGGAAAAGGCGAAACCAATGAACGGGTGATCATTACCAACATATAACGGGAGGTCCGGCGAACAAGGAGGATGGGTTATGGCGGTCAATGTCTATGGGGTCAATCATGTGGCGATTGAGGTGGACGATGCCCGGAAAGCCGTAGAGTTTTATTCGGATGTCTTTAATTTGGAAATGTTGCGCGGTGGGGAAGGCGCGGCATGGTGCAAACTGGGAGAACATCAATTCCTGGCCATCTTTGAAGTCAACACGCTTCAACCGGACCGAACGAAACACTTCGGCATCATGGTCAGGGATGAAGAACAGATCCGGGAAGTCAGGGAAAAAGTGACGAAGAAATATGGACTGGATGTTCACCCGGACTTCCGCTGCGATTTCCGGGATCCCTGGGGCAATCGAATCCAAGTCGGTGATCTGCACGATGAATCCCTGGTCTGGCTGCTTCCCTATCGGGAGATTCAAGAGGCGGGCATCAGGCTTTCTCCGGCGCCCGTGGAGGCATTGGGAACCTCCCAAGGGATGCCCTCATGACCGGCCGTGCACAATTTCCGGATGAGCAAGATGAAGACGGTTCCTTTCACCGGCAGGAAGATGCCTTCCGGGACTGGGTGACCGCGGACGGCCGTTCGGGTTATCCGGCGGAAACCGGACGGTATCATCTCTATGTCTCCTGGGCCTGCCCGTGGGCCCATCGGACGATCATTTTCCGCCATTTGAAAGGGTTGGAACCGGTGATCGGCATGACGGCGGTGGATCCCATTCGGGACGACCGGGGTTGGGCTTTTCGCGAAGGGCGCGGCCACTCCATCGATCCGGTCAATGGCTTCCGATATCTCCGCGAGGCCTATGTGGGGACGGATCCCGGCTATCAGGGGAGGTATACCGTGCCGGTCCTGTGGGATCGTATAGCCGGCCGCATCGTCAGCAATTCCGACGATGATATGTTGCGGATGTTCAACAGTGCCTTTAATGCCCTGACCGGCAACCGGGAGGATTATTATCCGACGGACCTCCGGGAAGAAATCGACCGGTTGAACCATGAGGTCTACGAGCGAGTCAATAACGGCGTGTATCGTGCCGGATTTGCCACTTCTCAAGGGGCTTATGAATCCGCGGTCCGGGAGTTGTTCGCTATGCTCGATGCATTGGAGCAGCGGTTGTCCGGTCAACGGTATTTGTTCGGCGATCGAATCGTGGAAACGGATTGGCGGTTATTTGTGACCTTAATCCGTTTTGACGCCGTCTATCATGGTCATTTCAAATGCAATATTCGCCGCCTGGTGGATTATCCCCATCTCTTCGGCTATGTAAAGGATCTCTATCAGTATCAGGGGGTCGCCGATACCGTCGATTTCGATCATATCAAACGGCATTATTACGTGACCCATGATGATATCAATCCCACCCGTATCGTCCCCCTCGGTCCCGACCAGGATTTTACCACCCCGCATGGACGACAAAACCTAGCCTGACCTGCAGATCGGCATGGGAGGTACCCCTCCCTGTCATGAAGGGTACCGCGCAATGCATTGCCGGCACCCAATTTTGGAATCTCGGGGCAAGAGGCTATTCATGCTGATGATGGATTCTCCCATGGATAACGTGCTCTTGACCGGGGTGTCAAAGAAACCCCCAAACATCCCATGGTTTGAGTTTAAACCAGATGATACCGATAGTATCCTGAATACTCTTCGTTCTCAAGCCATTCCATCATCTATACTTTTCGAGTGGGTTGTCCATGCAGGCTTCTTTTACCGATCGCTGTCATCCGGGTTTTCAAAAGATTCTTGAGCCGTTTGACCCCTTGAAGTGTGAAGTACATGCCTCCTCGGTATACGGCATGTGGAAGGATTTTACCTTGGCCTATGTGAATCCGGCCTGGATGGAATTTGCGCGGGACAATAATGGAGAACCACAGATTTCCAGGGAATGGAATCTTGGTAGAAATATGATGGATGCGGTTTCTCCACCCCTGCAAAGATTTTTTGAGAAATTTTTCCATGATTCCTTGCGGACTATGGGAGATCAGATGCACCCCCGGCAGCTGGTCTATGAATGTTCCAGTGATTGCGTGTTCAGGCAATTCCAGATGACCGTCTATCCGGTTCCTAAGCAGGAGGGGTGGCTCGTCGTCAATGCCTTGCTGCGGGAGTCCCCCCATTCGTTGACGCTACAGAGGACACACAAATCACTTGATTGGGAATATGTGGACTCAAACGGGATCATCCACCAATGCGCACATTGTCGAAAAACCAAGCATGTGCGTGAGGACGATCGATGGGATTGGATTCCAGAATGGGTGAAAACCGTACCCTCCGGTACCAGTCATGATCTCTGCCATTTTTGTTTGGAGTATTTTTATCCGAGCGACAAAGATTGATCGTGTGCACGTTTCCCATTCCGATGGCGATCCTGAAGGGACAGGCAATTGAATTGAAACAGGAAGGAAGGCGGCAAGTCCCCTGATATGCCGGCTTGTCCGGATTACGCATTCTGTGGGTGTATTGGCTGATGCCCGCCGTCCAGCGGCCCGGTCCGCTGTCTTTTGGCGTGTGGAGTCTCGCCGGGATAACCGGAATGGTCGGACTTGCCGGAAGCGGGTTTGCCGTAGAAGTCACGCACCGGGGGTTGAATCGAACCCCGCTCTGACGGCGACGGGTTTTGTCATCGCCGGCGCTGCTTTGGCGGCCCTGGGCATCACACGGCGTTTCTCTGCCGCAGTTTAGGGAGAGCCGGAAGTCTACTGGCGGTCCTAGAGCTGGAAACCGTGATTTTCAATCTATTGTAGCAGGCGATGCAGCCTGCTGGGGTGAGAGCGATGCCATTTCCCATGTGCACCGGTGTGGGGTTTTTACGGTTTGGAATCGGATGGATGGGGGCTGCCGGTCCGGAAGGCGGTGAAAAACGAAACCGGTTCCTCCGTTGGGGTGTGCATGTGGTTGTGGCGGCAGGATTGGGAATGGTCATCGGTTTGTGGCAGTCCGCTGTAAGCCATGAGCATAAACG
>JBDIVP010000056.1:0-15628 GCA_039794325.1 Candidatus Inrsubterrania sp.
GTGGGACAACCTGGAACGGCTTGAATCCAAAGACGAAGTGAAATTCGTCCTAAAGGACCGGCGAGACTATGAATGGGCCCGCGAAGTGATTCGCCGGCATGACCTGGCGGCACGGTGCCCCATCCTGATAAGCCCGGTCTTCGAAACCCTGGACCTACGGCCGTTGGCTGAATGGATTCTGGAAGACCGCCTTCCGGTGCGATTTCAGATCCAACTCCACAAGTTTATTTGGGATCCTCAGGCCCGGGGTGTTTAACCCTGTCGGCGACAGCCATAATCCTGTTCCTATCGGGCAAGAAATTGGTAATTCACTTTCATCGTTCAAAGGAGGCGTATGAACATTCAGGTTAAAATCGGTGAGGCTACGACCACAACCACGGAGGTCCTGGTGTGCCTGACCTACGAAAAAGAGACAACGCTGAGTAAGCACATAAAGGCCCTCGACCGCACCCTTGGGGGCCAATTGACGGAGGTACAGAAGAGCGGGGAATTTGAAGGAAAGCGGAATCAAACCACCTTAATTCACGTCAATGGTCGCATTCCGGCCAAACGGGTGTTGCTGGTTGGCCTGGGGTCCAGAGGGCAACTAACGCTGGAAGGCATTCGTCAGGCCATGGGCACAGCCGTCAAACGCGTTCGACAGGTGAAAGCCAAAGGGTTCGCGTGTATCATGCCCGAAACCTCCAAAGCCCTAGGGCATGCCGATGGGATCGCACAGGTGATGGTGGAAGGCGCCATTTTAGGCGATTACCGTTTCACCGATTATCGAACGGACGGACCGGAAAATGGAGCCGGTCCAAACACCATGACCTTCGTCGCTAAAGAATCGGAGGGGACGGCTCTGAAAACAGGGGCGAAGCGCGGACAGATTTTAGGTGAGGCTACCTGCTTTGTGCGTGATCTGTGCAACCATCCAGGGAATGTGATGACCCCGTCACGGGTGGTAGCGGAAGCCAGAAAAATCGCCAGGGAGTCAAAAATTCGCCTGAAGGTCCTGGATAAAAAGGAGCAGGAAAAATTGGGTATGGGAGGCCTACTGGGTGTCTCTCGTGGAAGCGCCGAACCGTCTCAATTCATTATTCTGACCTATTCAGGCGGTCGCCCCACACAAAAACCCATCGTGTTCGTAGGGAAGACCGTGACCTTTGACACGGGAGGCATCTCCCTGAAACCATCAGAAAATATGGAGCAAATGAAAGCCGACATGACCGGAGGGGCAGAGGTTCTTGCCACCGTCAGGGCGGCATCCCGGCTCAAATTACCCTTAAATGTGGCCGGCATTCTCCCCGTTGCGGAAAACATGCCGGGAGGAAAAGCCACCAAGCCGGGTGATATTCTGAAAATGCTGTCAGGAAAAACGGTTGAAGTTCAGAATACTGACGCAGAAGGTCGCTTGATTTTAGCCGATGGCCTGGCTTATGCCACACGACTCAAACCTGCCTGTGTCATCGATATCGCCACCTTGACCGGGGCCTGCATCGTGGCGTTGGGCCAGTTTGCGATCGGCATGTTGGGCACGGACGAAACGCTGAAACACGACTTACAAAAGGCCGGGGAGGTCGCCGGGGAACGGGTATGGGAACTCCCTCTCTGGGACGAATATTTTGACCAATTGAAGAGTGATGTTGCGGATATGCGGAACATCGGAGGACGCGGTGGAGGAACAATAACCGCCGCCATGTTTCTCAAACAGTTTATCGGGGATTATCCGTGGGCACACTTGGACATTGCCAGTACCGATTGGAGTGCCTCCGAACGGGCCTACATTCCCAAAGGGCCCACCGGAACCGGGACCAGGCTATTGATTCAGTATCTGCTCAATCAAACCGCCGGTTCAGGAAAGTCGTAACATACCAAGGTGCCCCCCCGGTCTACCAAGGAATGTCACTCACTTCCGAACAGACTACACGTCGGAATCAGGAGGACAGATCATTTGATTCATTGTCGGCTTATGAAAGGACACGCTGTGTGGCTGGCTCTAGTGCTCCACTGATCAGACGTATCGGACAACTTTTTATGATCGGGTTCGAAGGTCCGGAAGTGACGCCGGACCTTCGCTCCTGGATGAAGGAGTATCGTCCGGGTGGCGTGATTCTTTTTTCAAGGAATTTAGTTGATGCGGGGCAAATCGCGCATCTCACCAACGAATTGCAGGCAGTCAATGCCGATATTCCTCTCATTATTGCCATTGATCAGGAGGGGGGTCGGGTTTCCCGCCTGCCGGCCGACTTTACGATTTTTCCCTCTGCCGCGGCGATAGCCTGTTCCGGCTCGACAGAATTGGTCTATCAAGCCGCCGCTGTGACCGCCAGAGAATTACGTGCAGTGGGTATCAATATGAATATGGCCCCCGTGTTGGATGTGCACACCAATCCCGCCAATCCCATCATCGGGAATCGGGCTTTCGGAACCGATCCGGAACGGGTGAGTCTCATGGGCGCTGCGACCGTTGCAGGACTGCACGATCATCTTGTGCTGGCCTGCGGCAAACATTTCCCCGGTCACGGGGACACGAGCACGGACTCCCATTTGGAACTTCCTCTGGTATCGGCTTCGCGCGCCCGCATGGAGGAAGTGGAATTGCCGCCGTTCCGCTACGCCATTGACCATGGACTGGAGGCTATAATGACCGCGCATGTCCATTACCCTGCCCTGGACCCCAAGCATCCCGCGACCTTATCCCCCGTTATCCTTTCCGGATTACTCCGGAAGGAAATGAATTTTTCGGGTTTAATTTTCAGCGATGATCTGGAAATGCGGGCGATCCTGGATCACTCCTCGGCTGGAGACGCGGCGGTCCGGTCACTTCAAGCCGGGGTCGACATCATCCTGATCTGTCGATCTCAAACTCTGGAAACCCAAGCCCTGGAGGCTGTTCGACATGCGGTGGTATCACGAGAAATCGACCCAGGAAGACTGGAAACCAGCCTTTCCCGTTTAGGTGCCATCAAACAGAAATTCGCCCATCCCGGCGCGTCCGTGGTCCCGTCCATGACGCCAAAACTTGTCGGGATTCCCGCTCACCGAGAACTTCTGGGAAAGATCCAAGCACAGGCACAGCCATTCATTTAACCACACTTTGGTGGTGGGATATTCTGGACTTTTTCCCCGCCAATTTGTTTAGCTACCGCTTTCCAGCATGAGGCATCATCGGCCCCTCACCTTTTTTTCAATGTTTTTTGCTCAGGAGAACATGCCATGGCTCTGAAAAAAGGCGATATCATTGATGAATACAAACGCTTTCCCGACTCCTGTGGCCTAGTCGTAAAGGTCATGAATGGAGGGCAGGGATTTGGAAAAATCATTTGTTGCGGACATGAATTGACGGAGGAGGATATCGTTCCCAGCTTTCGTCAGGAACGTGGGCGGAAGAAGGGGCACCTGTCAATTGGCATGACCCTGGATGAGAAAAAAGTTGATCCGGATGCCTGCGGACTCCGAATGATGGTAATAGATGGAGGCGCAGGCTTTCAAGAAGTTCGTTGCTGCGGCCTTTCCATCCGAGCCGGAGCCATACAAGACTTTCAATTCGGCCAAATGCGATCTCAGGAGGAAGGCAATACCTCACAAAGCGGGACGGCATAGCCGGCGACATTTACCTTATGCTTGGGTGGACACCAGAATCGATCAAACAATGGGTCCGGTGGATGCAGTGGCTGGACCGGTGGGGGTACATCACCGCTTGCCTGAGTTTTTTATTTGTGGGCATGCTGGTGTTTGGGTACAGCTGGTTCGCTTATACCCAATCGGTCCAACAAGCCTTTTTGCCGGCAACAATCACGTTGCTGAACGATTTGCTGTTGGTCATTATTTTACTGGAGTTGTTTCGAACCGTTTTGGGATTTCTGCAATCCGACCGCATTCGTTTAGAACCGTTTCTTCATGTAGGAGTAATTGCCTCCGTCAGGCGTATCCTGACCGCCGGAGCCGAATTTTCTCACCAAGCCTCGGTGCCCGACGAAGTGTTCCGCCACTATTTAATGGACATGGGCCTACATGTGTTGGTTATTTTTGTCTTGATGCTGGCTTTGTTCCTTTTTAAAAAAGCCGATCCGGAATCCGATACCCGCCCCGTCCGCTAACAACCTTTTCTTGATAGATTTTTTGCTCAAATGAGCCCACATTTTTCATGCCATCTGCTTGCGCATTAGGTCCATCTTGCACTTCAGGTAGGGCTATGGCACTATACCTGTCCTTTTGATGTTTTTATTTTATGGTCTGTATTATGGAATCACTTCCCGAGTTTGTCGGAACCGTTCATATTATTCTGGGCCCCTACCGGGGCAATCCCATTGCTCTTTACATGCGGCAGGACGGCTCCATCTGCCAAATTTCTCCACGGATCTATCCCTGGAACCGGACCGTCGGTGTTGGAGATACACCAAATAAAGCGGCGGCGGATTTCGAAGCCAAATGGAAACAAACCGGATTAGCCGATGAAATGTACACAGGCCCCAGTTGGGAAGGAGGCATAAAACCCGAAAAACCCAAACCGACTCCCCCTCCCAAACCAGCCGCCAAACCTGAGACCGCACCAAAAACTCCCGCGCCACCTTCAGAGGCTTCTTCCGATGGCAAACCGAAGCCAACAGTGGCCAAAAAAGACCCTACCGAGGAGGGGTCTTTGCCTTCCCCCAAAAGCTCAGAATTTTCTTAAACAAATAATAGTGAGGTTTCGCCGTTATTTATGAACGGCAACACGTTTGGCCGCCTGTATAAAAGCCACGAACAGGTTTTTTTGCACCTGAAATTTCCGATACAGGAATTCCGGATGCCATTGCACTCCCAACCAAAAGGGATGTGAGAAACCCTCAAAGGCTTCAATCACACCGTCCGGTGAGATGGCTGTCACTCGAATACATTTCGGAACGGCCTTGACCGATTGATGGTGGGATGAATTGACCTGAATTCTCCGATTTTTGGCGATGTTGTACAGAAGACTTTCAGGCATGATATCAACGGGGTGAGCCATTTTCACTGCTGACTTTGTGGGGCTATGTTGCAGAACGGTTGGGCATTGGGATGGGATATCCTGGATGAGCGTTCCCCCGAGAGCGACATTCATTGATTGCATCCCTCCACAAATTCCCAAGGTGGGAATCCGACTAACATATGCCAATTTGGATAGCCCAAGCTCCAATTGGGCTCGCTCCTCACTCATCAATTGAAATTTGAATCGCTGTTGCTCCCCGTACAATTCAGGAGCCAAGTCCCATCCGCTCCCTGTTACCAGGAGTCCATCAACACACTGGAGTAAACGCTTGTGGTGGGCTTGACCTCTAACCAATGGAAATACCAAGGGAATCCCCCCCGCGTCTTGTATAGCTTGTACATATCGGGCTCGTAAAAAATAGGTAGGTTCCTTGCCACCCATATCCTGACGGGTTCCCGGATTAAAGTCAGGCGTGACACCGATGAGAGGTTTGCGCATACCCAGGAATGTAAACTCCGTGACTATTTTTCAGTCATGAAGGATTCGTCCTGATAGGGCGACGTCCCGACAAAGCGAACCGGTTGGTTCCCTTTGAGGTGATCGGGTGTGATGACATAGGTCCCATACACACTGGGCTCCCAGATCAGCTTAGCTGTCTCAAGGTCTCCCCCTGTCAGACCATATGCAAAGGTACCTATTATGCCTCCTAAAGCAGCATACACTGTTTTAACCGGAAGATAGACCAGTGTCAGCAACCCGCTTCCAAACCCCAGCATGGCTTCCCGACTTTCGCTGGACTCTTCCTCCACAGCATCCGCAGCCCTTACCTGCCCCGGCGTTCCTAATGCCGTCACGCACACCAGCATGACACACAGCCCCAAACTCACACTTCCCATCATGATCCTTGACCAGATACTTTTGTGATGCTCCATGAGCTTCCTCCTTCTATTCTAAAGTGGATTGGGGTAAATTTATTGACTTATTGATTGTTGTTCAAACAATCCGTCAAAATATAACAAACCCCAGCAAATTTTATACCTGAACCAATATATTCATCGTCAACCGGATCCGATGTCCAATTCTACCAGAACGTGCCGTTTGATATCCTCTATCCCCCGACACAAGGCTTCTTGGGTTTCCGATACAAGCTGTTCAGGACCCACTTCCACATTTTTCTGTTGAATGCCTGAACTAATATATTCCTGCAATTTGTAAAAACAAATCAATTGAGTCAACACATCCTGCGCTCTTTGACGATATTCGGCACGTTCGGTTTTTGGAAACACGGCCAGGACATCACCCAACCATCCCGAAAAATTAAATTGTTGATCCCACATTTCCAAATGAGCCTTTTCAAGTTTTATACTGACCTGCACCCCCCCCTTCCAACTTCGTTTTTTGACATTAAAGACACACTGTATTGTTTGGGATGCACCCTCGAGGACCTCAGGGCCATAAAACAGGGTGATTCGAAATAAGGGAATGTTTGGTGGATTGAGAAGTGACACCTTTGTCCTTTTATGAATTGGAGGGCTTGGAAATTTCGTTTTCCTGAGCTTTTCAGCCATCAGGTAACTGCCGCTCTCCGCAGCCTACCCCAATTGGGTTGACACTCGTCAATCTTGGAAGATACAGTCGAAGCAGGTCGCTCTTTTATTTGTACACAAAGAAAGGGTTTACCCATGTTTGGAACCATGGGATTTTCAGAGTTAATCATTATTCTGGTCATTATTCTGATCATTTTCGGGGCAGGACGCTTGCCTCAAATTGGGGAAGGGGTCGGGAAAGCCTTAAAAGGATTTAAGAAAGAAGTTTCTGAAATTCCCACTCCTACAGACACCACCTCTGAAACGACGGGTACACCCGACCAAACCGCCGCCGCCCCATCATCCCAAACCGGACAACCTGATGCTTCTGTTCCCCCTGCAACCAATAAGCCTTACCAACCCGGACCCGAAATGACGCCCGGCACGACGGCAGCCCTTCTTTATCAGGGGGCTGGACCACAAACCGTAACACCCCAGGCCCCTAAAAGCACCACGCAACCATCGCAGCAGACTCAAGCCCCCCCCTCCGGCTCCGCGCCATTGTCCATGGAGGAGCGACAATCTCAACCGGCACCTATCGCATCCGGGCAATACCCCCCCCTTCCCAAGTCCGCACAAGCCAAACCGCTGACGAAACGGCCGTCGGCCGTCGTCAACAAACAGGCAGTGGCTCGTGTACAGGCTCAACAAGCTGCGATGAAATCTCAAAAAGCAGGCTTGGCTCCACAAGATATGCAGTCCCTTGGTGAAAGCCTAGGAAGCACCGTTCGCACATTTAAAGATGCCGCCGCTGACATTCGAAATTCTGTCGATCCTCAAATGCGATCCATTCAAGCTGAACTTGAAGCCGCAGAAAAAGAAATGCAGGAAAGCATCGAACTGGCTAAACAACCCATCAACCCGAAGGAACCTTCAGGTTCCGCCTAATCATTCCTTCCTTGCCCTCCCTCCTACTTTACTCCTTCCCGGCCTCCCGATTAGGGATTGCTGGTATCCTTTATCTTATTTTATTAGGGGGATGCGTCAATGAACCTCCACCAGCCCCCCCCGAACAGGTTACTCTGCGCCTGGTGCCGTTATTACAAGACCCTGTCCTTTCTATGCGACGAACGGCCGCGCTGACTTTGGGGAAAATTGCCGATCCGGCCGGCATCCCAAGCTTGGTTGACTCGCTTGCCGATTCCGACGAGGAAGTTCGACAATGGAGTGCCTGGGCACTGGGAAACATGGGTGATGATCTCACCGAACCCGCTTTAGTCGGCCTTATTCAACGATTGGCCGATCCATCGGATTCGGTCAGGCAGGCGGCGGCTTTGGCCCTTGGCCGCACAAATGTCTCTGAAGATATGATGCAGGTGTTGGGAGAGGCCTTTGACATTGCCACACCTTTGACGCAACTGGCAATTGTGCAGGCACTTTCTCATTTCTCTTTTCCCTTCTCCTATGCAGTGTTTCTGGAAGCCAGTCGCAGTCCGAATCCATTCATTCGACAAGCTGCGATAGCCGGACTTGGTGAGTTGGGCGATCATCGAGGACTCCCGTTATTACGAATCCAAGTACTTGAGGACCCCAATGTTGGAGTCCGTGCCGAAGCCGCCTATCGACTTGGAAAATTAGGAGGAAAGAGGGAGATGCCCGCATTGGAGCAGGCACGCAACTCCGATCCAACGCCCACGGTCTATCTGTGGTCGTCCTGGGCCTTAGAGCAAATTGGACAGGAACTCTGACACCTGCCGCCAAACCTATTAATTTTTTCCTATTCATACCGATTGGGTCTTGCCTGATACCAATCCACCAGCACCAACACCCCTTTTTCTGGATTGAAAACATTTCCAAAAGGAATTAAAATCCCCCCTCTTTTCCTTGGCATCAGTCGGCGACTCGGGAGGAGCAGGTATGAACAACAATCGGAAATGGGTCTTGATCATAACCTTTATCGGCTTGCTCATTGGAGTCACAAGCGGATGTTCGACTCAGCCTGTAAAATGGTATAAACCTGGTGCTTCAGCTTCGGTCTTTGCGAAGGACAAGGCAGATTGCGAAGCCGCCTTGGTCGCAGGCGGGGAAGCGGCGATGACCATCCCCCCTCAAGTTTATACTCTTGAAGGGTGTTTGAAATATAAAGGTTGGCAGGCGTTAGTCGAGGACCCATATCTCTAAAATGCGCCTCGCTTCCATTGGCATCGCTTACGGCCACACTTCCTGAAAACACAGGAGGGGTTTCTCACTCCACACCTCCGGCTCCTCTTAATAATGAGGGACTTTTGGGATGGCTGGCGTTCTGTTAGGCATTTTGACCAATAGACAACATAAACCTCACGTCCGTTAAGGTATAAAGCATACGAATATATTTTTCATTTCTCAAATCTCCATATGCTTATGCCCCACTCACTTCCCCCCAAAGTTCTCTTAGTGGATGACAATCTCAACGCCCGGGACGCTTTACGCTTGGTCTTGGAATCTCAAGGGCTGGAATGCCTGGAAGTGTCCAATGGGCAGGAAGCCCTGACCTGCCTCAAAACAAAGTCCGTAGACCTTATAGTGAGTGACAACCAAATGCCTGTGATGGGGGGGCTTGATTTTATCGAGCAATTACAAGGAAATAGCGACGGCTTATTGGCCCTCCCACCAATCATTCTTTTAAGTGGAAATCTCGATGATACGAGTAAAACCCGTGCTCAGCAGCTCGGCGTTTTTGCCGCCTTAGATAAACCCTGTAATTTCCGGGAATTTCTGTCCGTCGTTCATCTAGCCCTGGAACGATAACATTCAAGTCCGGGTTGTGATCATTCCTTAAAACCGGTTCACACTTTTCCCTCCCACGTCGTCAAGCAATCGGATTCTGACCTGCCTCTCCCTCCCCACGCCTCCACACAATCAGTTGTTATTATTTTCCGCTGAATTATTGTCAGAATAATTTCTCCTCTCATGCCTTTGTGGTATTTCAGGCATTCCCACTATCAGCTTAAGGTAGATCCACAGGCTTACCATGCGTCTCAAACAAAGTGTTTCGCCTTTTATGTAATATTTTCCCTGGAGGAGCCGGATGCTACAGATCTTTGGCGGAATGGTAATCGGGTCTATGATGACCATGATGTTGTTAGGTGGGGTTTCAGCAGCAGATCAAGTGCTGGAGCACGCTCAAAGTCTATACATGGAACAAATCAATCGCCCGGATTCCACAACGACTTTGATCCTCCTGGGAATCCTGAGCCTATTCCTGGGTGCGTTATCACTATGGCCGCCCAAACGGCCGGTAAAGTCTGCCGTCATCATCAAAAAATTAAACCGTCATTGCAGGTAAAAAAAGATGACATCGCTTTTCCTCTTGCATTGGGTAGAAATTTCCTGCTTCATCCATTCTCTCCTACCCATGAAGGGCATCCACTCGAACGTCCGTTGACTTCCATTCGCTGGAATCCTGCAGAATCGCACCTTCTTAAAAAAAAATACCTCCATTTGTGTTTGGCAAAATACTTGCCTTTCATCCTTTCAATGACAACTGCATTGCGACCTTTTCAAAGCCATTGGTCGAATTTTCGCCTTCCCCCTTTCACCATTCGCAACTTCTCTTGCTGCGACATTCGAGAGTGACGTGGCAATTTTTCTCAATTAACAATTTCACCGGGGCAAAACCATGACCTTACAAGAAAAAATGAAACGTGACTGGAACCGTCGCGCTCAACACCATGCACGATTTTGGATTGCAACCGAGGATTATCAAACCGAGGAGATTTTTGCCAAATCCGGACGAGACACCGCCCAAGCTCTCCTGACCAAACTTCAGGGAATCTATGAACACTCATGGCGAGTTTTGGATGTCGGATGCGGAATCGGCCGCGTCCTTAAACCCCTCGCTCCGTATTTTCATGAACTGGCGGGAGTCGACGTATCCTCCAGAATGATCGCCCAAAGCAAAATTTGGCTGTCGGACCACCCTCACATCACCACCCATGAAAGCTCAGGGATGGATCTTAAAATATTTCCCGACAATCACTTTGATCTGGTGTATAGCTATGTCACCTTTCAGCATATGCCACGTTCGGTTTTTGTGAGGTATCTCCAGGAAATCAACCGGGTACTTAAATCACAAGGATATTTCGTTTTTCAACTCCCCCTTGGTTCTTATCTGGACAACCCACCGGAAGATACGATCGGCATTCGCTCGTATCCTTCATCCGAACTCCGCCAGAAACTGGGCCAAAATGGGTTTGACATCCACCTTGAGCCTCGCCTGAGGTGTTCCGATTCCAAGCCTGGGCATAGCCATGATTTTTTGATGACACGAAAAATACAAACACTCCCGAATTCGTCAATACCCCGCCCGCCCCAGTTACACTGCTTGGAATTAGAATCCGATTCCCTTCAATTTTCCCCGTTGGATCTTCAATTATATGCCCAATTCGCCGAACGTCGCTTCTCCGAAGGATACCCCCACGAAGCGATTACGACTCTTCAGGATCTCGTTGACCACAACCCCCAATATCTTTCGGGATGGCTCCATCTGGCTACACTCCTCGTCGAAACAGGACAGATTGAGCGGGCCATGGCAACCCTGAGTGCCCTGACCACCCTTCACCCCCGTTATCAAAAGGTTCATGACACATTACAGAAGCTACTAAAAACTCATGGCGCTTCTGATGTTCCCGTACTTACGTCATCCCCTTAAGAAGGCGCAATGGTGTGTCAGGATTCGGTGCAAGGAAGCCCTTTAATGAAGCATCCGAGACCGACTAAACAGCTTCAGATATTTTCCCTTTTCAATTCAAAAGTTTTTGCTATAATTGCACTTGCAGCATTTGAACAACCTGGTTCGTATTCTTAACCACCCTTTTAAGGAGGAACGGTATGGTTAACCGAACGGTCTTATTGCTCGCAGCTTCGATGCTCATGATTGGCGGAGGAGGAACAGTCTTTGCGGCTCATCCGGATAATGGACCGGGCTGTGGTCTCGGAAAACTGGCATGGAGCGACTATTCCGGACAAAAACAAATTGCGCCACAGGTCCTGATGGCCACCACAAATGGAACATTCGGCTCCCAAACCTTTGGAATCAGTACCGGAACCTCAGGGTGCACCAATGATGGAACCATTTTTTCGGCTGAACAGGTAAATGTGTTTGCGGCTATTAATTTTGACAATCTGGCTCAGGAAATGGCTCAAGGCCAAGGTGAACATCTCGCCTCGCTCGCTACCCTCATGGGCATTCCTCAAGAACAACACTCCTCCTTTTTCAAAATGACTCAGGAGAAATATGCAACATTCATTCAGTCGGGAGAAAACTCCCCCAAGGCTGTGGTAAAAGCCATTCATGATGCCATGGCCGATCAACCAATGTTGGCACAAGCTACCCCCTCCAATTAAATCACACATAGGCACCGACCACTCGGGTCGGTGCCTCCTTTTCAAGGCCTCCAATCCTCATGTGGTAAAACTCATTTTCTATATCGTCCTGCTTTTCCTACCTGGGTTGGCCCACGCGCAGGAATCTCCACCAACATCCCTCCAAAAACTCATCGATCAAGCCGTCACCCACCAACTCCACCTTGATCGTTACTGGCATCGGCTTCTTCATTACCGAAAAACCCTTGGGGGCGGCTATACCAGCGAGGTTGATGACCCGGGGTTTTTTCTTTCCCCAGATGGAAAGACCAATCCTAAGCGGGAGTTGGAAGCCACCCTTACTCAATTTTTCTCCAATGAATTGGTCGGGCGATCCCAGCAACCAGCCCAATGCGCCTTTGTCGCCCGCTATCACTGGCTGAAAGAACAATTACAGTTTACGGATGCCCAAATGACTCCAAATCCATGCGAACGGTTTCATCAGTGGCTCACCAATTTAAATCCTGCATCGATTACATTCATCTTTCCGTCCGCCTATATGGACAACCCGGCCTCAATGTTCGGCCACTCATTCTTGCGGATCGACCAACAGGGCCAAACGGCTCAAACCCGCATTTTAGCCTACACCATTAATTATGCCGCCGAGGTTCCCCCTGACGCTGGGATTGAATTTGCCTACAAAGGCATTTTCGGAGGATACAAGGGTTTTTTTACCACTATTCCTTATTATATGAAGGTTCAAGAATACCGGGACATTGAGAATCGGGACATTTGGGAATATCGATTGAATTTCACCCAAGAACAAATTCTACGCTTGCTCATGCATGCCTGGGAATTAGGGAATGCGTATTTCGATTATTTCTTTTTCAAGGAAAATTGCGCCTACCATATCCTTTCTCTCCTGGAAGTTGCGGATCCACGCCTTCACCTCACCGATCATTTTCATTTGGCCACAATACCAGCCGATACCATCCGACTGTTGATGCGTCATCAAGGCCTGATCGATGACGTCGTCTATCGGCCGGCTCGCAGCACTCAACTCAAGCGGAAACGGGAAACATTGAGCAGCCAGGAATCAGCCTACCTTGACCGCCTTCACAAGGCCCCTTCCTTTTCGGAAGATCCTGAATTTCTCCAGCTGCCCCAATCCCGGCAAACTTTTCTGCTGGACTTAACCTCCGACTTTTTACGGTATAAAAGTCTCACAAAACAGGACCTGGCCGACCAATTTCAACAAACCAACCGCTCCATTCTGTTACGACGTAGTCAGATTCCCATTCCCTCAGAACCATTTCCTGTCGAACCCTATTCGTTGTCACCCGACCACGGACATGAAACCACCAGAACCGGTATAGGATTCGGATGGAGAAACAGTGAATTATTTGAAGAAATCAATTTTCGTGCCGCATATCATGATTTATTGGATCCTGACCCAGGATATACTCAGGATGCTCAAATCGAACTACTGGAATTAGGATTGAGGCATTATCATGGTCGAAACCAATTCCGGATTGAACGCTTTACATTTGCCAACATTCTCTCCTTAGCGCCAATGGATTCATGGTTTTTTTCGCCGTCATGGAAAATCAGGGCCGGGATGAACACGGTCAGATTCAGGGAATGTGATTTGTGCTCCAATGGGAACTTCAATGCCGGTGCAGGAGCAGCCTTCGAAACTCACATGGTCCAACGAGAAGTATTTTTTCTGTTTGGGGAATTTGACGCCAACGTCAGCGGGGTTTACGACGGAACCCACCGCGTCGGCGGTGGTGTTTCAGGTGGGCTCATGGCCACCATTACCGAAAACTGGAAATGGCTGATTTCAGGAGGCTATCTGTACTATCCCTTAGGAGACCGGTCTGATGATTTCAACCTATCTATCGGCCAACGAGTTACCTTGTCAAAGAATCTGGCCCTTCGAACCACTTTCACCCATCATGACCGGGATAATGAGCTAGTTCTAGTGTTGCACGGCTACTTTTAAAATAGTGCTATGGCAATCCAGTTTGGAGCGGTGGTGAGAAATTCAAGCACTCCTCACCACCGCCCTTTGAAGATTCAGAATGATCCGTGTCTTATTTATTCACCCCTGACAATCGTGCACCATTCCGCTACGATTCCCAGAATACTGTTTGCAGAATGATCGACATGGCTGACGTTCGTAATACCCCCATTGGCTTTGGCCGCCCGAATACTGGCATCTCCGGTGGCCACAAGACCCATGATGGATTTTGCGCAGGCTTTGCCTTCTTTGGTAGCTCCAGGAGTGTCAGTAGCCATGCTACCGTATTGGGTATCAAGCATGATCACCCCCATCACCGGCGCGGCAACCGGTTGGCACCCCGACAACAAAACAATCGTGGCAAAACCCAGCACCAACGAACGAAGTTGAGCTTTCACCTTCATCAAGACCTCCTTTTGTTAAAGACACACAGTGAACGAAAATGGCACCTCACAATTATTTTCAACGAAAATATAGAGGAACCTCAGGGAAAATTTCACGGTCAGCCGGTCTCATAACCTTGTATGTAATCAAACCATTTAAAGTTCTTAAGAGCCAGGAAACCCTATCAGACGGAAAATTAAAAAACAATAATTTTTCCTTTCTGAGATTTTATAAATTGTGCAAAATATGGGAATCACCCCCATAACCCTTGTTTTGCCTCGCTCTATACCAGAATCGTATGAATAGACTAAAACCGTCCGGCAAACATGGTGTTTCAAAAGGGAAACACATGAAAAATGGGATGGAGCGTAGACCTTTTCCCTTCAAATAAGTACAATTAGCTCCGTAAATATTTCCTTATCCGTAGTCACTGAATACCCCCCTCCTTCTTTCGTATAGCCGGCAATGAATCTCGAAGACGAATTCTGTGACATCATCAAAAAGGCCCGATTCGGACAGGGTCGTGGGCTTAGGGAGTTGGCCGACCTGGCCCACCTATCCCAAGCAGACCTCGAAGACTTGGAAAAGGGACGAAGGCCCCCAACCAAACCGGAAGTCCATGCCTTATGCCAAGCCTTGCATCTCCGGTTCCATGCCCTCATGCACGTATCGCTTGAAGGATGGCTGCCACACCCTCAACCTGAATGGACGAAGGAAGACGGGTTAGTCGTGACCATCCGAGGTGATATCGGCGGGTATGAGGTCAAAGGCTATCTCCTTTCCGACCCCACGACAAAACACACACTCATGATCGATACCGGCTATAACGCGAGGGCCATGCTCGCAACCATTCAAGAGCAGGGCCTGAACTTGGTCGGCGTATGCTTGACTCACGGACATGCGGACCATGCAGGCGGGTTGGAACAGATTCTATCGGCCCATTCCGTCCCGGTTTATTTAGGAAATGGTGATTTTGACCTTCTCCCCTGGAAACCACCAGGTTCTTCTCTGAAAATTCCTGCCGATCACCATATGATTGCCCTTGGGGAACTGACCGTAGAGTGCCTGGCTACCCCCGGTCACACTCCGGGAGGATTTTGCTTTTTCACCTCCCGAAAAGGCCGCAGCCTGTGTTTTGTGGGAGATACCCTGTTTGCAGGATCGGTGGGACGCTCCAATCCTGCGTCCCTCTATGACACCCATCTGAATTCAGTCCGCCAGACCGTGCTACAATTAGATTCTGAGACGGTCCTGTTTCCAGGCCATGGCCCCCCCACCACAGTGGGAGAGGAACAATTGCACAATCCTTTTGGGTAACCTCTTTTTTACATCGACCATCCATAATCAACCGTTTGATAGAGCCCTCACGATGGATCACGAGCCACCCAAACCTTCTCCTCATGCTGATGATCAGGAGGC
>JBDIVP010000057.1:0-15579 GCA_039794325.1 Candidatus Inrsubterrania sp.
GACGCCCAAGAACCCACTCTTAAAAAGGGTCCTGACACCTTTTTTAGGGGGTGAGGAATATTCCCAGCAACATGGCCAACCCCATGAGGAGCAAGAGACCCGCAAAGAGTTTTTGTAAGAGGTTTTGATCCAGGCGTTCGCCCACGATGCCGCCGGAAAGAATGCCGATGATGCCGACTCCGACAAAAAGCAGCAAAATCTTCCAGTCCAGTGAAAGTCCCTGATGTTGGAGGACGTCGAGGTATTTCAGAAAGCCGCTGAATGATTTTAAGGCGATGATGATGAGGCTGGTGCCGATGGCCAGACGCATCGGCAGCCCACCCAGCAGGACAAGGGCGGGTATGACCAAAAAGCCGCCGCCGACCCCCACCAACCCTGTCAGTATCCCGACCGATAGTCCTTCGAGTCCGATTTTCCAGGCGGCATGCTGGACAGGCGTCTGCTCGAGCTTGGGTGGCCTGGCCATAAAGACTCCGGCCGTGATCATGACTCCGACAAACAGTAAAAGCTGGACCGTCCCGGAGATGAACACGGAAAGTTGGGCGCCCAGCCAGGACCCGGCCATGCCGGGTAATCCGAACCAAATAACGCTACGCCAGTGAACGTGTTTGTGAGCGGCGCTCCGAAGGCCTCCGACCGAAGCAATGCATCCTACGATAAATAGAGAACCGGCAATGGCCGTTTTTTCCTCTTGGCCGACGAGATAGACTAAAATCGGAACGGTGAGGATTGATCCCCCTGAGCCCATTAATCCAAGACTCAGGCCGATGATGGCGGCTCCTACAAATGCCAGGATCACCGCGGTCCTCTAAGTTTCAACTTTGGCCTCTCCAGCAGACGTCTTCCCATGCGTACGTCTGTTGTATACGGATATTTCGGGAAAGTCCATTTCATTTTTCAGCCGGGCCGGGTATGGGGATGCATAGTTACAAAAGGCCTGCCTGGTGCCGTAGAAAATTGACTCACGGTAAGATCGGATGTGGGGAGAAATGCCGCATGGCAGGCACCGGTATTACCCGGATATCAATCTTGATGGAAATTGCCGGAAGTGGAAATGATGATTTCACTCTTGGGTGCGAACCGGTGAACGAAGTGTTTTGTTCGTGACCTATTGGCATCCGACTTGCTATCTTTAATTTCGGGAAAAAGGTCCTGGTCTGGTTTCTGAATCATGGGAAAACGCATGCGCCCCCTCGACACGTTGCCTGATTCCTCCCCAACATGCAGATGATTACATAATCCAAAATGAGCAGATTTATTAATGTTAATAGGAGTGAGCGATGAATACGTATCCTGTACCATGTCAAAAACAGGCTCTTATCTCTTTATTCATGGGTTCTGTCTTATTCATGATGTATCTTCTGATTCCAGGGAGTCTGTTGGCCGGCGAGAATCCACGAATTGAGGAATTGATCAAAACCAATTGTGCCACCTGTCACAAATTCGAAGGCAAACCGGACTCACGATTTAATCTGACTGCCCCTGATTTAATGGGAACCGGCAGCAAATTCCAACGGCCCTGGCTGGTGGGCTGGCTGACCGGCAAGGAGCCGACCATGTACGTTCATGGGTACCGGTGGGATCAATCCGGCTCTTCCGCTCCACATCCGACGGTTTCGCAAGAGCTGGCGGAAGGCCTGGCCGACTATTTTGAACAACATTTAATCGACCCTTCGGTTCGAAAAGGAATCCTTGATCTTGCCACATTCAGTGAAATGGAGGCCACATTCGGGGAGCGGATTTTCAAGGAACACTCCTGCATCGGTTGTCACCAGATTGAAGAAGATGGAAAAAAAGTCGGGGGGTCCCACAGCACCTCGTTGGCCGATGCCGGTCGACGTCTGAACGTGGAGTGGATTTATCGGTTTAATTCCAACCCGCCGGATTTTGTGCCCCATAGCGGAGAATTTGTGGCTGATGTGAGTGAATTGGGCCTCCGCTATGTGACGGGATTTATCGCCACGAGGGGGCTTAAGGATTTTCCGTTTTATCAGCCGTGGAAAAGCGGTGCTTTCGAGCAGGCCAGCGTCCAGCGGGGCGCACAAATCTATAAGGAATACTGTGCGCAGTGCCATGGGTTTACGGGAGAAGGAGACGGCCCGGCCGCCAAGGATCTGGAGCCCAAACCAGCCATTCACGCGAACATACCCTTTGCCAAACTTCCCGAAGATTACCTCTACAACGTCATTTACTATGGAGGGAAGGGTGTTGGAAAATCATCCTTCATGCCATATTGGGGCCTGACTATCGGAGGTACGCAAGGCGTGGCCGATGTCATGGCCTATATGAAGGAGACGTTTACCGGAAAACCGGAAGCGGTCACTGAGGAAGAGAGGAAAACGGCGGGGCCGTTAGGCGTGTGTCCGCAGCCTCGAAACACAAAGAAAGCTCCGGAGAAATTTTTGCAGATGACCAATCCGTTACCGGCAACCAAGGAACAGATTCAGGCGGGGAAAACCCTGTATCATCAAACCGCCAAACCTCTGGCCTGCACACAATGTCACGGGGAGCAAGGCGATGGCCAAGGACTATTGGGCGCAGCCATGGTCCCGGCCCCCAGGAATTTTACTTGTGGAGAGACGATGAAGAAGCTTTCCGACGGACAACTTTTCTGGGTCATCAAGCACGGATCCCCAGGGACCGGGATGATGGCCTTTGCCGGAATGCCGGATGAGCAAATTTGGCAGCTCATTCACTATATTCGACAATTAGCCCAATAAAAGGAGGGCACCATGATTTTCAAGCAATATTATTTGGGGTGTTTGGCCCATGGTTCCTATCTGATCGGAGACGAAAATACGAAAATCGCTGTGGTCGTCGATCCTCAACGGGATATCGATCAATATCTGAACGACGCACAAGAACATCATCTGGAAATACGATATGTGTTTCTCACTCATTTTCATGCGGATTTCGTCGCCGGCCATCTCGAGTTGCGCGACCGGGTGGGAGCCGAAATTTGCCTGGGGGCAAAAGCTCAGGCCGACTATGCCTTCCGTTCGATGAAAGATGGAGAGCGCCTTGAATTCGGGAAGGTGCGCCTCGAAGTCTTGGAAACCCCCGGACATACTCCCGAGGGCATTTCGATTCTTGTCTACGATCTGGCGCAGAGCGACGCCGTTCCGTATGCGGTCCTCACCGGCGACACGTTATTTATCGGGGATGTGGGACGTCCGGATTTGATGGCCTCAATCGGGATCAGCGCCAATGAATTGGCCGGCATGTTGTACGATTCCCTTCAGAAAAAAATCCTTCCGTTGCCTGATGAAACCCTGGTCTACCCGGCTCACGGAGCCGGTTCCATGTGCGGGAAGCATCTGAGTAGTGAAACCTCCTCCACCATCGGGACACAACGACTCTACAATTATGCCTTGCAACCCATGAAGAAAGAGGAATTTATTGCATTGGTCACGGCCGATCAACCGGAGGCCCCACAATATTTCAGCTATGATGCCATGTTGAACCGAAGCGAACGGGCTACGCTTGAGCAGGTATTGGAACGGCAACTGAAACCCTTGTCCCTGGATGAGGTTCTCTCCTTACGGGATGACGGGGCACAAATGTTGGATGTCCGGGATCCTGCCGATTTTGCGGGAGGCCATCTGGCGGGCAGCATCAATATCGGATTGGGAGGGAAGTTTGCGACCTGGGCGGGAACGGTCCTTTCGCAACAACAGCCCATTGTGATTATTGCGGAACCGGGTCGGGAATCGGAAGCGGCCATGCGACTGGGGCGCATCGGATTTGATCGGGTTGCCGGTTACCTGAAAAACGGCATGGAAGCGTTAGACCGTCGGCCGGACTTGATTGCCCGGACGGCACGAATAACGGCTGCCACTCTGGCCGAACAATTGCAAACAGCCGAACCCCCCGTCGTGCTTGATGTTCGGGCCGAGTCCGAACGGAAAGGGCATGCCATGGAAGCCAGCGTGAATATTCCGCTGAATCATCTCGAGGAACGGATCGAGGAGGTGACTCCCGACCGGCAGATCGTGGTCCATTGTGCCACCGGGTACCGGTCTTCCATCGCGGCCAGTCTTCTGGAAAAGCACGGGATAACGAATGTCATGGATCTTGTCGGTGGATGGGCTGCTTGGGAAAAGGTTCAACGGGAACCCGTGACCCAACCTGCCTCATGAGTGGATTGATGAACCGGCATGAGGAGTTTCCAGGCTGTCATAGACCCTCGTCGGGAACATGTGTCGGACGATGGTCCGTTTCCCCCACTCGCCTAATCTACGGGCTTGTGCTTTTCTTTCCGCTAATCAGTTCATGGGGAATGAACGGGGAGGTCTCCGCTGCTGAGACCACGGTGGTGGTTCGGGCCTTGGCCAAGGACGGCATGTTCATCGGCACATCAATGGGGGGTGCCCACATCATTATTCGTGCAGTTGATAGCGGGATGATTCTGGCACAAGGCAGGACGGGAGGGGGTACCGGTTCTCTCTCGGCGGTCATGCAAGAACCCCGGAAGCGTGGACAGTCACTTTCCAACGCATCGACCGCAAAGTTTGAAGCCCGTTTGGATATAGAGGAACCCACCTTTGTCAGTGTTGAGGCGTTGGCACCCTATGGCCAACGCCGGTCATCGATTAGAGTCAGTACCCAGCTATGGGTTATTCCCGGACGGGATATCCTGGGCGATGGGGTCATCCTTGAGTTTCCCGGCTTTGTGGTCGATATTCTGACACCTCAACCGGCCGAACGCCTACGTCTTTTGGCCGGGCGGTCGGTTCCCCTCACCGTCAATGTGGTGATGATGTGCGGATGTCCCATCGAACCGGGCGGCCTGTGGGATGCGGAACGGTATGAGGTTGCCGGGCTCGTGAAACGCAACGGCCTGTCTTTAAAGTCGGTTCCGTTGGTGTATGCCGGCAAGACAAGTACGTTTGCCGGAACGTTGGATCTTTCTGAGCCGGGCCTTTATGAAGTACAGGTCTACGCCTTTGATTCAGGGACCGGCAATACCGGTGTGGATACGGTAGTATTCAAAGTCCTGGATTAACCGCCGATTTTGAGCAGGGCATGTTGAGCCGAATGGCCTAAGAATCCTCGCTGGTTGTTTCCGTCTCGCCGGCTGCTTTCTGCCCGTCTTCCATTTCCAAGAACGATTACTTTTTTGCTCTTTTTTTCAGACGACTCTCAGTTGGTTCTTTTCCGCTTTTCTCCTCCCCTCTCAGTCCGATCTTAAAATTGATAATGACAGGTAAGGAATTCTTCTTGGTTTCTGGTGATTTCTGTCCAATGTTTTAGATCGCATAGGCGCATTATTCCCCACGGATATAACATTCGAACGGGTTGGTGTGGGGGATGACGAGAGTGTCGAACTCTATTGACTTGAAAAAACAAGGTTTTAATTTTTGGCGTTGATTTTGCTCTGGTCAATTTTGACAGTTGCATGATGGAAATGTTGTGAGGATCGATGAAGTTTGATCGGCAGAGCGTAAAAAAAGGCGGTATATTGTGATGAGGAATGATTGGGTGCCGTGGGATTTGAAACGGCCCGGTAGGTCGAGGGAGGAAAAATAAGGTGATGGAAGACGACGCGGTTGTGAGAGGATCAATGGCGTGGCGGCTGACCTTGTTTGCCGGTCTAATCAGTTTGACTGTTATCGGGGGGTGTGCGGAGCGTCATATTGGAAGCCACCATAAGGAAGGACATCATGACCCTTCCCTTCCATCGCAAGGGAAAAAGGCAATGGGCGATGTTCCGGTGGATGAGCGATTGTCCTTGGGGCTTGATCTACCAGCCCGCCTGGCCCATACGGCAATCATGCGAGCGCATCTGGAGGCCGTACATGGCATTGTGGCGGCCCTGGCTCGTGAGGATTTTGTCACCGCTCGGGAGATAACGGAAAACGAATTGGGGTTTGCCAAGCATCGTGAAGCGATGCGTCTTCAGAAGCCGGAACATTTTCCGGCGGACTATCATGATCTGGCGATGGCGCATCACCGGGCTGCCGAAGATCTTGCCGGGTCCATGGGTTCCAACGATATCAAGCAAGTCCTGCCGCAGCTTGAACGAACGCTGCAGGCCTGCGTGGACTGCCATCAGGTGTATAAGCAATGAAGGAGATTGTTCAAGAATACGGCAACCAATTGTTCAAGGAGCCCCATGAATAGGCGAAACGAAAAAAGGCTGAGCCTTTGCTGTTCAGATGTTACTCATTAGTACCAAACGTTTACCAATGGAGATCCTCCGATGAAGATTGTCGATTGTAAAAGTTGGATGTACGTTCTGTGCGTTGTGGCCTTTGGGGGTATGATGGCCCTTCCCGTGGGGGGAGCGTCTTCGGCCTACGCCGCGGAAAAGCCTCATGGAGAAGCCTTGAGCCTTTTGATAAAAGCGCATGCCCAGTTGGAGATCGCAAAGAAATACGCCGAATTGGCGCTCACTCCCTACCAACCAGGGACCGGATGGCACAGTGCCCACATTCAGCGGGCCATGAATGTGTTGTCAGGCAAAGGCGGCCCGGACTTCAATGACAAAGTAGAGAATCCCGGAGATGGTCATGGGGTGATCAACTATCTCAAGGATGGTCATGATGCGATGAAAGGGTGTCGGCCGGTTGAGAGCTGTGAGGCACTTGAAAGTGCACTGATCTATATTGAAGAAGCCTTAAAGCATGGCCGGCAAGCTATTAAAACAGAACATCGTCATGGCTTGGCCCAACGGCAGGCACGGTTATTTGGAGCCTTGCTGGAGGCAGCCCACGGCCGGCGAGACACGAATTCACCGATTTTAGGAGCCCTTGATTTCGCGATTCGTGGTGTCGAGCGGGAAAGTTATAAATAAGAAATTGGGTGGAGAATCCATTCGGGGCGAGAAACGTAAAGGTTTTCGATGAATGTTTCCTGGACGAAATTTCCTGAACTCAAGAGTCGTGAATCGGGTTGTTGCACCGGGACGGTTCAATTCATGTGGTGAGATGGCGAGATTCTGCCAGAGATAATATGTTGATTAAATAACCTTCCTCTCATGTGCCGTAATGGAAGAGGATGGTTGTTATGCGTATCGGGGAGGTTCACTATGGATGAAGTTGTGTGTCGTACCAAGGATATGAAATGGGAAGAACTCCGGGCATTTCCCGGACGGGCAGATGGGCAAGTTCTTCGGGAAGATTCGGCCACCGGGGCCAAAACCCTGCTGGTGCGTGTGCCGGCAGGCGGGGAAATTATTCCTCATGGTCATCGTGGGATTGTTCAACATTTTGTGGTTGAAGGCCAATACCAATCGCAGGGGAAAGACTTTGGGCCTGGATGTTATCGGTTGATGCCTCCAAACCATGATGTATCGACCATAACGACGAAGGCGGGAGTGACGATTCTGATGATTTATGATCCGGTCGGCATGTAGAGGGGGAAAAACGACCTATGATTAGTGAGAGTGGGCCTTGTGAAAGGACCAACCGCCGGTTGTCAGAGGGCAACACTTGTTGCCCTCAAGTGGGGCATTCTTACTTGGGTATGAAAATCAGGAGGAACTCATCGCCGAGGAGGCGATGCATCGGATATCAGACAAACATTTGAGACAGTCTCACCACCACCACCATCACCACAACTCCCTGTTGGGCGGTTTGCGCAAAGATCTCTTTTAAGCTGCTGAGCACCGCTTCATTATCTCCGGTTACGACGGTGCTCATGTCTCCAGGCCGGATGGCCGAACGCGCCACAAGCTTGTCGCAAAACAACAGACTGTATCTCGTAACTTTACGCCGAACGGCATGATCTGCTAGCCTGAATCATGAAGATCGGAAGTGTGGTCCATAAGGGATTGCGGCGTTTCATCGAAAACGATGATCCCAGCGGGCTTCAACCTGCCGTCGTGGCCAAAATTCGGCGCATGGTGTCCTTCCTCCAGGACATGGAGAAAGAGGACGAGCTGCGCACCGTGCCGAGCTGGAAAGCGCATATGCTGACCGGCAACCGCAAGGGCACATGGAGCCTGTTCGTCACCAAAAACTGGCGTATGACATTTCGGATCGACAAGGACGAAATCGAGATCATCGACCTCGATTTTGAGGATTATCACTAGGAGGTGGCCATGAGTGCAAACATTGGAATCCGCTTGAAGAGCCCGGCCCATCCCGGCGGTTTCATCAAGCATGAGATCATCGAGCCGCTGGGTCTGTCAGTGACCGGCGCGGCCGAGGTGCTGGGTGTCACACGAGCGACGCTTTCGACGCTCCTCAATGAGCGCGCGCATCTGTCGCCCGAAATGGCCCTGCGCATCGAAAAGGCCTTCGGCGTGTCGATGGATACCCTCATGCGGATGCAGAACAGTTACGACATCGCCCAAACCCGTAAACGGGAAAAGGAGATCAAGGTTGCGCGTTTCAAGGGCAAGCCGGTCGAGCCGCACGCGACGATCTGAACGAACCGAGACGGGATAGCAACGAGGGAGACTTGTTCCACCGGCGGAGAACCCGAGCAGGTGAATCTCCAGAGATGCCCACTACCCCCGTATAGGGTGATAATCTTCTCGCTGGAAGTGACGAGACGCCATCATATCGCGCAAAGGACGATCTTATCTCCATTGACCCACTTTATGACAGCAAATCAGATTATCGTTCTTCAATCGAGATTTTCAGGCCATCTTTTAATCAGTCTCCTTCAGTCTAGGAACCGTTCACATATACGGACACTTGGGAGAAAAACCTCATCTTATCTTAAGATGATCGTCCCGCCCCTTTACCTTCACGCTATGGACTCCTTGAAATCTTAAACCCCGATCTCCGTTTGCACAACACATCGATAGTTAACCTTTGCTCAAAATGATGCCGGCTGCCACCAGAATGCCACCACCGAGTGCGACGAGACTGTAGCGGGCCGCTTCCCTTTCTGCCTGAGGAAGCAGGTGGGTGGCCCCGACATACACGAGAGCCCCGGCCGAGATTGATAACATCGTGCCAAGTAAAGAGGGAGAAATCCGATTGATAATTGGAAATGACACCAGAGTCCCAAGAGGAGTGCTTACGGCTGCAGCGAGGAAGGCCAGCCAGAACGATTGCTTGGGATTGCCGCCTCCCCGAAGGAGTAAAAGATAGGTGATAATTCCTTCAGGGAATTCATGAAGCACCATGCCTATGGCTGCCAGGATTCCGGTAAAAATACTGACGCTAAAGGTAATCGAATAAATCATCCCATCTAGGAATGAATGGAAGCCTATTCCCAACAACGGCACCAGCCCGATGGCGAATTCAGGATTTTTGTCGCAGACATGGGCCGTGATGAACCGGTTGAACAGATGCATGAAGAGGTAGCCGCCGAGCAGGAACAAGGGGGCATGTTCGTTCATGCCGAAGGAATTTGGGATGATATGAAGAAAAGATACGGAAATAAGGACGCCTGCCGCAAAACAGGCAAAGTAGGTGCTGTTTTTACGACCCCAGTCCTCGAAATGGCGAATGACTACGATGCCGATCGTCGTCACAACTGCCGCCAGGAGGCTGGCGGAAAACGGGATCCAGAAACCTGACAGAGTCATTTCAGGTTATTCCTACGCCAGGCCAAACATTATGAGGTTTGTACCTCCCTTCTTTTTAAATCCTCAACACCTCCCCAAACCTAAACTGTTCATTTTCAGGGACTACTTGCCGGACATTTTTTATATGGATTTCAGCAATATTTATGCCCTGCGAAGAGTAAAGAGGATATGTATGGAGGAATGCCCTATGCCACCTGCTTGGTATTTAAAAGGGGAAAAGTGAACCAGGAGAAAGTATGAAAGACCAAGCCAAATAACTGGTTGAACCTTTTTTCCCACTCGATGTAATCACCCTATGGTGCCAAACGCCCCAATTCCTACGGAGGCTTGTCGGTTGCTTTGCTCTATGTTGTTGGGAAAACAATAAAATCCGGGTGGCATATTTCTTGGGTATATTCCTCGAAGGGAAGCTATTTCTCTTAAGAGCCTGGGTGGGTTTGGGATTAGGAGGGGAATACGGCAACGAATAATGGAAGCCGTAGTACTCATGTAAAACACTCAACAGGAAAAAGGTGAAAAGAGGATGAACCAACAGGAAAAGGGGGCAAAGGGGGCCGGACCTGAACGACGGATTACTGTAAGAGTTTTTGAATCCAAAGAGGCCTGGGAATGGGAACTCCTTGGACCTGACGGGGAGCCCTTGGAAGGGTGGGATCTAATTTCGATTGGGTGTGATCACCACGGGAAGCATTCCCTTCATGTCGTTTTCGATGAGTTTGTTTGTGTCAATGCCGAAGGGCAACCGGTCGATGTTCAGCTCACTGGTGTCAGCCATAGACCCATGGACCAAAAGAAACCTCTGCCAAGTGCCAGAGGGCACCGCTTCCCTCATCATTAAGAATGCCGGAGACTGTCAACAACGAAAAATTTTTAATCGGTACCCGGCCGGATTTTGTTCCTTTGTCCTCGGGGATACGCAGGATGGATTCCGAGGCAGACTCCGATTGTTGCAGGATGGCACCCCTGTCCTGATGCTGAGGGAACAAGAGGGGCAAGTCTCATCCGGAAACTCTGCTTGTCCCTCTGGTGGTTGAAGGGAAGGAGGCGGGAGGTGTCTGATCGAAACGAATTGAAACGTGCGAGAAGCGGAAGGAGTTGTCTTATAAAGGATATCAGCCTGATGGTACTTCTGATGTTGTGGTGGCTTCCTGTGTGGCTCGGTTATCCGAGTCAGGGAGTGGCCTCAAGCCCTATGGCGACGCATGAATTGCTTCAGCAGGGCCAAAGGCTTTATGAAGGAAAAGCCCGGTGCCAGGGTTGTCACGGTCGGATTGCCGTCAGGCGTCCACTGTCGGAAGATGCCCTGTTTTCGGTCATCAAATTCGGGGTGCCCAAGACGGCCCATTTTCCATTTCAATACCTGCTTTCCGATGCCGAGATTTGGGCTATTGTGCATTTTCAACTCCAGCGGGTTTCTTCCGAAGGGCAGGCACAAGATTGATAATGAACAAAGATGAAACGTGGTGGAGCCGGTCTGATCGTAATAATGGCAGGGAATCCGGTTTTCTAAGGGACAATTTTTCCCCCTGGATAGCAAGGGTTTGGAGGGCATCGGATCGGGAAAGGTGGGCGTGCCTGCACGGAGCTGGTGTGGACCAGCCGGGAAATCCCTTTGTGTGGCATTGTCCGGCTGCCTGAACTCCTTTGTTGTGCAACTAGGGGTGTATTCCCTGATGGAATTGCCCCTTGCGCACTTGTTTGCCGATTCTGCCGAGCGGGTTGAGCGCGACTGGTGCTGAAGAGCCTCTTCCGGTCCGTTGGGGCAGGATTCATGTTGCGATGACCAGGAGACCATTCCGGGCATGACCAATCCCAAACCTAAAGCGAATGGTTCCGGCAATCCCCCTCGCCGTTTCCCCATTGGGTTTGTCCTGCTGGGAATGTTGGTGTTGTTGTTTGTTCAGCTTTTCTTTTTAACGTCGGTTCCCCGTCAAGAAATTCCCTATAGCGAATTTCAACGGTTAGTGGAAGCCAACGAGATCGCCGAAGTGGTCATTTCCCCCACGACCATTGAGGGGCATCTGAAGGCTCAAGGGCGAGAAGGTGAAAATCTCTTGTTTAAGACCATACGAGTGGATGACCCGAATCTCATCACGGCCCTCAAGGACAAAAATGTTCCGTATGCCGGACAACTGGAAACCACATGGCTTCGAGATATGTTGATTTGGTTTCTCCCCTTTTTGTTGATCATCGGGATCTGGATCTATGTGTTGCGGCGTATGGCCGGAGGGCCGACGGAAATGATGACGGTCGGCCGAAGCAAGGCTCGGGTATATATGGAAAAGGAAATCCATGTCACGTTTGCCGATGTCGCCGGAGTTGATGAAGCCATCGAGGAACTCCGTGAAGTCGTGGATTTTCTCAAGACACCGGAAAAATTTTCCAAGTTGGGAGGACATATTCCCCGTGGCATTCTGTTGGTCGGTCCGCCGGGGACAGGAAAAACCCTGCTTGGCCGTGCCGTGGCCGGAGAGGCCGGCGTTCCCTTTTTCAGCATTATAGGCTCGGAGTTTATTGAAATGTTTGTCGAAGTCGGGGCGGCGCGGGTTCGTGATCTTTTCAACCAAGCCAAGGAAAAAGCCCCGTGCATTATTTTTATTGATGAGCTTGATGCGATGGGAAAAGCGAGAGGGATCACCCCTGCCTTGGGGGGACATGATGAACGGGAGCATACCCTGAATCAATTGCTGGCCGAATTGGATGGATTTGATCCGCGGGTTGGTGTCATTTTAATGGCGGCGACTAATCGACCGGAAATTCTGGATCCGGCTTTGTTACGACCGGGGCGGTTTGATCGCCAGGTGTTGGTAGATCGACCCGACATGAAAGGCCGAAAAGCCATTCTTGAGATTCATGCCAAATCGGTGACGCTGGCGCCGGATGTTGATTTGGGAGCCGTGGCCAAAATGACGACGGGATTCGTGGGGGCGGATTTGGCCAATTTAGTCAATGAAGCCGCTTTGTTGGCGGTAAGAGGTGAAAAAGCGACGGTGGGGATGGCTGATTTTCAGGAAGCGGTGGAGCGGATTGTAGCCGGGTTGGAGAAAAAAAGCCGTGTTCTCAATAAATTGGAAAAAGACATTGTGGCTCATCATGAGGTGGGTCATGCGTTGGTGGCTCTCAGCCTCCCGGGGACGGATAAGGTCCACAAAATTTCCATTGTTCCTCGTGGGATTGCGGCGTTGGGGTATACCATGCAATTACCGACCGAGGATCGGTTTTTAATGACTCGCGCGGAACTGCTGAACAAAATCGCGGTGCTGTTGGGTGGGACCATTGCCGAGGAGTTGATCTTCAACGATATTTCCACCGGTGCCCAAAATGATCTGCATCGAGCGACCGACATTGCCCGGACCATGGTGACGGAGTATGGGATGACGAAAAAGCTTGGGCATATTACGTTTCGGCCTGCTCCGCGTCCGATGTATTTGCCGGAGGCCATGCCTCAACTACAAGGGGAGTACAGTGAAGAGACGGCCAAGGCGATTGATGGGGAAGTGCACAGCATTGTGGAGGGACAGTATGAGCGGGTCAAGAAACTATTGGAGGAAAAAAAAGAGGTACTTCAAAAAGGAGCCCAACTCGTTTTGGAACGGGAAGTAATCAGCGGAGAGGATCTCCGGGCCCTATTGGAGGAACCGTCTTCGTTGAAGGGTTGAATGCCGTGAGACAAATTTCGCCCGATCTTCAACATGGGGGCATCCGTGAACGGCGGACAGAATCGGCAGATTTCCGCGAGGAGGGTTGCATGCGCCTTGTGTGGCCGGGAGGATGTGCTTGTGGCCGAAGCGTGATTAAAGAGGGAGACACTTTCCTGCCGTTCCCAAAAAGCCGCCAAAGTCTATGGAACTTTGACGAAAGGATACCGTATTCGAAGTTCACGTGAAAGGAGCGTGACGCCGCAGAAGTTTCCGATGGTTTCGACCATAACGATGTAATCCGGGTCATCAAAATTTACCTCGAAAATCTTTCCCGCCTGTGCCCCCAGAGCGACAAGATAGTCATCAAGGGCTCGTTCGATAGGAGGGCTCACGATCGTACCCTTAAATCCCCTTCGTTCCAGCCGGACATAAAACGTTCCACTGCTCATCTGCTGGACAAAAGGGTTGATGGCTGTCTTCAGATCCTCTTCAAATGTAGCTGGGGAAAATTCGAATGTGCCCTCCAGCGGTAAGATCCGTGAGACCGTCTGGATCCATGATTCCTGCCGTTCATAAGCCGTCTGGGCATGTTCCAGAAAATCTTTCAGATTCTCCACGTGGCCGGGAAACACCCCTTTGAAATGAAACCGTTGAAAACGCCCTCTGGCTTGAAGGGCGGACAGGCAGGCACGTTGTTGATCCGACGCCGCCGTGACGATGACGTTCCAATCATGCATGCCGACCTCCTCAAAAATATCTGGGAATATTTTAGCAGCCTAAGGAAAATAGCAGAACATTATCAGTAAACGATAGAACGGAAAGGCTTAAGCGTTGTGGGGTCTTTTGCCGTTCGTTTTCTTATGGGATTGTTGCAAAAATCCGCATCCAGTGAGCCGGACTTCCTTTTGGAATATTCTAACCCGTTGACGGAAGGTAAAAGTTGCTTGGCATGAATCTTGTTTTAAATATTAACTAACAACCCATAAATCGGTGTTCTTAGGACCGATGATTTTTCCCCGAAATTGTTGAAAGAGTCGGGGGCAGGCGTCTGGGAAAATCCGTTGATGTGTTCCCTTAAATAGCACCTTTTTGAAATAGAGCACATATCCGTTTTTCAGAAAAACCAGCAAAGGTGTGGGAAATTATGCCTGCCTGTCTCTCCCTTGGGAGGAAAGCAGATGTGTCGCTGAAGGTTAGTGAAATGATGGGATGGCTTCATTCATGATCTTTTTCTATGGAGGTGTAGTCATGGCGGAAAGCAGGACCCAAAAGCCCTTCGAAGATTCCTCACGTAAACGGGTCAGTTACCTGGCATCACGCTCGTATCTGGTGGAAGCCGCTTTGGACAGGGAATGGGAGATGAAGTATTGCATTGGTAATGAGTTTCAGAGACATCAGGTCGGCAAACAAAGGCAAGATTCCGTCGATGACGAAGGGAAAACAAAATCTATAGGTTTGGAAAAAAATGAGAGGAGGGCCCGGAAACATGTCCGGCAATGACACATGCCCGATGAATGTGATAATCGACGAGCCAATGCCTGGAAAATGACCGGTTTACCGGTGGTATCGTATCAATACCCGATTAAAAGGGGTTATATGGTATCGACGTATCCCATTGAAAGGTTTCCGGGGGTATAAGGTCGTTGGATTGTGGGATGGTAGGAATATGGTTAAAAAGGAG
The DNA here is from genome assembly GCA_039794325.1 of Candidatus Inrsubterrania sp. Taxonomy (GTDB): domain Bacteria; phylum Nitrospirota; class Nitrospiria; order Nitrospirales; family UBA8639; genus JACKFE01. The sequence continues at coordinate 14,810 of JBDIVP010000057.1, forward strand.
GTGTACCCATGAAGATGACGATCAGTGTGATTAAGGCTGATATCGGGTCAATCGGGGGGCATATTTGCCCATCCCAACGTCTATTGGAGACGGTGCGATCGCATGTGGACTCTCATGGCCAAAATCTGACCTTGGACCGGTATGTGAGTTTTACGGGGGATGATATTGCCATTGTGATGACCCATACCAAGGGTGTCGGCCATGAAAGCATACATAAATTGGCGTGGGATGCCTTTCTGGCGGGTACGGAGGTGGCCAAAGAACAGGGGCTGTATGGAGCCGGCCAGGATCTGTTGAAAGATTCCTTTTCCGGCAACATTCGGGGGATGGGCCCTGCGGTGGCGGAAATGACCTTCGAAGAACGGAAAAATGAACCCTTCCTGTTTTTTGCAGCCGATAAAACCGATCCCGGTGCCTATAACCTACCGTTGTACCTCGCCTTTGCGGATCCGATGAATACGCCGGGGCTTATGCTGGCACCATCGATGGCGGAAGGGTTTACGTTTGTCATTATGGATGTCAATTGCACCGACGGGGACCGCATCATTGAGTTGCAGACGCCGGAGGATTTATACGATGTGGCCGCCTTGTTGAGAAATCCGGAGCGGTATGTAGTGGAATCCATCCGATCACGGGCGACGGGCGAGCAAGCGGTGATAGTTTCCACCTCGCGGTTGCACAATATTGCAGGACGGTATACCGGAAAGGACGATCCGGTCATGCTGGTGAGGGTTCAAAAGGACTTTCCGGCCACCGGAGAAATTTTGGCT
>JBDIVP010000058.1:0-15554 GCA_039794325.1 Candidatus Inrsubterrania sp.
CAGGATCAACGGATATGAGCAGGTGGTAGTCGGAAAAGATCCGGTCTCCGGTCTGCACGCCCTTATTGCCATCCATTCGACACGGCGGGGCCCTGCCTTGGGCGGCATTCGCATGTGGCCGTATGCCAATGAGGCGGAAGCTTTGGAGGATGTCTTGCGGTTGGCTGCGGCTATGACCAACAAAGCGGCTATTTCCGAACTGCCGGTTGGCGGAGGGAAGGCGGTGATTATCGGCGATCCCGAAAAAGATAAAAGCCGGTCTCTGTTGCTGTCGATGGGGGAACTGATCGAATCGTTGCAAGGCCGGTATATCGGAGCCAAGGATTCCGGAATTTTGCCGGAAGATTTGGATGTGGTCTCGCAGGGAACCCGTCATCTGACCGGCACCACGGTCAAGCAGGGCGGAAGCGGGGATCCTTCAATTGCCACTGCCCAAGGGGTTGTGCTCGGTATGAAGGCGGCCTGTCAGGTGGTTTTTGGGAATGCCGGTCTCAATGGGCGGGTGGTAGCCATCCAGGGGATTGGGCATGTGGGCTGGAATGTAGGCCGTCTACTTGCCAAAGAGGGTGCCTCCTTGCTGGTGGCGGACCTTTATCCGGATCGGGTGGAACGGGCCAAACGGGCTTGGAAGGCCTCGGTGGTTCCCTGGTTTGACATTCATCGGGCGCCGGCCGATATCTTCGCCCCCTGTGCGCTTGGCGGGGTGTTGAATCCCGAGACGATTTCCCAGCTTCACTGTGCCATTGTGGCCGGTGGCGCCAATAATCAATTCCTGGATGAAGAACGGGGCCCATTTTTGCTTATGGAGAGGGGGATTCTTCATGTGCCCGATTATGTCTTGAATGCCGGAGGCTTGATTCATCTGGTAGTAAGAGAAATCTTGCGGCAGCGACAGGTGGCCCCTTGGCTGGCGAAGATCAGCGATACCGTGCATGACGTGGTAACGGCCGCGCTTCGGGAGCACCTTCCTCCCTTGATGGTGGCCAATCGCCTGGCTTTGCAGAAGCTTGGTTGATCGTCGCACTGCACTTTTTGGATTCTTCTCAAACGGTCGGCGGCCGAACCCGCGAAGCCGGTATTGGTCGCTCATAAAGAAAATTTTTGTGAAGTGCCGGTTCGGGTTGCGACAAGGTGAAACCGTTTATAACCATGTTTCGATTACCGGTTACCAGGGGCACGCACCTTTGGTATGGCGTGACGGTGGTGTTTATTGTTGTCACGTTGGGGGTCGCGTTTTGGGGACTCCACCGTACCGTCAAGAATTTCGAGGCGGTGGTGCATGATGAGGAGATTTCCGAAGAGCTTCTGGTTGTTTTTCTGGACATTAAGGTTGCCGAAGACCGGCAGCGGGATTTTCTCCTGACCCATGATGCCGCATTTCTGGAAGCCTATGATGAAGCGGTCGCCACCGCACGGGGCAAGTTGGATGGGTTGAAAAATCTTGCTGTGGCCGAGCCGCGTTTGAGGGCCATTTTCCCGCGATTGCAAGGCTTAGTTCTCAAACGGCTTCAACTTCTTCAGGATGTGGTGGATACCTATTCGGCCCAGGGAGCCGAGGCGGCCATTGCGGCGGTCCAGTCGGGGGAAGGCAGGCGGGTGATGCAGGAGATTCAGGAGCAGGTCCGGGAATTTCAGGCTGAGGATATGGTCGTGAGCCGGCGTTTGCACGAGGCGGCCCATTCCATGCAATCTTTTACTATCCTGACGATGGCGGTGGGGATTATGTTGACCGTGCTGGCCAGCCTGGGCACCTTATGGAAGTTTGGCCGGGACTTCGATGAACGGCAGAAACTTGAACGCCGTTTGTTCGAGGAGGCCAGGCTGGCCGAGGTCAGCCGGCGATTGGGCGATATCGGTCATGATATCAAAAACATGTTGACGCCCATTCAGATGGGGATGACGCTTCTGGAGGATGAGTTGCATCAGGTGTTTCAGGCGGGTTCGGAAACCGACCGGGAAAAACGCCGTGCCGCTCAAGAATTGGCGGACGATGTGATTGCCATGACCAAGCGGGGGGCGATGCGTATTCAAGGACGGGTGAAGGAAATCGCCGATGCGGTGAAGGGCAACAGCAGCCCTCCCCGGTTTACGGCCTGCCGGATTCAGGATATTGTGGGCAATGTGCTGGCGGCGCTTCGGATCTATGCGGAGGAGGGAGGGGTTACTCTTCATACGCAAGGCTTGAATGACCTTCCCGTCATCCGTGCAGATGAACAACGCCTGTTCAATGCTTTGTATAATCTGGTAAATAATGCCATTCCTGAAACACCGGCTGGCGGCACGGTGACGGTCGCCGGACGGATGTCTCCCGAGGGGAGAGACCTGTTTGTGTCCGTGGCCGATACGGGACGTGGGATGCCCCCTGAAATTGTTCAGAGTCTGTTTACTGGCCATACCGTCAGTCGAAAACCCGGAGGCACGGGGTTGGGGACCAAAATTGTCAAGGACGTCATTGCCCTGCATGAAGGAACGATTACCGTCGAGAGTCAACCGGGGAAAGGGACCCGGTTTCTGATTCGGCTGCCCAAGGATGGTCCGGGAGATTCCCCCGATTATCCCGGCAGGGCCCCTGATGAAGGTGTAGGCCAGGGGAGAGGCTGATTCGAACAGCCGGACGGGTTACAATGGTATCATTCGGTCTGGTTCCTTGTTTTTTCGCGGTTGAGGCGGGTATGGAACGTGTGTCAGGTTTCCCTCGGCTATCCGGTCGGCGAGTGTGGCTTCTCTTGGTCCTGTGGCCTATTCTGGCCTCCTGTACCGCCCTTCAATTCACTTATTCGACGGCCGATTGGATTCTTCTCTGGAAGATGGATCGATATTTTGATCTGTCGGCCGATCAACGGTCGTATTTGAATGGACAGGCCAAATCCCTTCACCGATGGCATCGTCGCACGCAACTTCCTCAATATGCGCAATTGCTCCGTGATCTTGAGCAACGGACTCACCAGGGGTTGACTCGGGATGATGTTGAACGTGTGTTGGCCGCTGTTGAGCAGTTCCGGGTTCAAGTGGCCGAGCAGGCTGCTCCGCCGGGAACGAATTTTCTTGGTAGCGTGACCCCACGGCAGGTTCGCCATTTCCAGGAACAGTTGGCGGTTGAGCATCGACGACTGATCTCCGAGATCGGTACGGGCCAGGAGGCGCGGGTCCGTCAACGTCTTGCAACCGTCTCACGTACGTTGACCTCCTGGGTGGGCCGGTTGTCCTTTGAACAGGAGCATCGTATCGGGCAATGGGGATACGGGATATGCCTGACCTGACTGATATGTGGTTGGAGCATCGTCGAAGCCGACAGGCTGCTTTGGTGGAGTTGCTTGATACGTCACCGGATCCCTCAGTGCTGGATCAAGAACTTTTTCAATGGCTGGCTGATGCCAATTTTGGGGGCTCACCCGGATATCTGGAGGACTCCAAGGAATGGCGGGAGGCATTGAAAACGCTGGTGGTGAACATTGATGGAATTTTGACTGGTGAACAACGGCAACATTTGTCCAAGGAGCTTGAATCCTTGATCCGGAAACTTTCGAACATGGCTGGATAAACAGGAAGAAGCCGGGGAGCGTTGGAGAGGTATGAACAGTGGGACGTATGCACGGGCGAGGTACGTGATTTTGGGCGAATGGGAACCCAGGGGGAATCGGTTGCCGGTGTATAGGGTTAGTAAGGATCATTGCTCTTGGTGGTGAGTGCGGTGGGTTACAAGCTGCTTGTGGCATTTCTGGGACTTTTGCTGTTGGGGCAACTGGCGCTCATTCTGTGGGCTTCCTGGGCGATCTTGACCATTGAATGATAGGGGGGCACGCTTTCCGGATATTGTCGCTCTCGATCGAATGGTAAAACCCCTTTCCTGTTCAGCAAGCAGAATAGGGGAACAGGCTGTAACTTTCAAAAGAAAGTATAGCAATGGGTTTGCCGACACGGGTGTTGGGCAAAACAGGGGTATCGTTACCCATACTGGGTTTCGGCACGGCGCCGGCCGGAAAACGCTTGTCTCATCGTGAGGCTCTACGACTGTTCGAAACAGCTCTTGAAGCAGGAGTCAATTATTTTGATACTGCTCCGGAATTGGGGGGCTATGGAAAAGCGCAAGAACAATTGGGGTATCTCTTAAAGGGTAGGCGGGCCGACATCTTTCTGGTAACGAAATGTTATGACCCGACCTATGAAGGCACCTTAAGGCTGCTTGAACGCAGTCTGAAGGAATTGCAAACCGATCATACTGATCTGGTGTTTGTCCATAGTCTTGGGGCCGATAAAATGGATCCTGCTATGGTGTTTGGCCGCAAGGGAACTTATGCCGGATTGGTCAAGGCCAGACAACTAGGATTGACCCGGTTCATTGGGGTGTCGGGGCATAATCGGCCTGGGCGGTTTATTGAAGCGATTCAGCGGTTTGACATCGATGTGTTGCTGAATGCGGTCAATTTTGCCGATCGACATACTTATAATTTTGAGGAACAGGTGTGGAAGGTTGCCTACCGCCGGAATCTGGGGTTGATTGCGATGAAAGTATTTGGAGGGGAGCGAAAATCAGGTGCCAGGGGCCTGAGTCATTGTTTGATGCCTGATTCACATTTGGATGAGGCCTTTCGTTATGCGTTAAGTATGCCGCAAGTCGGCTGTGCTGTGATCGGCATGGCTACGATGAACGAATTGACGGAAAATCTTCGCCGTGCCCTTTCCTTTACACCCCTGTCATCCCGTGAGGAACAATCGTTGTTGAAATATGGACGAGCCCTGGCGTCTCAATGGGGTACGCATTTGGGGCCGTTGGTCTGAGGTCTTTGTTACACGTTCCGGCCATTTAGGTGTCCAAGACGGTTGTGCCGAATTTTTAGGGCCGTGAGCCATTCCTTCCAATGGTGTGTCGCTAATAAAAGGCAGGAAAGGCAGGAGAAGTTCTGGTGACATGATGGTATGGTTTTGGGTATTGGAGATGATACCAAGAGGATGAAAGGAATGAAATGCCAACACAAGTGGTGAGGTTGCTGTTCTGGATCAAACAATACGGGTTGATACTTGTCTTTGCCGGGTTCGTAGTCATGAGTGGCTCGGGATGCGCGGCACTTCTCTTTGGAGCCGGGGCGGGCGCCGGTGTGGCGGGAGCCACGTACGTGATGGGGAAATTGGAAGATGAAATCGAGGCGCCTCTTTCCAAGGTCCGGGATGCTTCTGTGGCTGCGTTGAAGAGCCTGGATTTACCGGTCAATAAGGACCGGGCCGATAAGATGGCCGCTGAGCTGGAGTCTGAAACCGCCGATGAAAAAAGGATCTGGATCTCGATTATTTTTCTCACCCCTTCACGTTCAAAAATTGTGATTCGGGTGGGGGTGATGGGTGATGAGACCCGATCCCGTCGGATTCTGGAAGCTGTTCGTGCTCGAATATAATCCGAGGGTTGCCTGCCCTGGTGTTGTTCATCCGGCAGGTCGAATTAAGCCTGAGGAATAAGGCCTTTGTTTGCCAAGAGGTTGACGATGGTGAGGGCAGCCTGTTCCGCGGACTCAGTGGCGCCATGGATGGTGATCTCCGCGTCCTCTGGACGTTCATACGGTGAGTCGATGCCGGTGAAATTTTTGAGTTGCCCGGCGCGGGCTTTTTTGTAGAGCCCTTTGGCATCCCGTTGTTCGCAAATCTCCAAGGGGGTATCAATAAAGATTTCCAGAAACTCTCCCTCCTCCACGAGCCGGCGTGCCATGGCCCGTTCGCTTCGAAAAGGCGAGATAAAGGAAACCAACACGATTAACCCTGCGTCTACCATCAGTTTGGCGGTTTCCGCGACCCGCCGAATGTTTTCGACCCGATCAGCGTCGGTGAATCCTAGATCGCGATTCAGTCCGTGACGGACATTGTCCCCATCCAGCAAATAGGTATGTCGGCCCAAGGAGTGGAGTTTCTTCTCCACCAGATTGGCGACGGTAGACTTTCCCGCTCCCGATAATCCGGTAAACCACAAGATGAACGGGTGTTGCCCCTTCAACGCCGCGCGGGCATTTTTATGAATATCGACCGATTGCCAGTGAATGTTTTCGGCCCGCCGCAAAGCGAAATCGATGAGGCCCGCTGCAAGGGTGGCGTGGGTATAGGGATCGATCAGGATAAAGGATCCAGTTTGTCGATTTTCTTCATACGGATCGAAGGAGACAGCCTGATCAAGAGAGATATTGCAGATTCCCACTTCGTTTAGTTTCAACGTTTTGGTGGCCAGATGCTCCAACGTATTGATGTTGATCTTATACTTCAACGCGCTGATGTGGGCGGGAACCGTGCGGGTGCCGGTTTTCAGGACATATTTCCGGCTGGGTAGGAGGGGATCCTCATGCATCCAGATGATTTTGGCCTCGAATTGGTCTGCGGTGGTCGGCCGTGCCTGGGCGGCACTCAGCAGTTCTCCCCGGCTAATGTCAATGTCGTGGTCCAAGGTCAATGTAATGGCTTGACCGGCCATGGCCAGTTCGAGGTCTCCGTCGAAGGTCACGATTCGGGAGACCCTGCCCGTTTGGCCCGAAGTGGGTGCCACTAGGAGGTCGCCGCGACGGACCGTTCCGCTGGTAATAATTCCGGCAAATCCACGAAAATCCAAATTGGGTCGGTTGACCCATTGGACGGGCATACGGAAGGGTTTCCGGGTGAGGTCTCGTTGGATATCGACTGTTTCCAAATGGTCCATGACGGTGGGGCCATTATACCAGGGGGTCTGGGGGCTTCGATTGAACACATTGTCCCCTTTTAAGGCCGAGACGGGAATACAGACCACCTGATCGAATTTCAAGTGAGTGGAGAAGCTTTCATAGTCGGCTTTGATAGCATGGAATGTGGATTGGGCATAATTCACCAGATCCATTTTATTGATGGCCAGGATGATATGTTTGATGCCCAGTAGGGAGACCAGAAAACTATGCCGAAGGGTTTGGGTGAGTATGCCCTTTCGGGCGTCGATCATCATGATGGCCAGATCGGCCGTTGAGGCTCCGGTGGCCATGTTCCGGGTATATTGCTCGTGGCCGGGGGTGTCGGCCACGATAAATTTCCGTTTGTCGGTCGAAAAAAAACGATAGGCGACGTCAATGGTAATGCCCTGTTCGCGTTCGGCTTGCAGGCCGTCGACCAGCAGCGCGAAATCGATATCCCCCCTTTGCGTGCCGATTCTCTGGCTATCGGCTTTGAGGTTGGCTAATTGGTCTTCAAAGAGGACTTTTGAATCCCATAACAACCTCCCGATTAAGGTACTTTTCCCATCGTCCACGCTTCCGCAGGTCAGGAATCGCAGCAGACTTTTTTCCGCCTGTGTGGTGAGATAGTTTTCAATAATATTGTGGAGAAGGATCCCTGAGGGTATAGGCATTAAAAATATCCTTCCTGTTTTTTCTTTTCCATAGATCCTGCCTCATCCCGATCGATCAGGCGACCTTGCCGTTCCGATGTGCGTACCACCAACATTTCCTGGATCACTTCCGGTAAGGTCGAGGCGGTGGATTCGATGGCCCCGGTGAGGGGATAGCAGCCTAACGTGCGAAACCGGACTAAACGCATCTGGGGAGTTTCCCCAGGATTGAGGGGAAAACGATGGTCATCCACCATCAATAGCAGGCCGTTACGCTCGACGACCGGTCGTTCTTTGGCCAAATACAGGGATACGATGGGAATTTGTTCAAGCAGGATGTAGTGCCAAATATCCAATTCAGTCCAATTGGAAAGTGGAAAGGCTCGCAGGCTTTCCCCGGGTTGAACTCGAGTATTGTAAAGATTCCACAACTCAGGACGTTGATTCTTCGGGTCCCAGCGATGGGTGGTGGTTCTGAAGGAAAGGATGCGTTCCTTGGCCCGTGACGCCTCTTCATCCCTCCTGGCTCCTCCAAACGCGACATCAAATTGATATTTGGTCAGGGCCTGCTTGAGGGCCTCGGTCTTCATGACTTGTGTATGGAGGGCCGATCCGTGGATAAAGGGATTGATCCCCAGGGCCAGCCCGGCGGGATTGGTGTAGACGATCAGATTCAACTCGTGGTCCGCGGCTGTTTTCGAACGGAACTCGATCATTTCCCGAAATTTCCAGGTGGTATCAATATGCATAACCGGAAACGGCAGTTTCGACGGGTAGAATGCCTTGCGGGCCAGGTGCAGCAGAACCGAGGAGTCCTTCCCGATTGAATACAATAAAACGGGGTTACGGCATTCGGCGACCACCTCACGAAAAATGTGGATGCTCTCGGCTTCCAACTGCTGGAGATGGGTGAGGGGTGATGCAGGCCTATTCACGAGGGGAGGTCTCCAATATGGGTGAATCAGTCCGTCGGCACACTGTTCTTGTAAGGGCACGTTCACCATTCAGACAGGGGATTGACCGGGATCTGATTGAAGCGGTCATAGGGAAAAGGCATTTCAAAATGTATGGAGAGGGTAATCACCCTCCGTCGGTTTTTCGTATTGTATTCGATTTCTGCAAAAGATGCTCGGGCCGGATAAAGTCTTTTTCAGGTGAAGGATCGGACTTTGCGGGGGCCTTGTGCCGGCTCCCAAATGATGTCAAGTCGGTTCTGTGGCGAGGTTAGGACCTTGAAAGATCGGCCGGAGTGCCAACGGATGATGATGGGTTACCCATCGGTCGCACGGCTTAAAATGTGTGCGGAAGATTAGGAGTGATCGGAATCGATGGATGGGCGGGAATTAGCCGGAGCGTCGTGCCGAGTGGAACCTGCTGGAGGATTGGGAGGTTGTGCTAATTGTTGTGCACGGTTAATCAGGCGGTTCAGCTCTTTCACCGCCAACGACAATCGTTTCACCGGATCAACCTCAAGGGGTTGAGCGTCGGTGGAGAGGGTAGGTGGTGGATGGGGCATGGGATTAAGGCTCCTGAATGGTAGTTTATTCTATGCTATTTGCCTAAAAAAATACATTGCACCGTTTTGGGAAGATATGAGAAATTTTATTCTGTTTTTCTTTGATAAGGAGGATGTGCAGGGATGCAGGAGAAGTTTTCGTCGTTTCATGGTCTCGCCGGTTTTCGAGCCGAGAGGCCAAGGCTTTCATTTTTATCAACTCGGCGAGCCGTCTGGTTTTGGGGGTATGTGGCCCTGTTGGTTTTTCTGCCTGGTTTGGGATGGGGCGGGGAGTTGGATTTGCGGACCCGGATCACCAAGGGGACTATGGAGTATGGCCTTATGATGGGGTATTGGCAGGGGAACAATTTATTCAGGAATGAGCCTTCTTCAAATCGAAGCGCATTGTTTATTTTGCCTCAATTTGGCTATGTCCTGACTGATGAGTTCGGCCACGGAAGGCTGGCCGGGAATGTCGAGCTTTTGGTCGAGCCGATGGCAGCGCATTTCTTCCAACCGTTCAGTGCATCGGCTTTTGGGGGAACCGTGGGGTTAAAGTATAACTTTCTTGCCTTTGGCCGTTGGATGCCTTTCTGGGATGGAGGTGGGGGAGTTTTATGGACGGATCTGGCCCCACGGATCCCGGAACAAAGTACCCCTTTTAATTTTATTATTCAAACCGGCCCTGGAATCTCATATTTCGTGTCCGATCGCACGGCCGTGACCTTTGGCGTTCGTTTCCACCATATTTCCAATTCGGGGATTGGTGATCGCAATATCGGACTCAATGCCTGGTTATTTAATGTGGGAGTCAGTTTCTTCACACCGTGAATAAGGGTGCTTCCGGTTTTCGCCAAAGAAGTGTGCACGGCCTTTACAATGAAATTGAAATGGGTCTCGTGCAATTCCCCATACAGCTGTTTTGATGTTTCCTGTATTCAAAGATTCAAATGTGCCATGAAGTACTGAAAGAGCTGGGTGTATGCCATGTTGAAAATCGGTCCAGTTGATGGATTGGTCGCATCCAGCGGCTTGCGTTAATCCCCTGCCCCGGTCGATTTTCAAATTCCCTCTGAAATTCCACTTAGTGGTTGGATTTTGGCTTGCACGGGTCGGGGCGGAAGGGATATTGAGGTCAAGCCACATTCGGGTTGGCCCGATAAGCCCTTAAAAAAGGATGCCCAATAGCCTGCCGGATAAGGGGCATGGTCTTGGAACCGGTTGACCTGTGTCCACGCTTGGCTTGTCTTTTCACATCCTATGGGGGATTTATGAGTAGAGCGGTTCTTGTGGGAGGCGCCATTAAGTTGCCGCCAAAATACGCGGCGGTTGGGTTTGGAGTGCTCGCTGTTTTAGTGGTTGGGGTTATGATGGCATTTGCAACCGGTCAGGTGCAGACCTTGGGTTATGAATCCCGAAGTCTCAGTGGAGACGGTTTTACAAGTATGAAGGCGGGGCACTCGTTGGGTGTCAAGACCTTTTACTTTTTTAAAAACCAGGAGTTTTTTGCTGATTATGATGCGGATATTCGAAAGGGTGCTCTGACAGTCCATCTGGTGCAATTCGGCCGCCTTCCTTCTGGACACAGTCCCTATTATCAGAAGATTGGGGAGAGTGGGAAAGGGACCGTGAGGTTTCTCGTCCAAGAAAGTGGACTTTATCATATCGGATTTCGGGGGTCTGTCATAGGTGGCCAATCCCGAACAGGAAGTTATGATCTCTCTTATCAAATCCGCTGGGGGATTCGATAAATTCCCGGCAAGGAGAGAATCGTATTTTTCTTCAATTTCTCCTGTTCGGGATCTCTCTCAAAGACCCTCGAAAGGTTAAGGTATTTTGCGGCTCGGCAACCTGATGGTGTGTCTCGGTGGTGGCTTAAAGGAGTCCGATGGCGTTGAGGAGGACGATTAAGACTGCGACCGGCGCAATATAACGCACCAGGGCTTGCCAAGCGGTAAAGGCGGCGGAATGGGCGATTTGTAATTCAGCTCTGGTGCTTTCGGTTTTCATAAGCCAACCGGCAAACAACGCAATAAGGATGCCTCCCAGCGGGAGCATCAGGTTGGAGGTTATGAAATCCAATACATCAAAAAAGGTCATACCGAAAACGGTGAGGTCGGCCCACCAGTTGAAAGACCACACGGTCCCCAATCCGCACGCCCAGGTAGCCAGTCCTGCATACAGTGCGGCTCGGGTTCGAGAGATACCGAATGTTTCTATCAGCCATGTTACTAGGGGTTCGATCAGGGAAATGGAAGATGTCCAGGCTGCCACGAGGAGTAAAATGAAAAAAAGCGACCCGAAAGCCAAACCTCCGGTCATGTGGCCGAAGGCCACCGGAAGCGTCTGAAAGATGAGGCCGGGGCCGGAGCCGGGTTCAAGATTGTTGGCGAAGACGATGGGAAAAATGGCCAGTCCGGCCAGGAGTGCCACGGCGGTATCAGCTAAGGCGATGGCCACGGAGGTACTGGCAATGGACGTGTCCCTGGGGACATAGGATCCATAAATCATGATGGTGCCCATGCCCAGGCTGAGACTGAAGAACGCTTGTCCCATAGCGGTAAGCATGCTGGAACCCGATAATTTGCTGAAATCGGGGGTAAATAGAAATTCCAGGCCTTTCCCAAAATAGCCGGTGGTCATGCTGTACCCCACCATGACCAGCAGGAGAAAAAAAAGGGTAGGCATGAGGTACTGCACCGCCTTTTCCAGACCCCCTTGTACCCCCCCTGCGACGACTCCCATTGTCATTACCATAAAGATGGTATGCCAGAAGAACAGTGTCGTGCCGTCTCCGATGAATGTTGAAAACGTTTGGGCGGCGAATTGTCCATCGGCTCCGGAAAAGGTGCCGGATGCAGATTTGAGGATATAAGCCAATGTCCAACCGCCGATGACACTGTAATAAGAAAGGATCAGCATGCCGGCCACGGTGCCGGACCAGCCGATGATCTGCCACCACTGAGTCGCCCGGGTTTCTTTGGCCAGAATTTGCATGGAACGGATAGGTGTGGAGCGTCCTCGCCGCCCCAACAATATCTCCGCCATCATCAAGGGAATGCCCAAAGCGGCCACGCAGACCATATACACTAATACGAACGCGCTGCCTCCGTTTTGTCCGGTCAGGTAGGGAAACTTCCAGATGTTCCCCAGCCCGACGGCCGCGCCTGTCGCGGCAAGAATGAAAGTCCATCGGGAGGACCACTGTCCGTGTATGGATTGTCGTTCGGAAATATTCATGAGAGTTTGGGCGGATTCGTACAAACCCCGCGAGTGTAGTCAAGACGGTCGATTCATGCAAGGGTATTCCCCTATGCCATCGGCGATCATGAAATCACACTTGAGAAGTGGCCGCCGGCTGACTATAGTGCAGCCTTCCTTTGTTTACGAACACGTCCTATGAGAAAAGGGGATTGTGATGAGTGACGAGCGGCGGGATCGGAAAGTGATTGCCCTGGCGCCCATGCCTCCCGAAAAATCGGCCTATGCCTTGGCGCGATATAGTCGGTCTCCCGATTCCATTGAGGAAAGCTTGAAATGGGTCCATTCTCATTCCTCGGAAAAGTTTTGGGAGCAGTTTTATTTTGCTTACGGCCATGGCTCCATTGCCGACCTGGGGCATGCCACCATTTGCTTTGAAAATATTTCCGAATTGGCGGCCATCCGGATTCAGGATGAACCCCTGTGGGACGGACAAGCCAAATCCAGCCGGTATCAAAACTTTGCCGCCGCTGGTTGTTATGTCCCTTTTGAAATCGCCAACTCCGAAACGGAAGGGGAGTATCGGGGTATTTTGGGAAGCCTTTACAATATCTATCGGCTTTTGAAAGAGCCGATTCATGCCTACCAGAGTAGCCTGAATCCCCGGCCGGAAGCTATGAAACCCAACGATTATGAGCGGACGATCGGGGCACGTACGTATGATGTGATCCGGTATCTTCTGCCCTTGGCTGCCAAGACCAATGTGGGACAGGTGGTCAGTATTCGCACATTGGAGAAGCAGATTACACGATTGTTGTCCTCCCCCTTACCGGAGCTGAGGGGCATCGGAGAGGATCTGAAGGAAGTCTGTGCAAAGGCCCCCTCGAGCATCTGGGCGGATTTACACCCTGAATCCTCATGCGCCCTTGAACCCCTTGCTCCCACCTTGGCGCGGTATGCTCAAGCAAATGATTATCAGAACATGGTGTACCGGGATGTGTTGCGTTATGTAAAGGGCCTGGTGAAGCAATCAGGTGTGGATGATCCCGCCGCCTGGTCCGAGTGCGATCAGCCTGTTGACTTGCTTGAGCCCCATGCACCCCTGGATGAACTGGTGACGACATTTATTTATCGGGTGAGCCAGGCGCCGTACCGGATTTTATTGCAGTGGGTCCAAGGGTGGCCTGAAAAGGACAAGCAGGAAGTGCTTGAGGCGGCCCTGAAAAGCCGAGGGACGCATGATGAATTGGTCAAAGAGTTCCGGTCAGGTTATGCGTTTATTTTCGATGTGTTGATGGATATCGGGGGTTGGCGTGACATGCACCGGCATCGCCGGTGTCAGCAGGTTCAACAAAATTTCACTACCATACATGGCTATGATACCCCTGATATTTTGGGCAAAGCGGGCGTAGAGCGGGAGTACCGGCAGGCTATGGACGCCGTACGGCAGGATATCGATCGGTTGCGGGGCCTCAACCAGGAGGCCGCGCTGTATGCCATTCCTTTCGGGTTTCGTGTGCGGTGTCTCTTTAAAATGGATTTCGCCGAGGTTGAGTATATTGCCAGGTTGCGTTCGGGCGTAAAAGGTCATTGGTCATATCGAACGATTGCCTGGCTGATGAAACAAAAAATGATGGAACGGTATCCTTATTTGGGTCAGTTGATTCAGGCCACTCCTCCTGATGTGGAGGACTCTTTAATCAGGTAATGGGGGGATAACGGGATGACGGGAGGGGGATTTGGAGAGACCCTTGAAGCTCTGCTTCAAGCCGGTGAGTGGGAAGAGGTGCGGGACGTGGCCCAAAGATGGTCTCAGGAGGCTGATTGTGGTCCGAGGCCGTTTTTTGCTTTGAATGTCGTTTATCTATTATGGGGAGACTTTGCCAAAGTTTGGCAGGTGTTTCCCAAGGCCTTGGCCGAAGAGGGCGATATTGGGGTAGTTCGGGATTGGGCCGGGCAATTGCGGCAGAGGTTTCCGGATAATCCCTTTTGTTTATTATTCGAAGGTATTTTCCATACTCAGGCGGGATCGTTGGACGAAGCCGTGGTCAGCTTTGAACGCGTGGCAACGCTGTTGCCGGCTTCCTCCTATCCTCACTTTTTTTTAGGGCAAATTCATGATCGCCGGGGAAGAACCGATGAGGCGATCAAGGCCTACCGAGAGGCGGTGAAGCGGGATCCCTCGTTTGTGGCGGCCCGGTTAAAGCTCGGAGTCGCGTATCAGGAGCAGGGGCAATTGGAAATGGCCATTCCTCAATACCGGGAGGTTTTGAAGTTGCGGCCTGATGAGGCGATGGGGCATACCAATTTGGCCTGTGCTCTGGCTGAACAAGGTAAGTTGGACCTGGGCATTGAGGAATATAAAAAGGCTCTGAACCTCAACCCCAACGATGCTGAAGTCCATTTTGCACTTGGAGGACTGTATGAAAACAAAGGACGAAAGGATTTGGCCAAACGGCAATATGAAGAGGCCCTGCGTTTGGATCCGGATTTCGCCCCTGCCGCGACGGCCATCGGTTGGTTTCTTTATGAAAAGGGCCTCACAGATTCGGCGATGGAGTATTTCAATCGGGCGCTG
This sequence comes from Candidatus Inrsubterrania sp., assembly GCA_039794325.1. Taxonomy (GTDB): domain Bacteria; phylum Nitrospirota; class Nitrospiria; order Nitrospirales; family UBA8639; genus JACKFE01. The sequence continues at coordinate 14,599 of JBDIVP010000058.1, forward strand.
AAAGGCAATCCGAATGATGCGCAAGCCACCTTCGGGGTGGGGCGAATTTATGATGAAAAGCGGAAGCCTGAGTTAGCCGTTCAGCATTATCAGCGGGCTCTCAATCTGGAAAAAGATCCGGATCGCAAACACCGGATTTTGAATTTCATGGATAAGCTATTCGGATGACCTCCTCTCTGGGTCACCGGGGGGGTAGGGCGAAAAGGCAAGGGAACCATCTACGGGGATCAAGGGGGCCCCGGGGTAGAAAAACCGGATGGTCCCTTGTGTATTAGGCCGGAATCTGTTTGAGAAATTGCTGGATAGTCGTCATTTGGCCTGTGAGGTCACCTGTTTCGAGCACGGCTTGACGAATCTGTTCGGTGAGGTAGGAGGAATATCCGACTTTTTCCAGGAATATTTTGAAAAACACGTCCGGAGTTTGGTCTGTTTTGTTCCGCAGTTCGTCAACGATGTCATCGCTGATTGGAATTAAGGTGCTTCCAAAGTGCAGAATGACTTTATAGTAGTTTCCTTCCCCACGGTTCTCTAATCGAAGACCTGTTTGGCCAGCCAATGTTCCCTCCAACCTGCTGAAATTGCACAGAGTTCTTCTTGAAAATGGGGGCCATTGTAGGTCAATGCCTTACGGAATGACAAGGTCCGTTTTTCACCTTGACTGCATTTTGACCCTGTGCTAGCGTAACTTTCTTTTCCTAGTGGAAATCCGCGCGTTTGTTGCATTGGTGACCCTTTCAAAAATTATGGAGAACGCAGTTCATTATGGCTCGATTATATAATTTCAGTGCGGGACCGGCCATGTTGCCGGAGGCGGTCTTGAAGCAGGCTCAAGAAGAATTGCCGGACTGGCATGGCACCGGGGCTTCGATAATGGAAATGAGTCATCGTGGCAAGGAGTTTGTTTCTGTTGCAGCGGAGGCTGAACGGGACCTTCGCGATTTGCTGGGTGTGCCAAC
>JBDIVP010000059.1:0-15345 GCA_039794325.1 Candidatus Inrsubterrania sp.
TGCGTTCCACCATCCCGCTGCCGGGGCATTTCACATCCATGATGATCGACACGCGCGTGTCGACCTCCGAGACATCAAAGGCTCCACTCGTTTCCAGCAGCACTTGATATCCGGAGTCACACAACTCCGATAACAATACCAAGGCATTGGCTTGATGCAAGGGTTCACCTCCCGTGACTTCGACCAAGGAGCAACCATAGGCACGAACCTTGTCCAGAATTTCGGCAATGGTCATGGAGGAACCCTCGAAAAAAGCGTATTCGGTATCGCACCAAGTGCATCGCAAGGGGCACCCGGTGAGCCGAATAAATACACATGGACGACCACTCTGGGTTGATTCACCCTGAATGCTGTGAAAGATTTCCGTGACCCGTAAGGAAGGGGTTTCCGTCATGGGAATCAAGATCCTCGCGGACTCTTCGCGAAGGGCGGTCTGGGGTGAACCATACCTGTGCCAAGGGTATGACAACAGATCAGGCCCATTGCGTAACCGGCCACCCCTGTCGGCGGGCGATACGGGCCATTCCACGGATGGGATTGACGACGAATGGATGTCCTACCATTTGCAGCGCGTGAAAATCTCCCGGACTGTCTCCGTAGGCATAACTCCGGCTCAAGTCCAGATTATATCGTGCGGCCAACCGTTCCAGATGGCGTTGTTTGCCTTCGCCATAAGGGAGCGGGGCCAGCACCTTTCCAGTATATCGGTCATCCCGTGTTTCCAGCCTTGCTCCGTATACGAGAGATACGCCGAGTTTTTCCCCCAGGGGTTTTACTAAAAATTCCGGTGATCCACTGACCACGGCCACGAGGTGCCCCGCATCCTGATGGCGGGACAACACACCAAGTGCCCGAGGGGACAACCTGTGAAAAACGACGGATTCCACGAATTCCTTGGCCAAGGGTTCCACCAGGGGCACGTCCAAATCAGTTAGATACACTTTCTTTCGTCGAAGGGGACTTAAGGAAAAAGGAGGGACATGGTGAAGCAGGTACATTACACTATTCCGTATTTGCCTCCAGCCGACCAATCCCTCCCGCCACAAATGGCGAAAAAATCCTATTTCAATTGAAGAACCGGGGACGAGAGTGTTGTCGACATCGAAAAAGGCACCTATCCAGGTTTGGGAATAGGGCAATGGAGCTGGAGAGGTCGGAAACATAGACATATGGCCTGAATTAAAAAATTATTGAAAAATAAGGATTGTTTGATTCTAACCCTCTGTTTCTTCGTTGACAAGAACCGCGCCAAGTTTCATAATCTTCCCGTCCGTGCCGAAGTGGTGGAACTGGTAGACACGCACGTTTGAGGGGCGTGTGGGGAAACCCATGCGGGTTCGAGTCCCGCCTTCGGCACCAATACACTTTCCGGTCTCAATCTCTCACTTTTTACCCTTCCACTATCCAGGCTGCCAAACCAAAAGAATAGGGCACGGAAAATCCTTGGCTCCACCAGGGGTCTGTTGGCTCGTGTTGACTGAGGGAGTGATGTCGGCCATTCAAAGGAAAAGGTAGGAACCGGCTGCGTAAGTGGATGGCATTTTGGGTAGGAGGGCGGCCATCTAACGGTTAACGTGCCTGATGAGTTATTCACCATGGGGACGTAGCTGATCAAGAATGGTTTCAACCGGGGTATCGAGGTTCTTCTGGTGGTTGCAGGTTTGGCAAGCCGGTACCACGTTGCCCTTCGCGCTTTTACCGCCTCGGGCCAGCGGCACGATATGATCCATGGTCAAATTTTCCGGTCCAACGAGTTGGCGGCAATAGTGGCATACACCTTTTTGGATTTGATTTTTCCACCAGGGGGTTTTCCGTAATTGTTTGCCTCGCTGGCGCTCGGCTCGAATGTGTCGTTGAACGGCTTCGTCGTCACCCAGGTGGTAAAAATGGTCTTGATCGGCCATGGGAGGTGCGGTCGAGGTTAGTCCAGAGCTAATGTGAGGCATTTGGCCGATCCGCCGGCCTTTAAAAATTCGTCCAGTATTACGGGATGGGGGGTGTATCCGCGCCGGGTCAGCCAATCCATCGTTTCCGGGCATCCGGTCGGCAAGACTACATGACGATCTATGCAGACGGCATTACAGGCAAACCGTTCGGCCTCCGATGGTGGAACCGCAAAGCGTTGATCCTGCTCCAGGCGGGAGGTTATCACTGTCTGGGCATACATATCGAAGGCGGGGGGGAAGTATAGAAGTTCTCCCCCGCTCAAGGGGCAAAAGCAGGTGTCCAGATGATAAAAGCGTTGATCCACCAGTTCCATCGCAAGAATTTTTTTGGAAAAAATTCTTGATAACTTCTCATAGGCCCGAATTTCACTGCGTAGTCGATATCCGCCAAACCAGACGTCCGGAAATCCCAACAGATCGCCGGCTCCCTCGAAATACACTCCAGGATCAAGCGCAATGACATCATAGCCGCTCTGGGTAAACCATTCGACAAAGTGTTGTTCTTCACGTCGCCGTTCGGGACGGCGGAATTGACTGGGGACGGCTTTGCCATCATGAACGACTCCGGCGTTGGCGGTAAACACGAGATCGGGCAAGCCCGGCACCGGTTTCATAAAGGCGAGTTTTGCTCCGGCTTCTTGCTCAAGGACCTGGGTCAAATTCTGCCATTGGACCCTGGCCCGGTCGCAGTTTGATTGGTTGGACATCCGCATCCAGGGGTTAATTTCATATTCAATCCCGAAATAATCCGGAGGACACATCAACAACCGGCTCATGAGGTGGGCCTCCTGGTTTTTTATCCCTTCCAGCCGAGTTCCCGCGCGAGTTCCCGAAGAAAGGAGGACGAATCCATGACCAGCCCCACCGCCTGAAAGCTTCCGCGGTCACTGAGCTTGGTGGGGACAGCAGGATTAATATCGACACAGACAGTGGGCACGGATGCCGGAAGCAAATTCCCCGTAGCTACGGCGTGGAGAGTGGAGGCCACCAGCAATGCCAGTTCGACACCGGGCAGTGCGGCGCGCATGGCGTCCTGCGCCTGGATGGAATCGGTTATCACATCCGGCAGGGGGCCGTCGTCGCGAATTGTGCCGGCCATCACGATCCGGACACCCTGCCGGATGCATGCCGCCATGATGCCATCCGTGATGAGGCCGCTTTCGACGGCATGCTGAATGCTGCCCATGGCCCGGATACGATTGATCGTGCGAAGGTGATGTTCATGTCCGTGTGGGACGGCCCGGCCGATTCCCAGGTTGTATCCCAAGGATGTCCCATAGAGGCAGGCCTCAATGTCGTGGGCGGCCAGGGCATTTCCGCAGAAGAGAACGTGGATGTATCCGGATTCGATGAGCCAGGCCAACGCTTCCCGTCCTCCGGCGTGAATGATTGCCGGTCCCCCTGCAAACAGTACCTTTTCCGGTCCGTGGTGCGTCCGGCGGTGTTGTCTGATGACGGTCATCCGTTTGGCGATGTCGGCAATGATATGGCGGTGCGGCCTCTCGGAAGATACCTGAGCTTCCATGAAGCCGAACACATCGCGTTCCTTGGGTCGTTCCACGGGAAAGACCCGGATCCCTGTTCGTCCGGTGACCACAAGGTCACCTTTTTTGACTGAAGCCATGGGAACCATGTGTGCCGAAAAAGGGGAGGGTTTCACGACGATGGCCAAATCCATTTCGGGTTGGGAGACGTCCATCCAGGTGCCCTGCCACCGGATCTGAGTGTGGAGATGAGATGTGGCATAAAAGTCTTCAGGCAAAATTCCGTCGGCCGGTGCCGGGGTCACGGTACAATCCTCTTCGGCCTCCACGACGGCTCCATGAGGCTGAATAGCGGTCAGAATATCCTGGAGTAATTCGTTGGTGTGGGCTTCCACGCGAATGATGGCCCGGGAAAGATCTTCGCGCTTTGTTCCCACTTTGACTTCGGAAAGGGTAAAGGTACCCCCCAGCATAACGATGGTATCCAACACTTTGGCCAGGATGAGTGAATCGAGTATGTGCCCCTGAAGGGTCACGATTTGAGAAGCCATGGGCATATTGTAACATGGAGTCATCAAGGCGGAAGCTCTCCTCACAATAAAAATGCTGGGGTATGATTAGAATCACTTCAATTCTGATGATATACTGACAAAACACCCAAGGGGAAAATGGAGCTATGAGCACTTCAATATGTCGAGTGGCGCTGGTGTGCGCAGGGATTCTGGGAGTGATGCTGATGCCGGGAGGCGAGACCGGTTTTTCGGCATGGGCCAGTCCGGGGAGGGATTTGTTTCAGGGCTTCCGGCAGCATATTCACGCACAGATCGTCAAGGATAAGTGGGCCTTTTCCGTGGCTGATACCTGCACCACGTGGTTCTATCAACACGAAAAGAAACCGCGGAGGCCGGATGCTGAAGGGGTTGAAAGCCTTCGGTTGATCAGCAATCAGCCTATGGATCCGAACTATGAATGTACCAAACGTTATCCAGGTGGGCTTGTGGCAGCGCGTGAAGGATTCGGCAAAGCTCAGCAGGAACTGTCCCTCAGTCTGACCTTTTATCAAATGGTCCTGGTGGGGGATGGCGACGACAACGGAGAATATAATCTGCAGGAAACCAGGGATTTGGTCGAATCCTTAGGCCTGCCGTTCTTCAGTCAACAGCCTGTCACCCACTATTTGGCTCAACTCAACGGCATTTTTGATGAAATGCGGGAGAAAGTGCGGTTTACCCATTTGATGGAGGGAATGCAGGCCTTGATGGATAAAGGATATCGGTTTACCGAAGCCGATCAGGCAAGATTGAATGAAGAATTACAGTAGCATTTAAAAAGGAAATTCCCAAACAGCCTCGGGCGAAATTGAAAAAAATGAAGATTCCGCCGTGCTGTTTTATTTTATGACATCCGTTCTACCGCCTCCCGTGAGCGGCTTCTGACGGTCTGATCCCAATCATCCTTCATCATGATTTTCAGCTTGGGCTTGGCTTCCTGGGCTCGCATGCGGCCGAAAGCCAAGGCCGCACTTGCGCGCACATGGGCATGATCATCCTCCAAGGCCTTCAAGAGCAGAGGAATGGCCGGCTTATATTCCAGTACCCCAAGGTAGCTGGCGGCCATGCCGCGGATTCGATGTTGCTTGTCGCCCAGTGCGGTTTTTAAGGTCCAGATGAACAGTTCCCCCATCTCATCCGCGAGGCTTTCCAGTCCTTTGCGTTGATAGCGATTGACTTCCACGATCGTAAATGCCAGATCACGCCGTTTTTGTGGCGACGGTTCCTTTCGGAATCGTTGAATGAGCCGATCGCGGAGGGCGAGGCGGTCTCGGTGAGCCTGCCATTTTCTCCAGGCCGTCCAGGTGATCCCGCCGAGCACTGCGATAAGCAGCAGGATTGGAATAATGTCGTCGATAATATAATCCTGGGTGTCAAAGGACAGGTGATTCCAGATCCAAATGCCTGCTACGATGCATCCCAGTGTCAAAAGCCCGATGAAGGGATTGATCGAACGATTGGAGTCGGGTTGTTGGGTATTTGCCGGATTTGCCATACGATTCAGAGTGGGTGGTGAGTATGTTAAACAAGTCAATCAGAATCTGACGATGCGCGTGACCATTTTAGGTTCAGGAACCAATTTGCATCCCCGGCGGGCCGCCGCGGGATATATGATTACGACGGACCGCCCTATTGTACTGGATTTCGGACCCCGTACGCTCTCCAATTTACTGAAAACGGATGTTGATCGCTATACGATTCAGCACCTACTTTTTACTCACTACCATGCCGACCATTTTTCGGATTTTTTGACCTTCTATTTTGATGCTGTTTGTCAAAAATACTGGGGTGGAACGCGAGGGCCATTGCATATTTATGGGCCGCCGGGCACCAAGCGGCTGTTTGAGACGTTGCTGGCAACCATTCCGGTGTTTGCCGACGCCGCCTTTCGGGTGCATCTCAAAGAGGTACACCGCCGACCGTTTCGTATCGGGGATACGACGGTCGCTCCTCTGCCGATGACGCACTCGGATAGCCAGGTTTGTCTTGGATATCGAATTAACTTCCGTGGAAAAACCATTGCCTTTTCGGGAGATGCCTTGGCCAGCCCGAACCTGGTGAAGCTTTGTCGAAAAGCCCATGTGGCGATTTTGGATTGTTCATTCTCGTCACAGAGGCCTGGCGTTAGCCACATGCACGCGGAGGAATGCGGAAAAGTGGCGTCGGAAGCCGGGGTCAAGACGCTGGTTCTTTCTCATTTTTACCAAGAGGCCGATCGGTCGAATGTGGTCAAACAGGCTCGTAAGCACTTTTCAGGAAAAATCATCAAAGCCAAGGATTTAATGACTTTGCGGGCCTAAGGGCACCTCATTCCTCAAGGATCTGAAGGAGAATTTCTACTCGTCTTGCCGGGTCGATCTGTTGGGTATCCTTGTAGATCCCGAGAAGATTTCTGAGCATGCGGGCGAGAATGGCCTGCGGTGGACTGGCTTCAAGATAGTGCTGGTGAAACTCCAATCCGGCCGAAGCGATGAATTGGCGGCAGTGCTCTTCTTTCAACATCGCCCCGCCGTTAAAGCCGTCGAGGAATAAAGGCGGGGCTGTCCCTTGAATGCGCACCAGAAAGTGTCCCGGCATCCCGACGCCTGCCAGTGGCAATTCCAGTCGATTTCCAACAAAAACCAGTATGGCCGAGAGTGTGATGGGTATGCCGACGCGCCGGTCAATGACCCGATTCACAAAACTGTTGTCCGGTTCATAATACCGTTCCCGGTTTCCGGAAAACCCTTTGGTTTTAAACAAAAACTCCGCCAGATGCATGGCGGTCTCCTGTGACGTCAGTGCTTCGAGTTTCCATTGGGTGCCAAACTCCTGGGCCAGTTGATCCAGCTTTTCCCGGTAGTCCTGCACGTACAGTTCAGGATAGGCCAGTTGAGCGATGAGAAACGCCCCCTGTTCCCAATCCACCGGCGGGGCTTTGGAAAATACCTGAAATCGTTGGAAAAGTTGTCCGAAATGAATCTCATCGAAGACCCAGTTGAGACGGGCTTTTAAGGTTTGGTCTTGCTCGAGCGCCTTTTTCAAGGCCGGAAGTACGGGTGGCCCCATGCCTGCCAGTTCCTCCTGAATCCGGCGGGCGATCGATTCACTGGGATCTGTGATCAAGCGAAGTAGCGCTTCAACGCGTGCTGGGGGAGGAACCTTCAATGCCGATCTTTCAGGAAATCATTGGCAGGGTTTTTCATCCTACTGAGCGACCCAAGAGGCAGTTTGAAACTGACCCGGATTACCCCACGGTACGCTTGAAGGCTTTAGCCCCGCCATATAGACAGAGGGCATCGAAAACCGCCAGGACGCCGATGGCGATGGCAACTTGGGGGATCGCTTGGCTCCACCCGGACAGGATCAGCGGCCGGATGGCATCAATGACCCAGGTCATGGGATTTAAAAAAGCCAGGGTTTGCATCCACACGGGCATGGCGGCCAACGGCACGAGAGCGGAACTCAGAAAAATCATCGGAAGTGAGAGAAATCCCAACACCGAAAAGAAGTCCCCGTGACTTTTGACCGAAAAGGCCATGGCCATGGAAATAGCCGTGAGACCAATTCCAAAACCCATGCCGATCAACAGAATGACGGCAATCCCGAGTAGGCCGGTCTCGGGGGTCACCCCGAATAAAAAGGCGACTCCAAGAATGACCAGGATCTGCATGCCCGTAATAGCCATGACAAAAAGGAACCGGCTCAGGATAACCGAAGTCCGGCGGATGGGGGTGGCCATCAGTCGTTCAAGAAAACCGTTTTCCTTATCGAAGAGCAGATCGACTCCTCCTGCCAGTCCGTTATTCAGAACGGTCATGACTACGACGCCGGCCGCTAAAAAACTCATATAATTCGGGGCTTGCACCACCTGGATGTCGGCGGCCCGCTGAAATAAATTCCCGAAAAAAATCAACCAAAACAGCATGGGCTGAACCAGCGTAAACAACATGCTGAATTTTTCCCGACTCAGCCGTTTGACCCATCGGTTGGTCAAGGCGAGCACTTCTTGTATTTGCTCTTGCATGGATCAGGGACCTTTCACGAAGTTGCCAGGAGGCGCTACTGGTGGTGGTTTCAGGAAGTTGATGGAGGAGGTTCGTTTTTAAAGGACCGGCCGGTATGGGCCACAAACACGTCATCAAGGCGTGGACGATGGTATTCGATGCCTTCCAATCGGCAACCGGATTTGCCGGTGGCTTCCAGGATTGCCGGAAGTGCTTTTTCGGGACCATCCACCCGGATATCCAACCCCTGATGGCGCGGGTGAATGGCTCTGATAAACGGTAGAGACTTGATGGCGGCCGTCAATTGTTCCAGGGTCTGAGGGGTGGAATCACGGAATGTCAGCCAAACCCCATCTCCCCCTAATCCGGCTTTGAGATCCTTGGGGGAACCGATGGCACGAACCTGCCCTCGGTCGATAATAGCCAAACGGTCGCACAGTTGGTCCGCCTCGTCCAAATAATTGGTGGTCATGACAATGGTCATGCCCTGATCCCGAAGTTTCCGGACATAGTCCCAAATGTTCAATCGGCTTTGGACATCCAGCCCAAGAGTGGGCTCATCCAAAAACAGAACTTTGGGATTGGGAAGCAATCCACACGCAATATCCAACTTGCGTTTCATCCCTCCGGAATATCCTTTGGCGACCCGGTCGGCATGTTCTTCAAGGCTGACAAGTTGAAGCAGGGATTCAATTCTGGACTGAGCCTCGTCCTTGCTCAGGTGATACAAGTCTGCCAGTAAAAGGAGGTGTTCACGGCCGGTCAGAAACCGATCAATGGCCCGCTCCTGCGGGACATAACCGATGATCCGCCTTACGGTATCGGCATCGGTCACCACATCGTGACCGAAGATCCTCGCCGTCCCCGAGGTCGGTTTTAACGTCGTGATCAGAATACGTAAAGTGGTACTTTTCCCGGCCCCGTTGGGTCCCAACAGGCCGAAAATTTCTCCTTCGTGGATGGACAAGGAAAGGTTTTCGATGGCTTTGAGGCCGTCATACGTTTTCCCAAGCCCTTGCACTTCAATGGCGATAGGGGCGGACATGTATAGAGTTATCCTTGACTGAATGAAAAGTCGGACAGTTTGAAACGTAATAAATCAATAAGCCGGCGGGCTTGTCGAGGGAGATTGTCGGATTCCAGAAGAAATTGTTTCTCATAGGGAGAAAAGTCCAGTCCGGCTGAGAGGTTATTAACCAGAATCGAGTCGGTCAATTTTCCTGAGGCGATAACCTGCGATAGTTCGGTCGCTTTCCTCCATTGCAAATATTCTTGAGCCACCGTTTCCAATTGAATCCGGACTTCAGCCGGAAGGGGTTGAGGCGAAGTGGGACATTGTAAGGTGACTCGGGCCTGCCGATACAGGGTTGATGCCGGTTGTTCGAGATAGACACAGCGTCGTAACCCTTGAAGGACGATATTAAATCGACCGTCCGGCAGCTTATGGACACTGATAATTCGGCCCACGCAACCCAAGTCGTGAATCGGAGGCATATCATAATACTGTTCTTCCCACCCCTCCTTGAGCAGAGCCATTCCGATGCAAGAACCCCGGCCGGAGGCGTCTTGGATCATTTCCCGGTAACGCGGTTCGAAAATATGAAGCGGAAGATAGGTTTCCGGGAAAAATACCGTTGAAGGAAGCGGGAATACAGGGACAACTTCCGGAATAGGGAAAGTATGCGCCTCCGTAGGAGAAAATTCCAAAGACATGCGGTACGATAGCCGAGGATTTTCCATAAAGTCAACGTGATGCGTCGGGCTGAGCCACAGAGACGGATCTATGGAAACTCGGAAAGATAAAGATGCTGAGGCGCATTTGGCGCAGACCAACAGACATGATATAGGACAAGGATGTGGATCTTTATCCCGATGCCAACGATGAAAGTGTCGATGATGTTCATGATCCTCCTCGTGGTGGGGGCGTGGGATGTTCGGGCACAAGAACCGACCTTACCCCATCCATCGTTTTCCCCTGCCCGCTCGGGGTATAACTACGTATTCCCGGGGGATCACGGGAGTCATGATGCGTTCCAGACGGAGTGGTGGTACTTCACCGGGCATCTGGTAGCGAACAATGGAAGGCGGTTCGGCTATGAATTGACTTTTTTCCGGCGAGGCATGGATCATCCAGATGTATGGCGCAATCCATCAGCCTGGGCCGTTCGTCAGGTGTATTTGGCGCACTTGGCGTTAACCGATGAAGTTCCCAATAGGTTTCGAATGGCGGAAAAGATGAGCCGGGAAGGATTCGGAAAAGCTGGAGCCCAGGCTGGGGGACTTAATGTATGGATTGATCGTTGGGAGGCTGTGGCCGTGCCCGGTCACCCTCACCGGTTTCGTCTTCAGGCGGCAGCGGATGATTTTGGTATTGATTTCCTGGTGGAATCCCGTAAGCCACCAGTCGTACATGGTCTCGAGGGCGTCAGTAAAAAAGGCCACCGTCCCGACGAAACTTCACATTACTATTCTCTGACACGCTTGGATACGAAGGGCACCGTCCGGGTGGACGGTGTCGATTACCAGGTGCGGGGAGAAAGTTGGATGGATCATGAATTCGGATCAGCGGATTTGGCGGAAGGCTTGGTGGGGTGGGATTGGTTCAGCATCCAGCTTGCCAACAACCGGGAGGTCATGGCTTATTGGCTTCGCCAGGCAAATGGAAACTTTGCTTCCTCTTCCAGTGGGACCATTGTGCAAGAAGATGGAACCCCGGTTTTTTTGTCTCGGGAAGATATGCACGTGGTTGTGGAGCAGTATTGGACCAGTCCCCGAAGCGGGGCCCGGTATCCCAGCCGATGGCGATTGTCCATCCCCTCACAACAGGTTGTCCTGAGCCTGGTTCCACGAATGTCGGATCAAGAACTCATTACCGCACGAAGTTCCGGTGTCACCTATTGGGAAGGTGCCGTCGAGGTGGAGGGAATCTGGGAGGGGAGCCCCGTTGAGGGACGCGGTTATGTGGAATTGACGGGCTATGCGAAACCCTATCAACCGGGGCAGTAGGGTTCCGTAGTCCAAGTGAGGATGTGTGGCATGTCAATTGGTAAGGGATGGCGTCTGGGCGGCTGGTTGTTGGGGGTACTCCTCATAATAATAGGTGAAATGGGCTGCGGGTCACGGAGCGATACGATTGTCTCGATTGCCCTCCATCCCACTAAGCCGAATATTCTTTATGTCGCAACGGATGAGGCCGTGTATAAATCATCCGATACCGGGAAATCCTGGCAACGGTTGAACGGTGAGCTGAGCCGGACCCGTGTCATCAGTTTGGCCATCGATCCGGTCCTATCCGCCAATGTGTTCGCTGGGACCATGGGCGATGGCGCGTACAAAAGTCCTGATGGGGGACGGACATGGCATCAGTTCAACACCGGCCTACAGAAAGGGACGATTTCCATTATCGTCAATCAACTGGTGTTCAATCCCGAACGTTCCGATATGATCTATGCCGGGACGACGGTGGGGGTGTATCGCAGTACGGATGGAGGTCGAACCTGGACGGAACGAATGAAAGGGATGAGCGAGGTGAGTTTTATTGTAACCCTGGCTATTGACCCTCAACGGCCGAGGGTGTTGTATGCCGGGACCACCGGAGGGATCTATCGAACCACGGATGCCGGAGAAACCTGGGAAAAAAAATCGGCCGGTATGGTGGCCTTTGATGCCAAGATGGCTTCCATGGCCCTGGGTGTGAACGGTATCGTTGTGAATCCTCAAAACAGTGACCTGGTCTATGCCGGGACAACCAAGGGCCTGTATAAGTCCTCCGATCAGGGAGAACAATGGACGAAAATCGAGGGTAATATTCGGGAGTCCTATGTCAGTGCGATCCAGCTCGATCCGACCGATCCTTCCGTGTTGTATATGGCCACGAGTGATCGGGTTCACAAAAGTGAAGATGCGGGAAAAACCTGGGATCCCAAAACTGCAGGATTGGAAGCAACCAGTATCCGCAGTCTTCAGGTGAACCCTCAGGATCCCAATATCCTGTATGTGGGCACCAACGGCGGAGGGCTGTATCGCAGTACGGATGCCGGGGAAACCTGGACTCGTCTTCCCTTAACCCCTGCCTCTGTCGATTAGGGGATGAGAAGGGCCAGGAAAATTCCTGGCGAACAAGGAAGTCAATTGGAGCCGGGGAAGTTGATCAGGATGATTATGAGGAAAAATTTGTTCTGATCAGGCGCGACCTAGAAGTTGAATGAGAGATCGGGTTATTGGTGAATGACGAGGATTGGCTGAAGAAACCTAAAGGCCGACCGCTTCGTTGACCTTCACCACCAATTCACGAAAATTACAGGGTTTGTCGATAATCGTGAAAGCCCCCAAATTCAAGGCCTTGTATTTTTCCCGATCCTGGATCACGCCGCTCAACATGATGACTTTAGGCGTTTTGCCGTTCATGCTGGACTTGATACGTTCCAAAAGTTTCAGTCCGCTCATGACCGGCATTTGGTAGTCGGCGATGACGACATCGGCCTGATGATCGTTCAGCCAGCTCAGGGCGGCAGCCCCGTTTTCCGACTCCGAGCATTCATACCCTGCCGATTCGAGCACACCCCGTACCGTCCGCCTGACAGCCGGTTCATCATCGACAATCAGAACATGCTTTTTAATTTCGGATGAAAAGTTGCCCTCCACGGATCTCTCGAATTGGCAAAAGGTGTTCAATGTAGTTCTTTGTGCGGGGGACCATTCCAACAATTCCTTCTATTGTACATACGTAATGGTCCTTGGGGAATACCCTCACCATATATTTTGTGGGACATTTTTTTTTACACACAATGATTAAAAAGTGTGCAAATTGTAGATCAGGCCTTAAATTCTAAGCAAATAATTAAAATCACATGGTTATCAACAAGAATATACACAGAATTAGTGAATTGCTTAGAAAGCTTAACATATTGATTCTATTTAATTATCAATTACATTGCTGTTAATAATGAAGGGAAGAAAAAGGGTGGTGCTAATGAACAAAAAAGTTTTCCGTGCGGTTGGATGACCAATTCCCTAATACAAAGCAAGAACGTGGATGAACCAAATTCTCGCCAAAGTCTCAAGGTTGATTGCGAGGGGGGATAGCAGTCCGTCGATATTCAGACCTGTTGTGGAAGGGAAGAGGTGATTTGAGACTTGACTGCATCATACACTGTGCCGCCGGCAAGCAGTTCAATTTCCGGGAACCCCTCTGCAAGCGCCTGCTGTACCGCCATTCTGGCGATCCGCATTCGTGGCAGCCTTTGTGTAGGAAAGGCTTCCTGTAAGGCGGTGAAGGTCGCCTGAGGAATTTTTACCGAAAACAGATCCCCTTCCGGAGATGAAAAGATAAAGCAGTCGGTATCGGAATGTCCGATGCGAAAGGTCAATTTAAAATTAATGTTTCGAGGTTCGAGCGATGGAGGCCCGTCGGTAAATTGGCCGAACGTACTTTCGACCACTTCCGAGGCAATTCCGGCCGGGATTCCGATTTTCCATTCAGGCATCCCTTCCGTACCTCTATGAAAGTATCCTCCGGGAGTCTGTGCCACTCTCCAGTTTACCCCCTCGATGAAAAAAGAAAGAATTCTAAAGCTCATACGGAACCAAGCTGAACAGTCAATGGAGTTTTACATGTTCCTGGAAAGTCCGCTGGAAAATGTGATGGTTCAAGAGAAGCCGTGCAGCATAGGATACCGTGAAGGAAGTGTTCTTTCAAATAGAAACAGATCTTTTTCTGCTTACTCTCAAATTTTTTCACCATTGGGCGGCCGTGTAAGCGATGAGAGGGGTGTATCTGTTGGAAGAGATTGGTTGAAGGAAGAGAGGGTAGGAAAGCGGAACGATCTGTCGGAGAAGAAAAAGGGTATCTGGATGGCGTATCCAGGATATGGTAGGGTGCCCTCTATTGGTCGATCCATCGGATAAGGGAACAGGAAACCAGGGGCAGTAGTGTTTTGCGGTCGGATTTGCAGGTGCCAAGTCCCGTCAGTAAAAAGAAACCTGAAGTCTTCTCCATAATACATTGATCCCGGAAGATCGAAAAACGAAAACTCTCATCATGTCGGATGTGCTTCGCTTCCAGCTTTTTACTTTTTACGCGTGAGGATTTTGGCTGGTTGTAAGGGCTATTAATCAGGAAAAGGGGCTTTGATATGAATCAATTCACATTATTTGTTCATTCCTTGGTCAAGGTGGTGATGGCAGGTGCCCTTCTTCTGGCTGGATGCGCCGGTACCCCGGGCGGGCAGGCAAAATTGAGAGGGGAAGGCTCGGGCGGGCCCATCCCGGCTCCGGGAACACAAGTGATGATTTTGAGCAATCATAAGGGAGTACTCAACAAGACGGCCGCATGGTTTCATGATCAAGGGCTCACCGTCATTGACCAATCCCGAGTGGAAAAAGAATTGCGGGATTCGGCGGCCCATCTGACGGTCGGGGGAGGGGGAAGCCTCCAGATCATGGATGTCGCAAAGTCCGTAGGGGCGGATCTGGTCGTTTCCAGCTATGTAGCCCGAAAATATGTTCCCGGCAAGCTTGGAAGCGGTGCGATGACTATCGCCACGGTGGAGGTTCAAGGCATGAATGTTCAGGATGGAACGGTCGCCTTTGAGTCCAAGGCGTGGAATTCCGATCCGGTGGCGGAGTCGGAAGACATTATCCTCAATCTTGCTTCTACGGCCCTCGAACAAATCGTCCATGGAGAAAAGGTCCCTGCCGCGCCTCCTCTCATGGTGGTGGCCAAAGAACAGCCGCGGATCGCGTCGGAAACGGCCCCTTCGGCGGAGTCTGCGCAGGAAGGTGAACAATCGGAGTCCTCTGCAGAGCATCCTGACCAGCTTCCCCATACACGCACTATCGAAGAAGGGTCGCCTATTCCGGAAGAAGAGCCTCCTACTCAGGAAGAAGAGGCTTCGATGGGGCTTAAACTGGCCAGTGGGGCGCTATCGATCTTGTATACGCCGGCCAAATTTGTCTATGCGGGGTTGGGTGGGATATTCGGTGGATTGGCTTATGTCACGACTGGCGGCAATGCGAAGGCTTCGCAATCGATTTGGGATGCCAGCATCAAAGGCACCTACTGGTTGACTCCTGATCATTTACAAGGCAGGGAGCAAGTCTATTTCAAGGGCAAGTCAGGGGCAGATGAGTAAGGAAGAAGGGTGAGATAATTCTTGTTGATCTATTGGCGAGAGAGGCGAGCGTCCCTTCCTTTTATTTTTATCATGGGGTCTTGTCATGATCCCATTCAAACTGCACGATATGCGGGGATGAATCTCCCACGGCTAAGGCGCCCACATAGCCTGTTCCTGGGTCGAGGCGCCATAACGAATATGGTGGGAGCGTGCGGGAAGCTTCAAGTCCGGTGACGGTGGCCTTTGGTGATTGCAAGTCCGGT
>JBDIVP010000060.1:0-15277 GCA_039794325.1 Candidatus Inrsubterrania sp.
GCATCGGGCATTCATCTGATTTTGGCCACCCAGCGCCCCTCGGTTGATGTCGTGACCGGACTGATCAAGGCCAATTTTCCGGCGCGAATCGCTTACCAGGTCTCCTCTAAAATTGATTCGCGCACGATTCTGGATGCCAATGGCGCGGAGAGCCTTCTGGGAAAAGGGGATATGTTGTATTTGGCATCTGGAACAGGCCGCATTGTTCGTCTTCATGGCCCCTTTGTCTCTGATGAGGAGGTCAGGGGAGTGGTTGATTGGGTGAAAAGTCAGGCTTCCCCCGTTTACGATCCTGTCGCCCTTGAGGCAGTCCAAGAGCCACCGGCAACGGATCAGGAACGGGATGAAACCTATGAGCGAGCCAGGGAATTGGTGATGACGACCGGTCAAGCCTCCGCTTCCTTTATTCAGCGGCGTCTGCGAGTCGGGTATCCTCGGGCTGCGCGAATGATTGAGCAAATGGAGGAGGAAGGGTTGGTGAGTGTGGCAGGTCGGGACGGTAAACGGGAAGTTTTGGTCAGGGGAACGGCCATCGCCGAATTAGGATGACCCATACGTTACGCATAGCCCTTGTCCTGCTCCTGACCATGATTCCTGTATCGTGGGCGGCTACTCCGGCAGGGGGTTCCTCAAATTTAGTGGAAAAAGTAGAAGCTCAATATGCCAAGACAAAAGATTTGCAGGCTGATTTTACCCAGGAGACTCGCTTTGAAGGTTTTGAGACCGGCTTTTCTTCGTCCGGCAAGTTGTATTTGAAAAAACCGGGGTTGCTTCGGTGGGATTATCTTGAACCATCCGTCGAGCAGATTTTTGTCAATGAAGATCAGGTCATGATGTATTCCCCTCATCACCAGCAGGTAGTGAAGGGAACGTTAACGCAAATAGCCGCTTCAAAAGGACCTCTGGCTCTCCTACAGGGAGTCGGCACCCTCTCCGAGCAATTCACCGTATTGGACACTTCAACCGAGGGAAGCGGGCAACAGGCTATTCCTGTGCTCACTCTAGAGCCCAAACCGGATGGTCAGGGACCGGCCACGTTGAAGAAAATCGTCCTGAAGCTTCTTCCTGACACGTATTTGATTCAGGAAATGACCTTATTTGAAGTCAGCGGGAATGTTTCCCGTGTGACATTCGATCATATTCAGGTCAATAAGGGGGTTGCCTCCGACTTGTTGACCTTTGAACTGCCCCCGGATGTGGTGGTCGTGGAAATGCCGACTATCAATTAGCGGGGGTAGGTTAAAGCAGGTTATGGAGTGACTAAGAACGATGGCTGAGCGGATTCTGGTTGTTGATGATGATAAGGGTGTCCGAGAAGCTCTTGGAGAGTTTTTAGCTTCATTGGGGTATTCAGTGCTTTTGGCTGAAAACGGGCAGGATGCCCTGGCCAAATATCGTACAGGCGAATTCGACATTATTATGGCGGATTTAATCATGCCCAATATGGACGGCATGGAGCTGCTGCGACATGTTCGGGAAAAGAAAAATGATGAGGTGATTTTCTTGATGATTACGGGGCATCCTTCGATTGGAACCGCTGTTGAAGCGATCAACAAAGGAGCGGATGATTATATTACGAAGCCGTTTCACCTGGAAGACGTCAAGCAACGCATTGCCAAATGTCTAGAAAAACAATCACTGAAAGGACGTTTAAAAACCGCACAGGGGTTGGCCTGGGGCCTGATGTTGTCCATCCCCTTATGGCTCTTGTTAGGGATTATTCTGGTTCTCCTCTTTAAGGGGTAGCATTTTCCCGTATTACCAGCGGCTTATTCCTGCAATCTTCTTCCACCCATTTTATCGGTTGTAACCTTTCCCATCCCATGACCCATCGTTTTCTCGTCTGGATGATTGGGGTGTGGGCGGTGGGGGGACTTGTGGGTTTCCATATGTGTTTTGGGGAAGCCTATGTGGGACATATTACGGAAGATCCCACCCGAATATTGGAGAAATTTCTTTCCCTCGATAAAAAGGGAGCCAGATTGGAAGCCAGGTCTGCCGAGGTCTTAAAGCCGTTTGTTGAATGGCCTGATGAGCCGGTTTGGGGAAAAGTAGTCGTCATTTCCCAATACCAGGTCATTGAAGACGTCAAACAATGGGAAATTATCGGCAGTATGGAAGCTAAAATTCCGGTTGTTTATGACGTTTTGGGAACCATGCATTGGGAGAGTGTGACCTTTGTCCCCGAGTCTTACCGGGAGACACAGGTCTATCACATAAAAGCCCTTCCTGATCGATGGCAGATCATCGCCCCGCAATTACCGCCGCATGTGGGTCGTCAACGCCTGCTGGATTTTGTTCGCTGGAGTGTGTTGGACGAGCCGGATCTGGAGAAGAAGGCCCGATTTGCGGAATTAAAGCGTCAACTGGAAATGCACAAGGAATAAAGGAATAAATGAATCGTATGGGCATTTGGCAGGCGGAATTATTATTGTTTGACTTTGATGGCACCCTAATCGATTCTAAGTTGGATATTGCCACGTCGGTGAATCTCACATTGAGGGATCTAGGTTTGCCGCAGAGGTCGGTCGAGGAAATTTATGGGTTTGTGGGGGATGGGGTGAAGCGGTTGCTCCGTCTGTCTGTCGGAGAAGAGCATGATGAATTGTATGAGAAGGCTTTGAGCGTCTTTCGGCAACATTATTTGGCGCATTGTGTCAGGACGACCAGATTTTATCCTGGAA
This sequence comes from Candidatus Inrsubterrania sp., assembly GCA_039794325.1. GTDB lineage: Bacteria > Nitrospirota > Nitrospiria > Nitrospirales > UBA8639 > JACKFE01. The sequence continues at coordinate 2,685 of JBDIVP010000060.1, forward strand.
TCGATGCCGTGCTTGAGCACTATAAAAATCGGAAGAAGGCCATTGTGACCAATAAATCCCTGGAATATACCCTTTGTATCGTGGATGGGCTGCAGGCGAAGAATTGGTTTCATGCCGTGGAAGGCGCCGGGAATACCAGCGATCTCAAGCCGGAGCCTTCGATGTTGTTTCGAGTGCTTGACCGTCTCAATGTTGACCCATCTCGAACCGTGATGATCGGTGACAGCACCAATGATGTTCGCGCAGCTCAAGCGGCCGGGGTAAAAGCTTGTGCGGTAGGGTACGGTTACGGTAATCGGGAGAAAATCTTGGCGCTCGCCCCGGACTTTTTTTGTGAGCGGCCTGAAGATCTCCTCCACGCCTTTTGATCCTGTCTGGGCATTTCTTCCTGGAAGCACTGCGATACCGCTTTTCTTTCATTTTTTTGTTGTGGGAGGGGGAGGTTTTCTTTTATGATCCAGCCACATTTCACCTGGGTTTATCCCATTTCAACCCCCAAAAACCCGTGATGAGGATTCGATGGTGCAACCGATCATGACCTGTTTGGATATGGAGGGGGTTCTCTTCCCTGAAATCTGGCTGAGTCTCGCCGATAAAAGTGGAATTCAAGATCTGCGTCTCACCACCAGAGACATTGCGGATTATGATGTATTAATGAAAAAGCGGTTGGATATTTTGAAAAGCCATGCCATTACCATTCATGACATCCGGGAGGTGATTCAGACCATCGGGCCGCTTCCTGGGGTGCCAGAATTTCTTGACTGGTTGAGGCATCGCAGTCAGGTCATCATCTTATCCGACACATATTATGAATTTGTGGGACCCTTAATGGAGCAGTTGGGGTTTCCCACCATTTTTTGCCATACTCTGGATATCGATGCCCAGGGATTTATTGCCAATTATCACCTTAGGCAGAAAGACCAGAAACGCCATGCCGTCATGGCCCTCAAAAGCATCGGATTTCATGTGTTGGCAGGAGGGGATTCCTATAATGATGTGAGTATGTTGCAGGCGGCGGATGCAGGAGTGTTTTTTTGCCCCCCCGAGTCGATCATCAAAGAATTTCCCCAATTTCCGGTTGCCAGGAACTACGATGAGTTTCAAGATGAATTGGCGCGAGCGGGCGGGTTTTCACGGTAAAAGCAACTTCCATGGGTAACGGGAAGATTGCCTTTCATTAGGTATCTTGGTAGATGTAAGCGTTTCCGGCCATTCGATGGATCCTTATCACCCGAGGATGAAAAATCCCGGACCGAAGAAGGCCGAAGAATAAGGAACGGAGAGTCCTCGGTTTCCGGTCGTCACGGAAAATGGCGCCTTCGATCCTGTCTCATCCCCCGGTTTCGTGTCAGCTGAAAGCGTTTGCGAGTATATGCGTAGTAATGCTCTTGGGGTTTTCCCGTCAAAGGGAGGCCTTCATGAAAATTGCCCTAAGATCTCTATGGAAAGGAGTCTTTGAAATGCGGGTTTCTTGCAAGCCAAACATGATCATGGTGCTCGCTTTCGTTTGCCTCGGCCTATTGTCGGGGTGTTTGGGCCACCGGGATTGGCGATATCCTCCTTCTGCCACCGGCACCTATTTGTCTGAACAAGCAACCGCTCCCTTACCTCTCAAAGCCGTGGTGTTGCCCCTTGAGGATCTGAGGGGCGACGGAATGAAAGAGGAATACTGGAAGGCAGCCATTCCTCTCGTCCCTTATGGGGATACCCGTTACGAAAAACCTGAAATTGCGGAAAACCCCGAAAAGGTCGATGTGGTTCGGTTTGACCCTCCCAATGACTTTTCAAAAGCCATAACGGCGGAGATCGATCATGCCGGATTATTTTCATCAGTCATTTTTGCTCCTGATGGCAACCAACAGGATGCAGATGTGGCCATTCGGGGCCGCTTAAGGTCCACCAATTGGAATCGAAGGTTATACACCTATTTGCTGGGTCCGGTCGGAACCATCTTTTGGTTTGTGGGTGCTCCTATGAGCCATACCACAACAGGTCTACAAATGGATCTCCAGCTCATTCCGGTTGATGATCCCGGAAAAGTTCTATGGAGTATGTCCATGGAATTTGAAGGAAAGCGGTTGGATGGTCCCTATTATGGACTGGAAGCGGCAGTGGAAAGTTATCCCAAGGCCATCCAGGAAGCCTTGAAGCCGGCAATAGCTGATTTGGTCAATCTGGCCAACCAAGACCCTCAACGGCTTATCCCTCGTTAGGGGGACTTTTATAAGTGAGTGCAACTATAACCTCTTTAGAAACCTCTTTAGAATGAGCGGATGAGGGAAATTGGGGGTTGATCTTTAGAGGCTGGAGCGCTATTTTACGCTTCAGTCGGTAGAGGAACCGCCGATAATGAATACTAAACTATTGGTAATTTCGATCATTTCCTCTCCTCCACCATTTGGTAGTGGATAGGGGCGAGCTGTTGAAGCGGAAATGGATGAAATCGTAGTGTTAATTACGACGGGGAGTGAAGAGGAAGGCCAAGGTATTGCCAGTGCCCTGGTGGATCAGGGGGCCGTGGCCTGTGTCAATATGGTGCCTGGAGTTCGATCGATTTTTCGTTGGGAGGGCAAAGTGGCACAGGAGCAAGAAGTGTTGCTCATTGCCAAAACAGTTGCAGGATCTTTTGATCGTGTGGCTTCCATCGTTTGTGCCAATCACAGTTATCAGGTTCCTGAAATCATTTCACTGCCTATTCAGCAAGGAAATCCTGAATACCTATCCTGGGTCAGGGAGATGAGTCAGGGAAATTCCTCCATGGGGACAAAACAATAGAAGCAAAAATTGTTCATATTGATCGGTTTGGTCGATCAAAATATGAAAACGATTGAACAGACAAAGTCGGGTGGATCATGACGGAAAAAGATTCTGAAGAGACATTAACAGTCATTATCTTTCGAGGTGCCAGGGCCAATCCCTGGCGATTAAAAATCCGAAAGTCTTTTTTGAAGCACGGGGTGATTTTTGGATTATGTCTCCTGCTGGTTCAGGGCGGAATTCTGGCCCATTATGCGTATCAATGGAAGCAGTTGGAAGAGTTTGAGGCAGTTAAGCAGGAGTTGGCCCTTTCAAAAGCTCGAACAAACAATTTTTCTACGGAAGTGGATGGAATTAAAAAGCGGATGGTTGTGTTGGAAAATCTCAATCGAAAACTACAAACCATGTTCGGCCTTGAAACGGATGATGTGCAAAGTGTAGCTGTTGTGCCGGGTCAGGGGGGGGAAGAATTTCCCTATGAAGGGTCAATGGCCGACCATTTTAACAGCCAATGGGGGGATTCGGAAGGGGAAGAGGGTTTGAATGCCTTGGAAGTTTCCCCGGCGGTTCCTTCGATGGAAAAGCAAATAGAAGAGATTAAAACGGGTTTGAATTGGTTGAATCATCAGACAGATGTGGAAGGTAAAATTTTGGATGAATTAGCCACGGTGGCTCACGAGAAGGTTGAGCAATGGGCTTCCACACCCAGCATTTGGCCCATTAAGGGAAGACTGACCTCTCGGTTTGGTCTCAGGGTATCTCCTTTCACCGGAAAAAAGGCACTTCACGCCGGTATTGACATTGGTGCTCCGACCGGGACGGAAGTGCGGGCGCCGGCATCCGGTAAAGTCGTTGTGGCAGCGTATGACGGAAAGATGGGGAAGTTTATTCGTATTGATCATGGGTATGGCGTAGAAACAACCTATGGGCATTTGTCAAAAATTCATGTGAAATACGGAGACAGAGTTCAACGTGGAGACCTCATCGGCCTGGTTGGAAGTACCGGGAAATTTTCAACGGGACCTCATCTGCATTATCAGGTTGCCGTTAATGATAAAGTTGTTGACCCACTGCACTATATTCTTGACTGATACTCAAATCAGATACTCAAATCAAAAGTATTGAAGTTTTGTGTGTATAGCCATAGGGTGAGAACCACGTTTTTCACCCTATGGTTGATCAGGTAATTCCTGTCATCTCCTTCTCCCTCCAAACATCCGTTCCATATTGGGACAAAAGACCTAATGCTCCATGACCTCAAATGGGCCTTCTTTTATTAGTGTTGGGTCTTCTTTTGTATTGAATTGTTTTAATCCATAGCCTAGATTAGAACCAGTGGCAAGAGTGAAATTAAAAGTTATTCATATGGAGGTGAGATAGTCAGGGGGGTAATCCTGTTCGTTTTGTGCGGAATTATTAAATTGACAAAAAAATAAGGGGTTTGTTAGGGTCTGAAAAGAAGTCGAATTGTGTCTGAACTGCCAATATTTTCAATGATTTTCCCTTCAATGTAATTAATAGGCATCAGTCTTTAACCTTCAAGAGAGGAGACCGGATATGAGTCTCGATTATGTCAAATTTACTCCAGGCTTTGGAAAGTTCATGCCGAAAGAATATCGGGATATGGTAGAGCATGGTCCTTTTGGTAAAAAGGTAACGGTTTCGCAAGTTGGAACGTTTAAGGAAATTTTGGAAGAGCATCCCATGTGCGCGGGGTGCGCGATGACTCTTTTCATCAGATTGGCCATTGTGGCTTTTCCGAATCCGGAAGACACCATTACCGTCGGCACTGCCGGTTGTGGAAGGTTGGCAATTTCCCAGGCGGCCATCCCATTTGTGTACGGAAACTATGGCGATCAAAACGGGGTCGCCAGCGGCTTATCTCGAGGATTAAGGCTGAGATTCGGAGATAAACCCAAGGATGTCGTAGTCATGGCAGGGGATGGGGGAACCGCCGATATTGGATTTGCGCAGACCTTGCACTCCTGGTTCAGAAAAGAAAAATTTACTACGATCATGTTGTATAATGAGGTCTATGGTAATACCGGCGGCCAAGAAAGCGGTATGACCAATAAAAATCAGGTTCTGAAAATGGCCCCACTCGGAAAGAAGTTTGAAAAAATGGATATGTTGGGAATGGCAAAGGTTGCCGGGTGCGCCTATGTGGCGACGGTAGTTCCTAACAATCCCCGAAGGGTGGAAAGTGTGATTAAAAAGGCCGTATTAATTGCACGCGAGATTGGTCCCACCTATATCCAAGCCTACACTTCCTGTAACATCGAGTACGCGATCCCTACGGATAAAGTGATGGAAGACGCGAAGGAAGTTGAAAACGATCGTTATAAGTTCTCCGAATACATTACGGATGAAGCCAAGCAATATTTGGGCGAGTTGTACGGGTATAAGGAGTATTTACCGAAACCGGCGGCTGCGGTGACGAAGGGGTAGTGGTTGCTGGTCCATATAGATAGAAGGAACGTTAAGGTAATAATTTCCATGAAAGAGTTATTTGTTTTGATGAGGGAGGGTCCTTATGGCTATTCGTTATAACATTCGTATGGCTGGAGTCGGCGGCCAGGGGGTTGTTACAGGATCTCATATTTTCAGCACGGCAGTGATTAACGCCGGAGGCGAGAGCACAATCGTGCCGTTTTATGGATCTGAAAAGCGGATGGCTCCCGTGGAAAGTTATGTCCGAGTATCCGATGAGCCCATCTATGAAATTGGGGAGATCACCTTTCCTCACATCATCATGATTTACCATCCTCAAGTCATCACCCATGGAAAGAGCTATACGAATCCTTTTTACTTCGGGTTGAAGCAGGACGGGGTTGCTCTTATTAACAGCAACGGGCCTATGAGCTTTGATCCTGACCAAGATGCTGAACTAAAGGCCCTTAATGCAAAATTGTACTTCCTCCCGGCAACACAGTTGTCGTTGGATGTGGCGGGGATGGATCTGGCTACGAATATGGCAATGGTCGGAGCCATCGGGGCAATAACAGGTTTAACGAACTTGGAGGCATTGGCCACCGCTGTGAAGGACAGATTCCTGGGAAAAGGTTTTGTGGTTTCTGGCGGAACGGCGGCTCTGGATAGTGTGGTGGAGCGGAAGTTTAAAAAGAAGCAGGAATTGATCGAGAAGAACCTCGCTGTCGTGAAAGCGGCTTGGGATTATGCGGATGAGCACGGATGGAGTAAGCCTCCGGTGCCTACGGCGAAGGCTCCGGCCGGAGCGGGTGCCTAGATGATGGTTTTGAGAACGACGAAAGGAAGAAATATATGTATTTAGTTGCGAATATTGATCAGGAAATTTGTGCGGCCACCAGTTGTAAGTTATGTACCCAATATTGCCCGGAAGCCAATACCATTCTCTATGATACGGAAGCCGGCAAGGATAAAGGCCTGAAATATGGATCGGCCTATGTTGCCGTTGATCGGTGTAAAGGGTGCGCCCAATGTGTGTGGGTATGTGACAATATGGCCAAACATCATGCCATTAAGATGGAAATGATTGATCAAATTGGCGAGGCGGCACTCACGGAAAATATTTCATATCAGGAGAAAAACACCAAGGCTGTCCTGGCTAGTCCTTGGAAAAGCTGAGTCATTGTTAAGGCTTGATTTTACAGGTATATATTCTTAAATCGGGAGATTAAGGTGGAATTAACGAAAGAACTAGATAACGCAATTGTGGCGCCGGGTCCGGCAGGGTTCCATCCTCCGTCAGCGGCGGAGCTAGGGGTGTTACCTCCGAATCCAGGTTACGGTCTTAACTTTGGACACATTGTCGAGGAAGAGCGTTCGATGGAGGCCATGGCACGTGCCATGTTCACGAGGAAAAATGCAACGATCTTTCCTGGACCCTTGGTGTTGTGGGCTTGGAATGACCATGCGGCTGATAAAGCGAAAGCCGTGTTGGAATTAGCTGCCCAAATTCCCGAGGTTCTCATTATCCCCATGCCGGATTACCGCCCAAAATATCCAAAGATTGAGCCGGAAGAGGTCATCAATCCCAACCATCCTAATCTCACGATTTGGGGTAATAAAATCGAAGCCTGCATATTTATCGGTGTGCATTGTCATTATGCCAATCTGACCTTAAAAATGATCAGGGCAGGAACCAATTGTTGGACATCCGCCATTTGCGCCGAGCAGGGCCATGAAGATGCCATGTTTACCATCCGGGATTCCGATGCGGCGAAAATCAGAAGGGCGGCTGCCGTTTTTAAGCGTGTCCGAGAGGAAATGGGCATTAAATTGCCTGAAAATGGGGAAAATGTCCGTTTTACGGGCCTTCAATCGAAGGTCCATGGCGGTAAAACCCACACTAATCCACTTGAATTCAGTATTGAAAGTCCGGTTGATGGGAATGCAGCGGCGTATGGTCATAAGCCTGAGCAAATGCAAAGGGAAGCGTAATAGTAGAAAATATTAGGTATTGTGGTTAGTTTATTTTTTAATATAGGGAGATGGAGCCATGAGTGAAGGTCTTGAAACAGAAGTCAAAACAAATCCTCAAGGTGATCCAATCACGAGTGCTCCTGCAAAGCCATCAGCGGCTGAAGGGGGAAGAAAAGACCCACACGGAGAAGCCAAAAAGCAGCGGGAAGTCACGGCCGACTATATGTTTTTTGAGGCCCCACGAGAGAGGGAATTTATTACCGGCAGTGAAGCGGCCAAGGAGGCGGTCAGGCGGTCGAATGTAGATGTGGCCATTGCTTATCCGATTACCCCTCAAAGTGAAACAATGCAGTTGATCGGTGTGTTGTATGGCGAAGGGTACGTCAAGGAATATTACCGGGGAGAAGAAGAATACGGTGTGATGTCGGCCATCGCGGGAGCATCTCGTGCCGGGGTACGGGCCTTTACGGCCACTGCCGGTCCCGGAACCTTGCGTGGCATCGAGCCCATTGCTTCATGGCCCGGCCATCGGCTTCCGGCGGTGGCGATGTTTACCTGCCGGGTAGTAAATGCTCCGTTGGCTATTCAACCGGACAATATTGAGGTCGCCTATCTCTTGAATTGTGGGATGATTGTCTTTCATGCTGAGAATCAACAAGATTTGTTTGATTTTATTATGAAAGGGTTTGTCATCAGCGAAAAGAATGACGTGACATTACCGGTAGGGGTGGCGTGCGATGGGTTCTTCGTGACCCATGCGAGAGGATATTGTTCGATGCAGGACCGAAGCATCAAACTGCCGGCCCGGGATCCCTACCATGGGGCGGTTCCTGTCCTGGATGCGGAGAATCCGCCGGCCAGATTGTCAAGGGATGCCCCGGTCCAAAAATCCAACTTTATGGCCTACAACATCCATGGAGTCTGGCAGCAGGAGGTTTGGGCTGCTGTAGAACGGTCCAGAAAGTACATCGATTATTATATGGGCGGCTTGTTGGAGGCTGAAAATGTGGAGGGAGCCGATGTGCTCATTATTGCTTCCGGTAGTGCTGCGGCTCAATCTCGGGAGGCGGTTCGTCAATGTACGGAAAAAGGCATTCAGGCCGGGTTAATAAAAATCCGTTCTTTGCGCCCTTTTCCGACCAACGAACTCCGGAAGCTTTGTGGACAAGCAAAATTGATTGTCATTCCTGAGTTTAACTATGTCGGTTGGCTGGCCAAGGATGTGGCTACGGCCATTTATGGATTCTCCAACGCAAAAATTGTCGCAGGTCCTCATGTGTATGGTGGGATGTCCATGCCGGTTGAAATGATTGTGGATGAAGTGGAGTGCGGATTGACTGGCAAGAAATCCAATACCGTTCCAGAGGCACATATCATGGGGTCGGTTGATCCTGCCGCAGTGGCCCAATTCATGAAAAGCATATAGGGGTTATATAAGCAAACAGGTGCTGAAAGGCCCGTCTCGGGGAAACTTGGGACGGGCTTTTCTGTGTGTGGGTTTCGGGCCTGTTCCGGCTCCATGGATTTCCTGACCGAATACTCGCACCAAAGGTTCCCTCACGTTCCTTTTTTTAAATGCCGATTATTCTGGTAACCAATGACGACGGTATCAAGGCTCCAGGCATTAGGGCTCTGGCAAAGGCGATTTCCGTCCTTGGAGAGTTATGGGTAGTTGCCCCTGAAAAACCTCAAAATGCGGTGGGGCGATCAATGACCTTGCATAAACCGTTGCGGTTACAACGGATTAAAAAAGGGTGGTATGCCGTCAATGGAACTCCCGCCGACTGTGTGACGCTTGCCCTGAATCATTTATTAAAAAATCGCCAGCCGGATCTGGTGGTGTCGGGAATCAACAATGGATGGAATTTGGGTGATGATGTCACCAATTCAGGAACCGTATCGGGAGCATTGGAAGGCATGCTGTATGGCATTCCGTCCATTGCCGTCTCGTTGGAAAGCGGGAGGATAAAGAGTTATGCCATGGCAGGGGAGATTGCCGCTGACATTGCCCGTCAAGTCCTTGCCAACGGTATGTCCTCAGGTACCGTGTTTAATGTAAATGTTCCTGCCTGCACAAAAGATCAACTGGCAGGGTACCAGATTACGACGTTAAGCCAACGGCGGTATCAAAATCCCGTGATCGAGAAGGTCGATCCGCGAGGCCAGCAATATTTTTGGATTGCAGGGGATCGAAAGTCGTGGGCGAGGAAGGCTCCATCCGATCATGAGGCGGTGTTGAACCATTGCATTTCGATTACCCCCCTTCATCTGGATCTTACGGATTATCCAACCTTTGAAAATCTTAAAAAATGGAAGTTTAAGTTTCGTTCCGTCCCAAAGTCGAAAGTTGATCAGGAGGCTGTTAAGAACCCAAAAGGAAAAAATCGGAAAACACAAGGGAAGCAATGAGGAGGACATTTACCCGGAAAATGGATGATTCATGCTAGATTTGGCAAAGCAACTGTACGAGTGGATGTTGTCCTGGGCAGACACTCCTTACGGGGGAGTGGCATTATTTTGCTTGGCCTTCGCCGAATCATCCTTTTTCCCTCTCCCGCCCGATGTGCTGTTGATTGCTTTAACCCTGGGAGATCCTTCCCAGGGATTTTGGTTCGCGGCTATTTCCACAGCCGGCTCTGTACTGGGAGGTATGTTCGGCTATGGGATCGGCTGGTTTGGGGGGAGACCGATCCTGATGAAACTGATGGGGCCGGCACGGGTGGATCTCATTCATCATTATTTTCAGCGGTATGAAGCCTGGGCGATATTGGTTGCAGGGTTTACCCCGATCCCGTATAAGGTATTCACGATCGGGGCCGGTGCATTTTTTGTGAATTTCCGAACGTTTTGTCTGGCCTCTTTGGTCAGCCGGGGTGGCCGGTTCTTTTTGGTGGCAGGCGCCATTCAGCTGATCGGTCCCTGGGTAAAGGATCTTATTGAGTCATATTTCAATCTCTTTACCATCGTGTTTATGATTCTCTTGATAGTGGGATTTTGGATTGTAAAGCAACAAAGTCGCAAGCTCACTCATCAGACACCTGACACCTAATTGATACGCATTACTATGGCTATTGTTCTCTATAATACCCGGTTAAAAAAAAAGGTACCCTTCCAGCCGCTGCGAAATTCGGAAGTCAGTATGTACGTCTGCGGGGTGACCGTGTACGACGATTGTCATCTGGGGCATGCCCGTAGTGCGTTGACCTTCGACGTCATCCGGCGCTATTTCGAACATTCGGGATATACCGTGAACTATGTGCGAAATTTCACGGATATCGATGACAAGATTTTGAACCGGGCCCGGAATGAATCGGTTCCCTGGTATGAGATCAGTGAACGGTACATTCAAAGCTTTTATCGTGACATGGGGGCGTTGGGGATTTCCAAGCCCACTTCCGAACCGCGGGCGACGGAACATATTCCGGAAATTCTTGCCATGGTGGAAGGGTTGGTGGCCAAGTCCATGGCTTACGTGGTTGACGGGGATGTGTACTTCGCGGTCAGAAAATTTCCCGAGTATGGACAGTTATCGGGTAAAAATCTTGAAGAATTACAGGCTGGAGCCCGGATAGATGTTGATCCTCGAAAGCAGGATCCTATGGATTTTGCCCTGTGGAAGGCCTCCAAGCCGGGTGAACCGGGTTGGGACAGTCCGTGGGGAAAAGGCCGGCCGGGTTGGCATATCGAGTGTTCGGCCATGTCGGTCGCTCAACTGGGGCCGACGTTTGACATTCATGGGGGAGGAAAGGATTTGATCTTTCCGCATCATGAAAATGAAATTGCGCAATCGTGCGGGTATACGGGCAAGGAGTTTGCTCGTTATTGGGTGCATAACGGGTTTGTGACAGTGGATAAGGAAAAAATGTCCAAATCCTTGGGGAATTTTTTTACCATACGGGAAATTTTTGAAAAATCCCGGGCAAGTTATGGATCTGCCGCTCCAGCTTCGGATCAGGTGACCTCGGAGTGCCTGCGATATTTTCTATTGTCTACTCATTACCGCAGCGATCTGAATTTTTCTGAACGATCCCTTCCTGAAGCGCATTCCGCGCTGAACAATTTTTATGATCTGTTGAAACGATTAGAAGAGTCTGATGGAGCGGTACGGGAATCTTTCGATGAAAACCTGGATCCGCAGGTTGAAGTCTTTTCCCAAAAGTTTACCGACGCGATGGATGATGATTTCAATACACCGAAGGCCCTGGGGACCTTTCAGGAATTCCGTGGAGCAGTCAATAAACTATTGGCAAGGGGTTTATCAAATTCCGGAAAATCCCGGGCAAAAAAAATTTTTCAGACATATGGTACTGTCTTGGGAATTTTTCAGATTCCTGTGAATGAGTGGGTGTTTAAGATGGGAACGTTGACCGAACCTAAAACACAAGATGGGGGCGGGATTCGTGTGCTCCTCGACGAGGGTGAAATTGAGGAAAAAATTCGATTACGCAAAGAAGCCAGGGAAAGCAAAGACTTTGCCACGGCCGATGCAATCAGAAAAGAACTGGCGGACCAAGGCGTTCTCCTCGAAGACCGCCCAGATGGCACCACCCGATGGAAGCGCTGAACCGGCCGATCTGCTTTATGGGTTTCATACCGTTTGGGAAGCGCTGAAGTCGGAAGGCCGTTCCATCCAGCGGCTTTGGCTGGCGAGGACGGATGGCCGGTTTTTTCGGGTGACAGGCTTGGCGAAGGAGCGCGGTATCCCCTTCACCGTTGAAACTCGGGAGCGATTGGACAGGCTGGCCGGTAACCGCCATCACCAGGGTGTGGTGGCCCATATTGCTTCAAAAGAGTACATGGAAGGGGAGGAAATGCTGGATGCGGTTTCAGCCTCTTCTTCTCCGGCGCTGTTGGTCGTCCTGGACCATATTCAAGATCCGCATAATCTTGGGGCCGTCATTCGCTCGGTAGAAGCGACGGGTGCCCATGGGATCGTGATTCCCAAGCATCGTGCGGTGGGGGTAACGAGTGGAGTGGCCAAAGCCTCTGCCGGAGCCTTGGAGCACGTGAAGATTGCACGGGTTTCCAATACCGGGAAATTCCTGGAGCAGTGCCAAAAGCAGGGGATTCGAACAGTGGGATTGAGTCCCGATGGAGAGGCCCCCTATTCCGCCGTGGATCTGACTGAACCGGTAGCGCTCGTGTTTGGCAGCGAAGGGGAGGGCATTCGTCCCATTGTGCTCAAAAAATGTGATCAGCGGGTGTGTATTCCAATGGCCGGACGGATCAATTCCTTGAACGTGTCGGTCACGGTAGCGGTAATGCTATTTGAAGTGGTTCGTCAACGAGCCGGGAAAAGAGGGTGAAGCGGCGGACTATTTTATTTGGATCAAACCTTCTTGAATGGCCGCGTTCAGAAGTTGGGCCGCATTCGACACCCGGACCTTTTTCATCATATTGGCGCGATGGGCTTCAACGGTTTTTACGCTGAT
>JBDIVP010000061.1:0-15121 GCA_039794325.1 Candidatus Inrsubterrania sp.
AGGTGGGACCTGGCCCAGCGTCTGGGAGCGGATGCAACCTCCCAGGTAAAGCTGATGTTGGCCAATTTTCTGTTGCCGCTGAAACGGAGCCTGCCTGGACCTGCTGATGGCGCTCTGACAGTGCATCTTCAGAAATTCAACCGTACCTTCCCGTTCCGGATTACCCAGTTATCTGAATTGCGTGTACTCCGGGAAATCATGCTTGAAGAACAATATGCCATGGCGGTTCCCAAGCCGCCGGAGGTGATTGTGGACCTGGGGAGTCATGTTGGAGCCTCTGCCATCTATTTCAGCCTGGCCTTTCCCTCTGCGACCATTTACGCCGTCGAGCCGAATCCGGATAGTCTTGCCAAGCTTCGGCACAATACGGCGCCGTTCGAAAATGTGAAAGTCGTCAACCGGGCGATCGCTGGAACCAATGGCTGGAGCGCCCTGTACGTTTCCGGCACCTGCCATGAGTCCTGCTCCCTCATGAAAAGGGATAAGGGGTGGAGAAGCGTCGAGGTGCCCACCATTACCCTGGATACCCTCAGAAAAGGCCTCAAACTATCAAAGATCGATCTGTTGAAGATTGACGTCGAAGGTGCGGAACTTGAAGTGCTGGAACAGTCCGATCTGCAAAGAATAGAAACGGTGGTTGGCGAGGTGCATTGCGATCTGGTGCAGGTGGGGCTCAGGCGTTTTTCATCGCTTCTCAAACAATTTCGCCCCGTGTTTCGCAAACAATCCCGAGGCCGCTACCTCCTTTACGGCCGCCGCATACAAAAAGGGGTCGGGAGTCTTTTTTAAATCCTTCGAGTTGTCCTTCGAAAGAACAAATCGAGTCCAATCCCAATCGATGGACTGCGAGAAAAAATTCCCGGCACCCGTTTCCGGCTTTTAGGTTTAAGAGCGTTTTTGCGCTTACCTATCTCCTCGATAAGGCTCGTATCCGGGTGGACGAGGAATATTCATCTGCTCTCCATTTGGGTATCTTAAAGACGGGGCGGGGGTATGTGCGCCAGCTTGCAATTTCCGGCACGCCGCATCATTGCCCTTTCGGCATGTTTCAGTTAACCAATTGTAGTGAACTATGCCTTTTGCAGTCATATCACAGCTTGGATCCATCATGCATCTATCCTTCGTGGGATCGTATTGGAGACTATAAGGATCCGCAAAGCGATCATCAAAGCCCTTCTCAAAATCTTTCCGAATTTGCTCCACCATTTCGGCAGCAAAGTTACCGGCATCAGGATTGTAAATGCGTTCGTCATGAATGCTCCCTGACCTATTGCCTCTGCTTTCCTCCTGCCATTGCTGTTGCATTCGGGATGACTGGCACAGAATATCATTTTGCCCCCACATACAATTTGGATCCTGTGCCAAGGCAATAGGAATAACGGACCATATCGTCAAAATCGTGATAGCTCCCACCATTAAGAGCGTTTTCATTTGTTCCTCCTTTCTGCTGGAAAAGACAAAGAGACATCCGCATCTACTAACGCCCCACGCGCCATGCGTATATCGCAAATGTGATTCATTTTTTTCCAGAGATTCGACCGCAGTAACGAACTAGCGGGTTTACGGATGCACGCCAGGTAGTCTTTCAGACTGTCTTCCACACCTGCGTGAAAGCGCTTAATGTCAATGATGTAGACTTGGCCGTCTTTCACTACTTGCAGCATTGACGGCTGGGCTCGCCGGACCACCCACTTCCCCTTTGCTTCGGCTTGGTGCAGAAGTCCGCAACGGATGTCCCGGTAGAAAGCCTCTCGGGCTTTATGATCGAAGTCTTGTGCAAATCGCGATCCCTTCAAAAACCGTGTGACCAGCTTTTTAGATTGCCCATGGCCATTCGTGACCCCGTCCTTAAACTGCTGAATCGTTTCAACTAAGAGACAATCGATAGCCAAAACAACGAATTCCGAATGCTCGGACTCCAGGCAATGGTTTGCAAACTGAAGGAACCGGCCGTTTAATCTGTCCCTAACGATATCTGCTGCCGTCATCCAATCCTTCGGAGAACTCACATTCAAGCGCTGCCAATCGCCAGCGGTGTATTTGGGGGAAATTTGTAGAGCGTCCATACAGCCTTGACCTTGATCAGGATGTCCGACGATCGCAGTCAGCCACCTCACGGTGTCCGCAGCTGAAGGGAGCCCCATTGCACATGGATTCGAAGCCCTCTTTCGGCCACCGCAGGCATCCAGAGCAGGCGACCTGACGCGGACTTTTTCGGAATTGGTCAACTACAGTTCATTAATAAAGCCATCGTCTACCTCGGATAGCCAACAGTTAACCTGTTGAGGGCCGTCAGGGAGCCATTGGACCAAAATATTAAAGGAACCACAGAGGAGTCGTGCAAACTCGTGATGAGACTCTCGGACATTTGGCACGTACCCATGCACATCTCGATTCCGTATACTGCGCCGGAGTAGTTCCACTGAGGCCAAAACCAAGTCAGTTTTCTCTTTACTTGCATCTGACTTGCTGCATAGCTGAGCAAGCGCGGATGGCTTGCTCTTGGCTTGTTTGGTCAGGTCTCCCAGAGTGCCAAAATTTGTAATTTTTTGAACACCCCTCGATTTCCAATTTGCCAAGAATTGAGACGGCCAGGCAGAAAGATCACCTTGTGGATATGAAGGTATTTTCATATCTTTTCGCAGTTCAATCTCATTGGCAAGACAGACCCCCTTCAAAAGAAACTCTGAACCGGTAGCAAATGTCATCCAGCATACGAGGCGCCCGAGGGGATGGCTATGACGTTTCCGCCAATTCATTTCGAATTCGCCTGAGGCCGGGGTGCGAAATTCGCATTCATCTTTATGCCAAGCAACCAAAAGAGAGGAGTCCAAAAGTACGATTCCGGCAGTCGTCTGGAGTCGCGCATCATCCAATATTTCTTGCATGTTCTCCCACCACGTTGTGAACCTACCGGCTTGTAAGATCAGGATTGCGAACGCTTTTCGTGTACTCGCTCGCCACACGTCGAGCAAGTACAAAACCACCACCGCCGTCAGTCCCCATGGGCCACCAGCAGTCAGCTGAACGTACCAATTGAGAGGTCGAGAAAAGCATTCCAACGCTTTGTGAAATATCTCATTAATAATGAGGTTTAAGTTGATCCTTTTATCGTTTGGATAGCTATTACAGCAGTTACGACCACACTAAGGATAGACACAATAAGAGATGCGATTGTTATCCAAAATCGTATCGTATCTCTCTGTTGTTCCTTGTCATATTCACCCTTTGTACGCCAGGGATTATCGCCACATGAGGAGATCGAAATAAGCTCAACCTTCAACCCTCCGTTTGCACTAAGAGGAAAGTTCTCAATTTTTACCTTGCTCGTCTTTTCATCCATGTCCTTTTCCTTTTTTTAAGAAGCTACCAACATCCGGGGATGAAGGGAGGCTCATCGATTCCAGCCGGGTGATCGGCCACCGCAGACAAGACAGCTTGGAACGTGCGACCCCAGACGCAGACTCCGTTCAGCCGACGGTTCATCATGAGCCCGCTCGCTCACCTCGAGCTACCACACCCTGGTCAGACCCCATGGCCCAGTATCCTCCTGGACAGGCTCTAATCTCCGTATCCTTGTCCAATTGGCAAAACTAGTCAAGCCCGTTGCCACATGAAACTCCCAGAATAGCTTCGCGAAAAAACAGGACAAATCGAAGAAAGGAATGCGTCGTCACTTGGGCAGGACGGTTCCTTTTTGATGACATTATCACCGTTGTCGGGAGGGGGAGATGGCGTAAGGGACTGAGGGGCACATCCACCAACTGGGAATTTTTGAATCCATGGGATAAGACGGCATCCGTCTGGCCCCCGCAAGTGACACCGACGAAAACCGAAGGGGAACGAACTTACGATTAGGGCAACAAAAAATCAGGGCAACGGATGATCAAGCTGGATCTCCGGGACAAACCCGTCCCGGTTGGGCATGTGAATCTCCACAAGACTGGTCGCATCAATCACGGCCTCCTCCGGAATGACACCGTTCCGGTTCAACAGCCAGGCAATTACCGAATAGACCTCATCGGAGCTCAACGATTGGGGAGCCGTCAGGGGCATGGCCCGATAAATATAATCATAAAGCGTGGTGGCAAACGGCCAATAACTCCCCACGGTCTTTAGGGGTTCGGCAGAGCCGAGAGACCCCCGGCCTCCAACCAATATCGTTTCCGGGCCTTCCACACCCGTCGGTCCGTGGCAGACCGCACACTTCTCAGCATAGACCTCCCCCCCCTGCTCGACCGTTCCCTGGCCGGGCGGCAAGCCTTGGCCGGTCGGAGCCACATCAATATTCCAAGCCTGAATTTCGTGGTCTTCAGCCGGTCGCCCGATTCCATACTCATCGGTGAAATCTGCTTCTCCGGTCATGCCGACAGTTGGGACCGGGAATCCCCAGGCCATCACCATCAATAATCCGAAGACACCAAACTTAGACATGAACATTGTGAACGGTTCCATCCGGCATAATCCGCCAACTTTGTATGGCATGGTAATGATAGGAGGAATTGGTTCCCCGCTCACGGATCAACGCTCGACGGGTGGGTTGGACATATCCGGTTTCGTCCGTGCAGCGGCTTTGAATAATGGCTGCTTGTCCCTCCCAACGCCAGGGATATCTGAATCGCGTGTGACACATGGGCAACACCGGATCCTGCAACTCGGCCGCCGCCCAATGTTTCCCTCCATCAACCGACACTTCGACGGCGGTCACCCGCCCCCGGCCGCTCCAGGCCAAGCCTCGGATTTCCAAGAATCCCCGTTCCCGGATTCGCTCTCCACCGGACGGACTGGTAATGACCGATTTCGCTTCCATCTCCAGGGTAAATTGCCGGGCGGTTCCATCCGGCATCAAATCGGTGTAGCGTGCCGTTTCCTCCCGGGTCATGAAGGGCGCCGCCCCCAATTTCAGCCGCCGCAGCCATTTGATATTCGTATTGCCCTCCCACCCCGGAAGCAGCAACCGCAGGGGGTACCCTTGCTCCGGCCGCAGGGCTTCACCGTTTTGCGCATAACAGACCAGTGCCTGATCCAACATGGGGGCAATGGGAATACTCCGGGTTAGGGCGGCGGCATCACCTCCTTCCGCCAACATCCATCGGGCTTCCGGTTTCATCCCCACCTCCCTCAGCAACACGGCAAGCGGAACACCCGTCCATTCACTGGTGCTGGTCAACCCATGAATGTCCTGAACCGTGTCCTTTCCCGGTTCCTTCCATTCACTACCGGAATTCCCCGAACATTCGATAAAAGCCAGACGCGACACGGAAGGGAATCGCTTGATATCGTCCACCGTAAAGACCATGGGACGGTCCACCAACCCATGAATCAACAACCGGTGGCGGGCCGGATTAATGAGGGGGACGCCGTTATGATGCCGCTCAAAATGCAAGGCCGATGGGGTCACGATTCCATGGAGTTGATGGAGCGGGGTCCGGGAATGTTGCGGTTTTATCAATCGGGATGCCCGCTCGAAGGTTGCCCGCACCCCGTAAGGACTAGCCAATTGACCGGGAACACGCGTGGGATCTTCAGGCACGGCATCCGAATCAGCCGCCGATGACCGAGAGACCGGAGGAGTGGCCCATGCTCCTAAGAGCACCGCCCCCAATTTAAGGAGCACCCGCCGACTCACCATTGGAAGAATGCCTGAAGCCTCATTTTCGACGGCACTGATTCTTAGGAACCGTGCCAAGGATCTGAACAGCGATCGCACCATGTGGACATCCAAGGGGTGTTTCGACATCCCATGCTCTTACAAGTAAAATGTCGCAATTAACAAGTAGCATCCAGTTTCAACCATTTGCCGATTCAATGCAACAGCGGTATTACCCCGTCGTTTCTCCATTATGACATGCACGGAGAGGACACTTTTATTGACAGGTGGGTTTTGGCTGACATCGTAATATGGTACAACCAATTTTTGAAGCGTAACGGGAAATGAGCGCTAAAATGGCACGTGTTATGCCGTTTTCCGATCGGCTCAATCCGGATGATCGCTCTGGTCAGGGGCCATGCCCTTTATGCCAATCCACCAACCTCCAAGGCCATGCTCGGACCTCCACTCGTGAGTATCTGTCGTGCATGGACTGCCGGCTCATTTTTATCCCCCCGCAACAATTCCTATCCGCCGACGATGAAAAATCCTGTTACGACCATCATAACAACCATCCCGATGACCCGGACTACCGGGCATTCCTCAACCGCCTATTCGTCCCGATGCAACACCGTTTGCCGGCTGCAAGTCGCGGGTTGGACTTCGGGTCCGGTCCCGGTCCGACTCTTTCTCTGATGTTCGAAGAGGCAGGACACTCCATGCAGATTTACGATCATTTTTATGCACCAGACCTTTCAACGTTGAGCCAAGAGTATAAGTTCATTACAGCCACCGAGGTGGTCGAACATCTCCACCGCCCGGGCTTCGAATTGGACCGCCTCTGGGGACTTCTGAACCTCGGAGGGCTGTTGGGAATGATGACACAACTTGTTCCAGAGACACGCCCGTTTGCCGACTGGCACTACATCAAAGACCCCACCCATGTCTGTTTCTTTTCCCGATCGACCTGTAAATGGCTGGCCGAGCATTGGCAGGCGAATCTGACCTTCGAACCCGATTCCGTCATGCTCTTTCAAAAACCTATATGAAACAAAAGATGGAAAGAGGGCACCAATTACCCTATATCCTTGAACTGGGGCCGGGAGTGCATTCGCGGAGAGGAAGAGCTTCGGGCACGATGTGAGCCTACCACCCTCAGGCTCCCCTCCTCAAAACCACGCAAGACACCCTGTTACGCAGGTATTTTTATCTCATCCGGAGACTCGGCACATTTCGTCAGGACGGACCAGACGGCATGGCCCAAGTGATCGGCGGCCCGGTAACTATGCTTGGCGAGGCGGGCAGCCAAGGGCCAGGTGGAGGGTCGGCTTAACACACGCAGGGCAATTCGCGGGATATGAATAATGTCGAACCCTCCCAAAATGGGGGAAAGGTCGTCATCCATCTCGTCGGAAATCGTCTTTAATGCAAGACAGGGAATCCGACGGTCCCGGCAGAGTGTGGCAATGGTCTGACTTTCCATATCCACGGCAATGGCCTCCGTCTTGGAGGCCAATTGTCTACGTGCTGCGGGAGTCAGGACGGGTTGGGGCACCGTCACCAGCGAACCGACATGAAACGGAAGATTGCGTAGCTTCAAGGCGCCGGCGGCAAGCGAGGCCAAGGACGGATTGTGGGATTGGACGATGACGTCTCCAATCCTCAAATGCGGCTGTAAGGCTCCCCCCAAACCGCTGCTGATCATCAAATCGGGTTTAAACTCGTCCAGAAAGCGGTGCACCCGCTCCTTGGCGACCGTCGGCACCATACCCGACAAACACAGCCGGACATCATGGTTCTGCAAGGTCGCGCCAAAGAGATAGGCTTCATCGAGTGCCTTGAGATGCAATTGGCGACACACTTCACGGACTTCCCATTTTACCTCGGCGACTAATCCAATTTTCATGTTTCTCTCCTCCTCGGGGCCGCAAACCCCTGTTGAGTGAACCAGTCTACGGCTTCAGCGGCCGCCATCCGAATCGGCGTCTGAGGCAGTCCTAATTCCTGAATGGCTTTCGTGCTGTCGAACTGCATGGGCCTTCCGGCCATGCGAACCCCTTCGTGCGTGGCCTGCGGCTCCCGCCCGCTGAGGCGGCCCCAGGCCGTCCCGGCCAAACCGGCGACATAGGCCACGGCATAGGGAATTTTAATACGGGGCGCGGGAAGTCCGCTGACCTCTTCCAGAATATAAAAAAAGGCTCCGAGTGACAGATTGTCTCGCCCCAAAATATAGCGCTCGCCGATCCGACCTTTGGACGCGGCAAGCCAATGGCCGTTCGCCACATCCTTGACGGCGATCCAATTCAACACCGTATCTAAAAAGGCCGGCAGGCGGCGATTAAGAAAATCCACGATCAAACGGCCTGTCGGTGTAGGCCGCAGATCCCCTGATCCGATCGGCGTCGAAGGATTGACGATCGTGATCGCCCCGCCCTGACGAATCAACTTCCACACGGCCTCCTCCGCCAGAACTTTGGTCAGTTGATAGGTACTGCGGCACTCCCCGGGTGCGAGAAAATCATTTTCGTTGCCTAACCGATCGTCCGGGCATCGAACGGTGACGGTACTCGACGTATAGACAATGCGCGAAACCCCGGCTTCCAGCGCCGCGCGAAGCAGAGCCTCGGTGCCGTTGACATTGGCTCGATGCATCTCTTCCGGGCGCGGCACCCAAAACCGATAATCGGCAGCCACATGAAACAGCAGGTCGATATCTTTGACGGCAGGTGCGAGAGACGCCGGATCAGACAAATCACCGGTGATGAATGTGACTGGCAGTTCCGACAAAAGACGCCGATTACTGCTTGCCCTGACCAAGGCCCGAACCTCGAGCCCCTGTGTGACCAGCTCCCGAACCACGTGACTGCCGACAAAACCTGTTCCTCCAGTCACCAATGCACGCATGGGGTTACCCTTCTCGATGGGGTTTGGGAAGTCCGGAAAAGTAGCGGTGTGCCATGACCTTCTGAGTTTCCAGATCTGGTGGTGCCGCCTCAGTGTACGTGTTCACAGATAGCACGAAAGTGTACAGTTACAATGAACAAATGGGGGATTGCAACCATACAATAACAGGAAGGGCATAAACAACAGAGCATGAAAATTATTGGCAAAATTCAAACCGTGTGGATCAAGCGAAATTTTGAAATTATGGGGGGGCGGCAGTTCGGCGAAAGAAAATTCTCGGGGAATTAAATTGAGAAAAGATTAACCCTGTAGGGATCAAATTTGAAAATTGCACGTTCCTGTCCATGTTCGTTCTGAATCAAACAGTCCTTTTTCATCCTCCATTACTCTCCCGGCGTCCTCCTGTTCCCTTCTTCCTTTCCCTTCTCCCAACCTTTCCCTGTGTTGCCCTCCTATGCCATGAAACTGTAAAATGTGCCCCCCCGTTTACCTCTAACATCCCAATTTGTATTTTCTCAGAATTTATGGCACGTTTATATTCCTTACCCCTTAACCGAGGTCCAGGTCCCGCAGGGTAAAAGGGATAAGTGCTGAAGGGTTTTCTGTGCTCGAAAGCATGGAAAAGAAAAGGATTGTAACAGTGAGACAGTCGAATACAGTAAATCTTCTGATTATAATGTCTCAGGCTTTTTGGCATTCCAGCCAATCGGGTTAACCGGGAATACTACTCCGGAATCTCAACCGGTCAGTCTATTCGCAGCGGCAAATCCCCCCTAGCGAACAGGAACCTTAGGATTTTTTGGCCAAAGAAAGAAGGAAGGGCTATATTTTTATGTTGGGAAACGTATTGCACTATCGACGGGTAGGCCGGCCGTTCATCATCATGATGGCATTTGCCGGCACATTTTTCCTTCACACCCCATTTTTAAGCGCAGCGGCTTTATCCAAGGCAACCGAAGCCCGCCCCGAACCCAAATCCCAACCGGTACGGGCCGGTTGGGTTGAACAGGCCATTATCTTCCCGAATTCCATTCAATTGCCCGCCAAGTTGGATACCGGCGCCGAGAGCGCCTCCCTCCATGCAGAAAATATGTCGTTGTTTTCCCGTGAGAAAGAAGACTGGGTGAGGTTCACGATCACCGATCCAACCGGTGAAAAACACACATTCGAACAAAAGGTGCACCGGCTTGTTAAAATCAAACGGCATGGACAGGAACCGGCCGAACGCCCGGTCATCTTGTTGGATATCTGCCTTGGAGGGCACATTGAAAAAGCCGAGGTCAACCTCGCCGATCGCAGTAATTATGATTATCCCTTGTTAATCGGGCGTTTATTTTTGGCAGGTCATTTCTTGGTCGATGCTTCTGTAACAGATCTCTTAATCCCCGATTGCTCCGTATACGCCGCCCCATGAATCGCTTTCATTTCTTTTCCTTGCTGATTATTCTCAGTGTCTTCGGCCTGTCTATTTTTCTTTACAAGACCTTCATGTTGGGGTTTCCCGTCAATCCCGACGGCACGTCACAGGTTTGGAAAGTGGAGAATAAAATCAGGTTCGAAGGGAACGGCCATCCGGCCCAAATTTCCATGTTTGCCCCCCAAACGACCCATCCGTATCTCATCACCACCGAGTCTTTCGTCGGAAGGAATTACGGGGTCATTCACAAAACGGTTGGTCCCAACCGGGTTGTGGTCTGGGCCAAGGAGGAAGCCGATGGACTCCAAACACTCTACTACCGTGGCGTCACGCGAAAACTGGAGCGGTGGGAAACCAGAGAGCAGGAAATTATCGACACGGCCGAAGCGTTAAAGAATTCACAGGGTGAACTTCCCCCGTTGGAAGGCGTGTTTCTTGAAGCAGGCTTGGCCTTGATCACTGATGCCAAAAAACAATCCGTAGATACGGAATCTTTAGTTTTGAACCTTCTTGGCAGATTTACGAAGGAAAACCCCGATTCTCATGAAGCCCTTCTGCTCTCCCAACAACCTCTCCCGACAACACTTGGCCAGGTCTTGACGTTACATGGAACCCCTGCCCGTGTGGTCCATGGAATACGATTACCCAATGAACCCAAAACCGTGCCCCTCCATACCTGGCTTGAAGTCTGGGAAAACAAGGAATGGACTCCCTTCGACCTTGAACAAGCCAAAAAAGGTGTTCCCGAGAACTATTTCCCTTGGTGGCGCGGCCACGTCCCCATGTTTCATATTGAAGGAGGAACGCTACGGGATTTTCGCGTTTCAGTCACTCCGAGCCGCGAAGATGCCATTAAGGCCGCCGTGGAACGGGGAAAAATCATCAATCCGGCCTGGCTGAAGTTTTCGCTGTTCAGTCTGCCCGTTGAGACGCAGGTCACCTATCATATCCTGATTCTGATTCCGGTCGGAGCCTTTCTTATCGTGATTTTCCGGAACATTGTCGGACTCAAAACATTTGGAACGTTCATGCCGATTCTTATCGCATTGGCCTTTCGGGAAACGGAACTCTTTTGGGGCATTATCCTCTTTTCTCTGCTGGTTGGCCTGGGGTTGGCTGCCCGGTTTTGGTTGGAACACCTCAAATTGCTGCTGGTGCCCCGCCTCGCCTCCGTCCTGACGATCGTGGTGGTCATGATGGGGACGTTAAGCGTGCTGTTCCAAAACCTCGGCATTATCCATGGTCTTTCAGTGGCCTTGTTTCCCATGGTGATCGTCACCATGACGATCGAACGCATGTCGATTGTGTGGGACGAACGGGGTCCCGGCGAAGCCTTTCAACAGGCATTTGGAAGTATGGCCGTCGCCTCGTTTTCGTTCATGATCATGAGTATTCCCTTGGTCGATTACCTGTTTTTTACCTTTCCCGAATTACTCTTGGTCCTCTTAGCCGGCACCATCGCCCTGGGCCGGTATTCAGGCTATCGCCTCCTTGAATTACGACGGTTCAAGGGATTGCTAAACCAACCCTGATATGTTCAAGACCTACGCCAAGCTGGCTCAATTGGGAGTGTTGGGGCTGAATCGGCGCAACGCCGAATTTATTCTCCGTTACAATCGCCGTGCCTTTTATCCTCTGGTAGATGATAAAGCACAAACCAAAACGCTCTGCTCTCAGGCCGGCATCCCCGTTCCTCGTCTGTATGGAAAAATCGAGATTGAACACCAGATTCGGGATCTTCCTCAAATAGTGGCCGACTATCCCGAATTTGTGGTTAAACCGTCACATGGGAGCGGGGGGGAAGGAATCGTCGTCATTAAAGGGCAGGTGAAGGGGAGGTATCGAAAGGCCAACGGGGTCCTTATTTACCTGGAAGAGTTACAGTACCACATTTCCAATGTGTTGAGTGGAATGTATAGTCTCGGTGGAGTCCCCGATTCGGCTTTGATTGAATATTGCGTCTGCTTTGATCCTCTTTTTGAATCCGTCACCTATCAAGGGGTGCCGGACATCCGGATCATCGTGTTTTTGGGCGTTCCGGTCATGGCCATGGTCCGCCTTCCCACCAGAGCCTCAGATGGCAAAGCCAATTTACACCAAGGGGCCCTGGGAGTCGGTGTGGATATCGCCACCGGAACCACCTTAACGGGCGTTTTGAAAAACGAGATCATCAATGAACACCCGGATACGGCACGTTCCGTCTCCAACATTCAAATCCCCAATTGGCGAAATCTTCTGGAGTTGGCCTCCCGCTGCCATGAAATTACGCAATTAGGTTATTTGGGAGTCGATATCGTTTTGGATAGAGACTTTGGCCCCATGATCTTAGAGATCAACGCTCGGCCGGGATTAAACATTCAAATTGCCAATCATGACGGACTGCTCCCCCGATTGCTGCAGGTCGAAGAAGCTGCCACCGAGCTTTCTTCTCTTGAAGCTCGCGTAGAATTTGCCATTCGTCATTTCCAAGCTTAACGTTCTTTTCCTGGTTGTGAGGGTATCCATTCATAGCACCGACGCCTTCCCGGCAAATAAAAAAAGAGCCGTGGGGATGTGGGGATAGACTCATTATTATTGTCCGGCAAGAATCGCATCTCCGTACTCCCCGGCCAGTAACTCCGCCAATGGTTGCTCTATCAAACGATACAACTTCGGCTTAAGCTTCATCTGCTCGGCTGCGGCATAGGCCAACGTTTCATGCCACTCTCCATACCGTTCAACAAAAGCCTCGGCCCCGGATATATTTCCCTCCAATTGCAACCGAATCACCTCCGTCAACATGTCAGAGGCAACCGCGGGGATGTTCTCCGGCACAATTTGCAACTTTCCTTTGTGATCAAACACGATAGCCCCGTTTTCCCGGAAAAAGTTCAGTTGGACAAGGGAACGGAACCGATGCGCCTCATCCCTGGAAGGCTTCCGTTTCGGCAACATCCGACCCAACCGGGTCAGATAAATGCTGTTGGCCTGCTCCGGCGAAAAATACTCTACGCGAACCAGGTAATCCGTCATGAGAAACGATCCCAAATCAGCCTTACTCTCCTCCAAGATGTTCCCGTATTTTCCGAGAGCGACCTTCTTATCCCGGCCGTCCCGGGTAGAGCGGGGCCCCAGGCCATGCGACAATTCATGGCCAACCGTAAACAGAAAAATCGAATTCGCATCAAAGAGGCCGCGTTGTGAGGAAACAACCAGAGCATTCAGGATCTTCCGTCGCATGCCGGGATCTTCGCTTTGACGAACCTGCCGGTGGAACACCATGCGTTTCCCGACACCCAGCTGAGGGGCCAATTTGTCGTTATTAGGCAAACTCTGAGCCGTAATCACTCCGCTTCGGGCGGCCGCGTAACTCCCGGTCATCGCCACCAGGTCAACATCGGCAAATGTCATGTTGCGATGCGGATCTTGTTCGTATTGATCATTGAACGGCAGAGTCCGGCTGAATGCCGCTAAATGTTTTTTATATTCCTCAATCACCTGAGCCGATTCCGGATTCACGATGCCGACCCGGACCCCGATGGAATCCTTGGATTTAGTCTTGATTCCATACGCCTGGGCAATTTTTCGTATTTCCGGATCAGAGGCCACGTCGGGCGAAAACCGATCATAGTAACTTTCCCGCCCAATCGTGAACTCCAACGGCGTGTCCTCCAGATTAATCCATGCGGAGTCACTTCGATAGCCCATCTCCGGATCACTATCGTTCACCAGAGCTTGGGCCTGCCATTGGAGATAGCGTTTGAGCCCTGGATGATCGGTTTCACCTGCCGCCTGCATTAACTCCCATGCCGCGGCCTGCATATCCTCCCGGAAAGCCAGGGAGTAGGGAACGGCTTCCAGGCCGTGGCGGGGACTTCGAACGACAACCGTATTATTGCTCAACAACGCTGACGTCTGTTCGGGATGAGTCCGCAAGTAGTCAACCATTTCCTGTGTGGTCAGATCCTGGGGATAAAAGGCCTTACCGGGATATAACCGTTTGTCCTTGAAAATCCGGAGCGGAACGGAGGTTTCGGAATACCTATCCAGACCTTCCAGGCCGTTAAACATCCGGAACAGGGTCAAGGCATGGGATACCACAGCCTGATTTGGGCCAGCGGCCTCTTCCTCGGCGGCCACTTTCAAGAACTGATAGGCATGCAGATTATCCGGATGATCCTGTTTCAGAAACACCTGATTCAAACGCCTGGCTGCACGAACCAAATGCACTAAGGCCCGTCGATTCCCAGGACTCAACCCACCCAACATTTCAGGCGGCGGATCGAGAACAATTCTGCGTGTTTTGTTTTGCACAATATCCGCCAGGCGTTCCGGACTGATCCCGATTTCAAATGCCCCGGAGCCGACCAGGGAATGATCGGCATCGGAGCTGATCAGTGTCACTGCCGGGGAGGAATCCGCAGACTTTTCCCACAAGCAATTGCCGGTCGAGTACCCGATTGGAGAAGCAGAAATCGCGGCTTGTTCTGCTCGCACCGGATTTGTGGAAAGATAGTCAACGCCAATCATCAGGATACTACACACACACAACACAACTATTTGATGGATACATCGCATGCAGGTGATTCTCCTACCGATCAGGATTGGAATGTATGACTGTTTTGTAGAGGATTTGCGGGCGTTACCCCATCTCCTTGAAGTCGTGCTGGGGGTTGCGTTCCTTGGCAAAATTTTTCGACCAGGCACTCCGGAACAGCACAACGGGACGATCCTGACTGTCCTTGACCACCAACGCATCGGAGGGGGGCCGGAAGGTGTTCACGTCGCCGACCAGCCAGGCGCTGGATTCATAGGGCAACATATCCACGACGGCTTTCACCCGGTACTCGCTTTGGAGCCGGAATTCCAGCACATCAAACTGCAATTTTCCGACGGCCGCTACAAAAAACTCCAGCTCATCCAGACTTCGTAGAATTTGGATGGCCCCTTCCCTGGCCAATTGTTCGATGCCTTTATCAAAGGCTTTCCGCATGGTGGTGTCGGCAGGCCGCACACGGGCAAAGACTTCAGGTTGGAATTGGGGAAGCGGTTTGTAATTGAACCCGTCCGACAATGAAATCGTATCGCCGATCTGAAACACCCCCGGATTGATTACCCCGATGACGTCGCCCGGATAGGCCGCATCAAGGGTATGGCGCTCTTTGGCCACCATGCTGTGGGGGCGCGACAAGCGAACCTCCGTCCCGGTGCGGTGGTGCTTGACCACCATA
>JBDIVP010000062.1:0-15093 GCA_039794325.1 Candidatus Inrsubterrania sp.
AACTCGTTGAAGGCGCTCGATCTGCTTCAAGAAAGTTTTTTCGGCCTCGTCGGTGGGAGCAGGAAGGGACGCCAGAAGAAATGTCACTCCCTCGGCAAAAGTTCCATCATGATGTGCCTGAAGATACGCCGAGAAAAGGCGGTGAGCGTCGTCAAATCGACCGGCCGTTAGGGCTTCCTGCCCTTCTTGAACCAAATTCGGCATAACCATCTCTCGGGGATACCGCCATGGAAATTCCGAACAGAGAGCACCGAGGACAATCCCCGGACACAGCAGACACCACAAGGCAGCGATCCCAATCACCCGCACGTCATTCAATTCTCCCCATTCGATTTTCTGAACAGCAAAATCCGGACCGGAAGCTTTTTTCCGATTCAAATCCCGATATAATCGTCATCCTGTTGAAAATGAAGGAACTTTCCGGAATCGAAAAACCGGAGGATTTGACCTCTCCGTCAAGACCTTGACAGGAGGGTCAAAACAACCCTCTGGGGGAAATTGAATCTAATTAGATGGTACGGTGAGGAATGGGACAGGAAGATGGGGGGATACGGCCCTAGCCGTCAACGGAGAAGACAGAGGACCGGAGAGCCATGATCTCGGATCAGTCCAAGGCCTCTTCAGGGCCGGCGCCCACACGACGCGACACGACTTCCGCGAGAGATTTCTTCTTTAATTTTTCGATCAATGTGGTCCGATTGATCTGCAACAACCGGGCGGCTTTACTTTTCACCCAATTCGTTCGTTCCAGCGCTTCCAAAATCAACCGATTTTCAAATTCTTCCACAACACGGGATAAATCCACTCCCCCTACGGGAATGGCGGCAGGCACGTTGGGCGGATGATGTCCGGCATGTTGGCGGATTTTTTCGGGTAAGTCTTCCACTTCAATTTGTCCCCGCCGCTTGAGAATCGCGATGCGTTCGACAATATTTCCCAATTCGCGCACATTGCCGGGCCAGGAATATTCACACAACAGTGTCATGGCCTCCGGTGCGATTCCGGTCAATTCGGCCCGGCGACGTTCGTTGAATTGATTCATGAAATGACTGAGCAGCAACGGGATGTCCTCCACCCGTTGTCGAAGCGGCGGGACGATCACCGGCACCACGTTTAAGCGATAAAACAGATCCTCACGAAATTGTTTGGCTGCCACCAGAGCTTCAAGATCCTGATTGGTGGCCGCAATCACCCGTGCATCCGTCTTATAGGTCCGTGTCCCCCCCACCCGCTCGAACGTTCGCTCTTGAAGGACACGAAGCAATTTTACCTGCAAGGGCGGGCTGAGGTCCCCGATTTCATCCAGGAAAATGGTTCCGCCTTCCGCGAGTTCAAAACGCCCTACCCGTGAGGCAATGGCACCGGTGAAGGCACCCTTTTCATGGCCGAACAATTCGCTTTCCAAGAGCGCTTCCGGAATGGCACCGCAATTGACAGGGATCAGATTGCCTTTTCGCCTTAAACTATTAAAATGAATCGTCTGCGCCAGTAATTCCTTTCCGGTTCCGCTCTCTCCGAGAATGAGAACGGTACTATCGGTTTCGGCCACACATTCCACCAGACGAAAGACTTCTTGCATCACCTGGCTGGAACTGACCAATCGTCCCAATCCGAATTGTCCCTTGACGGTCCGCTTGAGTTCCTGATTTTCATCATGCAGCGCCTTCACCCGAAGTGCACTGGCGATCAACGCGCTCAACACGTCAACTGAAAAGGGTTTTTGAAGGAATTCAAAGGCTCCCGCCTTGATAGCCTTGACCGCCATTTCCACCGTGCCATAGCCGGTCATAACGACCGTCACCGGTTTCTGAGGTAACTGATTGAATCGTTGAACCAACTCCAGACCGTTAAGGTCGGGTAGCATCACATCGGTCAGGACGATATCGAATCGGGAGTTTTCAGCAAGAGCCAGAGCTTCCGAGCCGGACTCCGTCTCCACGACATGATGCCCTTCTTCCTCAAGTTGCACTTTCAGCGATTCGCGAACATCGGCCTCATCTTCCACAAGCAACACGTGAGCCGACTTTCGAACAAAGGGGACATCAGTAGAATCAACAGCTCCCATACATGGCCTCCTGCCAAAAAAGGTTGATGAAGGCTTGGGGGACAGGGAAATCCACCACGAGGCTAGACATTGCTACCCTATTTACCCTTGAAGGTCAAGGGCACCGGGCTCTTTCTACACCACCTTCCTTAAGATTTTTTACCGGATTTCCGACAAGACCTTAGAGCCTGGCAACCTTCATCCCAGCATTGGATAACCGCCTATGGAATCCTGTCCCATACCCGATCGAACGTCGATGCCGATTTTCATCCTTTTTGATACACAAACCGGATATCTGTACGGGCATTTGTTCGCTTCAGGCCCGGAAGATCCGTTCCTCCAGGAAGTCATCGAATGGTGGGGGAAACATTGCTCCAGCAAACCCATCGGCCTGGACCATCCCGAATTGCTCAATACGGCCCTGCTCCAACCGGCCGGCGGTCTTTCGTCAAACTAAGACAAGCCCTTTACATCTTCAACTCGCTTATTCATCATGAACACGGTATATGAGCTTCGTAAGGCTCGGGCGAGAGGCGCGAGTGGGAAACCCTGTCGCCTCACGTCTTGGCAACTCCACCCCACCCTACCACTACGCACCCCATGTATTCTATGTGGGACTGGGGAATCGCTGATGAAGGGCGCTAAGGCAATTCCGTCCATAAGGCCAGACCCGACCGAAAGACGAACTTCCTAGCCGCAACGTCCACAATCACAATGTGATCGTTCATTGAAATATTTTCTTTCGGCACCGGCCGAGGCAGATCAAGTGGAAAAAATCCTCCGGTTAGAGCAGAAAAGCCCAATGCCCGGCGATTGGTCGTCACCACACCCACATGACTCCTGACTTCCATATCCGCGACCATTTCACCGGCCCCCCATGCTTCTTTTTTCCAACGGCCCAATTCGCCTTGAAACACATACCCCTGCTGCTTCCCAATGGCGATAATAAGCCGCGGGGTCACCACCCATTGGACAATCTGCTCCGCACTTGACAGGGGCAACTCCATCCACCGTTGCATTCGACCGGAAAACCCCAGCAGCCGCCTGGTGGTTTGAACATATCCTGTCACCCCCCTGGCTTCAACAACAACAACGTCTTCGCCGCTTGCCAAAAACTGCCGAGCCACTCCTTCCCCTGAAGTGAGGCCGAATATCTGGCCACGGCTGAACGTGATGCTCACTTGATCGGTCATCACATCCTGAGCCATTACCCCGGCGGGGCTCAACAGCAGAACACCGGCCATGACCAGACAACCGATCCGGCCTAGCGATAGTTCCATGGCACACCCCGTTCATCAGCCAAGATTGGGCCAAGAATCATTCGCATCAGCTCTGTTCCATACCCCTGCGTGCCCCACAAACCGGATAAACTGACCAAAAAGTCATATTGCTCACGATCCGGCAACCGGATGTAATACAATCCGACTGAAAAGCACTTGCAAGGATTCTGATACAGTCCCATGATATCCAATTCAGCCGTGTCCCCGGTGCGGAGATCGTGATACACCCGGCTTCCCACCGTAATACCGAACGGCAGCCGAACCGCCCCCCCGGCCGTTAGGAACATGATCTCATCCGAAGGCGCCAGCACTTCATTAAACGAAAGGGGATTCCAGATATCTCCCCGGCGGACTCGAGGCCCTTCCCGGCTGAACCGTTGTCCCACCGTCAGATACCATGATTGGTGATACTGAATTCGGGCATCGGTGTTCAATTGTGTCCACTGGGCTCGATGAGGATCGAAAAAGGCATCGACCAGGACATCAAATGCCGACAAAAAAGCCGGGAACCCGACAGGCTTATGAAATTGCCCCCTCATCCAAATATCGGAAAACCTGGAGGCCAAAGGCGGCAACTCGCCCACATGATAACTTTGCGCCAGAAAAAGGTCCATCCAGGTGGACGATCCTCCTGTCGCCCCCTGATGACTGATCCGATTACGCATTGAATAGGTGACCAAACTTTTCTTGATCAGGTCATCCACGGCATCGATTTGAACCAGCTCCGATTGTCGGGTGGGCGGAACGAATTCATATATCACACGAGGTTCCACCGAATGCCTTAGCCAATTGCTTTCCCCGATGGAAAACCGTTTGGTGAGATAACTGAAAGCCTCCGCCCCAACCCAGACCGTTTCACGATTTTGTATTGACGTATCCGTTACCCCCCGGCTGTAGACCACCTCCCGGAACTTCACCTGAGGCCGAAAACCCACGGTATGACCGAGATGCAGCCCCTCGAGCGCCAGCCCCGGAGCAAATTCGAACCGGCCGACATCAAAACCCTGTTCCCGCCAGAAATAGACGAATGCGGTGTCCGCACTCAACGAAATCGGACTCCCCAACACTCCGGGGTTCACAAAACGATAGCCCACCTCGGGAAGTCGTTGAAAGGTCGACGCATCTCCCTGACCCAACGGTTGCAAATATTGCCCCCACAGATATAAGGATCCATGATCCAGGCGTTGAAGCAGAGTCAGATTACTCTCCTGACTCGGTAATGCCCGCTGCACACCGGAACTGCTCAAGTCCTGCAAAAAGGCCCGGTCCGTCGAAAAATTCAACATCGTCCGGAACGACAAATCCGGATTGAACTGTTGGATATGCATTCCACTGATTTGAGCACGGTTTTTTGACTCCTCGGTATCATGCAAACCGCTGACAAACCATTGTCCTTTGGACAATCGGTCCAGCACATATCGGTATTCCAGATCAGCCCCACCACCCCGTTTACTCAGGATATTGGGGGTAATCGTCAAGTCCTGACTGGGGTTGATGGCCCAAAAATATCCCTGCCGATACCGGAACCCGAAGACATTGTCGACGCCGGTGGTGGGAACCAGAAATCCGCTCTTTCGAGTAGCACCCAAAGGATATCGGAAGGTGGGAAGCGGGAGAACGGGCAAATCATTTACCTTAAACCAAACTCCTTTTCCAAACAGGCTATCCTCAAACTCTACATCCACATCTTCAAACGTAAACCGCCAAGCCGGAGTCTGCCCGTCCTTCACATCGCAATTGGTAAACGATCCTTCCTTGATCCGATAGTGGGTTTCCGAAAACCGTTGAATCCGGCGGCCGGTCAGAAATGTATTCTGAGCGGGATAAAATACTCGCCCGTTGATCAGGACCCCCGCTTCGGTATTCAAATTCAACTGCATATGGTCCGCCCAAATATCGGCCTGTTCTTCCCGCAAATGGACATGCCCCTTGGCCGTCAACTGCCCCGTCAGCTTTTGCAACGTGACTTCGTCGGCAGTCAAATGGACCGATCCTCGGACCACATTCACCGACCCTTCGGCAAAAAATTCATCGCGTTCCTGGCTATATTCGACCCGCTCCGCGGTGAGTTCGACCGGGATGTCAGGAGACGCCGGCTCAGGCGGTGACATTGGGGGATCGGCTTGCACAGGCCCGCTCTCGGCAAACGCCGGCGAAGGATCCCGGCTGAACACGATTCCCAACATGATCAGCACCAGGAGGAGGAGAACCCTCACCGTTTTACACCTGCACGGTTGAGGTTCCGAAGGAAGAGCAGGATCGGGCAATTTCTCCAACAAGAAACAGCGACCCGGTCACACAAATCAGGTCCGACGGACGTGCCAGGCCTTTGGCCCGGGCGAGGGCGTCGAGCGGATCCGAAATCACCAACTGGCGAACCGACGCGGGGCCCATGGCGGCCGCCAATACTTCAGGTGTCGCAGCCCGCTCCATATGAGGCCGCGTGAGGATGACGGTATCGGCAATGGGCGCTAAACGGCCCAAAAACTCCTTATGATTTTTATCGGCCATCATCCCAATCACCAGTATCAATTTTCGATCGGTGGCATCATGAAGTGCCGATTCGAGAAAGTCAAATAAAACTTCTGCAGCGGAGGGATTGTGTGCGCCATCGAGAATCACCAACGGATCACGTGCCAGGATTTCCAACCGTCCCGGCCACCTGACCTGGCGCAGCCCGGTCCGAATAGCTTGTTCCGTTACCGGGAAAGCGGTCTGGACACCGAATTCCAACAACGCCAGCGCATTGAGACTATTCACAATTTGGTGTCGACCGGGAAGGTTGCAATTCAAACCGGACAAGGTCCATTCACGGCCTCGATAGCCAAAGGAGCCATGGCTGTCTCCCCCCCAGGCTCTGAAGGCCTGGTCCGCTCTGGCCACAGGAGCTTGCAGGCAATCAGCATGCGATTGAATCACCCGTGCCGCCTCATCCGGCATGGGGCCCAGAACCACCGGCCGGCCGGGAGAGAGAATCCCCGCTTTTTCGGAAGCAATCGCTTCGAGTGTATGGCCCAGATACTGCTCATGGTCAAAGGCAATGGATGTAATCAACACCCCAAGAGGGGTGAGCACATTGGTCGCATCCAGCCGCCCCCCCAGGCCCACCTCGACCACAGCTATGTCCACCTGCTCATCCGCAAAATGCCGGAACGCCATAGCCGTGGTCATTTCAAAAAATGTCGGCGCCTCTCTCGGATCAATACGCGACCGGAGATACTCCGTCAAAACACAGACCTGTTCCGGTGTAATAGGATGTCCCTGAACTTGAATCCGTTCTCGAAAATCAATCAGATGCGGAGAGGTATAGAGCCCGACACGATAGCCGGCGGCCTGCAGGATACTGGCGACAATGGCGGCTGATGATCCCTTTCCATTTGTTCCACCAATATGAACGGCCGGAAACCGGCGATGGGGATTGCCCAGCCGGGCCAGGAGAGCGGTAATCACCTCCACCCCCAGCTTCATGCCGAATCGATGAAGGGAAAACAGATATTCGAGGGAGGAAGAGTAGGAATCGGCCACAGATGAATCTAATGATTAGAAAAGATCAACGCCTCCGCCGGACATAAGACCGAAGGTTATCTCTTCAGCCGCTTCTCCGACGCGGTGCAGAATGGTTCCATCCCATCACGAGAAGATCAAGATCCGCTTACGAAGTTGCTGAAATACCGCAATGGGTCAACAACCCACGGAGAGTTAACTTCAAGACCCTCCGTTCAACAATTTGGTCGATCATGCCATGTTCCAAGAGAAATTCCGCCCGTTGAAACCCGTCCGGCAAACGCTGCTTAATGGTCTGCTCGATCACTCGAGGTCCGGCAAACCCGATCAAGGCCTTTGGTTCGGCCAAGATGAAATCGCCCAGCATTCCCACACTGGCCGTCACACCCCCAAAAGTTGGATCGGTAAGGAGCACGATAAAAGGGAGCCTGGCTTCCTGCAACTTGGCGATGGCGGAGGCGGTTTTAGCCATTTGCATCAAGGAAAGTGTTCCTTCCTGCATCCTTGCTCCGCCCGAGGTGGTAATCAGAAAAAACGGCATTTGACGTCCCAGGGCATGTTCAATAGCTCGATAAATTTTTTCTCCGACGACGGATCCCATACTTCCGCCCATAAAAGAAAAATCAAAAATCCCCAATGCAAGGGCACATCCATCAATTCGGCAGGAGCCGGTCAAAATGGCTTCATTCTTCCCGGTCTTATCCTGCGCCTTTCTGACGCGGACTTCATAGGGCTGCGTATCATGAAACTGAAGGGGATCTCCGGGAACCAATTCGGCATCCCACTCCTGAAACGTGTCAGGATCGGCAATGAGATGCAACCGCTCCTCGACGGTCATAGGAAAATGGTACTGGCATTTGGTACAGACCTTTAAATTCCGGTCAATCTCCCTTTTGAAAATAATTGTCCGGCAGACCGGGCATTTGACCCACATCCCTTCGACGATTTTGATGGATCCCCCTTCTCCCTCGGAGGATTTATTTCGACTAAACCATCCCATATAACGAATCCTTTTTCGCCTTCAGCAAACACGTCCCCCTGTTCGACAGCTCAATGGTTGGCATATCCTGATTTGAGAAAAACGCCGGAAGAAACGCGGTGGAGAAGATAGACGAAATCCTTAAGAACCCTTACGTGCTCATACACGTAAGGACCTTACCATAGAGACGCACACCCGGCAAGAATGAATAGAGCAGTCCGGTTTAGAGAAAGAAACGTGGAGAAATTCCAGAGAGGTCTCTGGAGTCAGGAATGCGCGAAATCCCGAAGAGCGAGAAAATGATCATCCCCCTCGGGAATGCATTTCAAGATGAGGATCCTGTCGCAACCGATCAATTTCAATATACCGTCCACGGCTATTTTGCCGTTCCAAGGCCTTACGCTCTTCAGCCCCACGGTCCTTCCTCCCTCGCCAAACCGATTCAAGCAGGGACTGAATCTCTTCCTTGGGTCGACCGGAGCGTAACGGCTTTCGAAGGTCCAGGCCCGCGCGAGCGTAGAGGCACAGATACCACATGCCGTCGGCAGTCAACCGGCTGCGGTCACATGTTGAGCAAAACGGCATGGTTGTGGATGAAATGATTCCGAAAGTCGTCCCATCTGACAGGCGAAAACGCTGGGCCGGCGCGGAACTTTCTTCAACCACCGGTTCAATCGTTCCGTAATGGCGGCCCAAATGTTGAAGGATTTCCTTGCGGGAGAAAACCTGATCCCCTGACCAATCGTTGGCTCCTCCAACATCCATATATTCAATGAATCGAACCTCCCCATTCATGGATTTCCCGTATTCTATCAAGGGAATCAACTCATCATCGTTATATCCTTTCATGACGACGGTATCGAGTTTTAACCCCCGGAATCCGACTTTTTCAATCGATTCGATGCCCTCAAGCACCTGAGACAGCGTATCCCTCCGGGTCAGCGCCTTGAACCGTTCCGGCTTCAGTGTATCCAGACTCACCGTCACACGGTGCAACCCGGCCTCAAAAAGATCCTGAGCCTGTTCCCCCAACAGCACGCCGTTGGTGGTAATCGCAATATCATGAATCCGGGCATTCTGCCGCAGCATGGCAATAAGCGCCGGCAGATTTTTTCGCAACAAAGGCTCACCACCGGTAATGCGGACTTTGTCGACCCCCAGCCGGGTAAAGAGATCAGTGAGCCCGACGATTTCCTCGAATGTCAGAAGAGTTTCCCGCGGCAGCCAGACATATTCCTCCTCCGGCATACAGTATTTGCAGCGAAGATTGCAGCGGTCGGTAACCGAGACACGCAAGGCCCTCAACGGACGTCCCCAGACGTCCTGGACCGCCGTCCCGCCTGACTGACCGGCCACCGATTCCATTATGGATGCTCCTCAACCCACACTTCGCCTTCCGGAGTGGTTTCCATTTTCCAAATCGGTGTAATTTGTTTCAGTTCGTCGATACACCATTTACAGGCCTTGAAGGCATCCGCACGATGCTCGGCTCCGACAATAATCAAAACGATATTCTCCCCAATTTCAATGGGGCCGAATCGATGTAGCACCAAGGCTTCGATTATATCGAAATCATGCAAGGCCCGATCCCGAATTTCTTGAAGTTTTTTCTGGGCCATACCCTCATAATGTTCAAAACTCATTGAACTCACATCCCGCCCCTTGGAACGATCCCGGGCGGTTCCCAGAAACATGGCAATCCCTCCAATCCGGCGTGACCGTGCACGCACCCGTTCCAATTCTTCATCAATCGAAAAATTTTCCCGTTGCACACGAGCCAACATACGTTCTTCAAGATCAACAGCCATATGCGTCAATCCTCCCCTTCTTATATACACAGGATCCGCCGGCAAAGGGGGGCAGGAGAGCAATTTCATCCTGATCCTCCAGCACGGTGTCCCAATGGGCGATTTCCTGATTCACCGATACCAGCACTTTTTTCTTAAGCAGCAATTCCCCCACCGGGGGATATTTCTGGTTGAGAACTTCCACCAAGTCCTTGACCCGACGGCCTTCAGGAAGGGGCATATCCAAATCCTGTTTTCCCGGCACCATCGTCTTGAGGACCCCGAATAATTTTATTTTCATGAACACGACTCCTCGGAAATATACGCGCCAACCGAAACAGGCAATGGTCTTATCCGGTTTGTGCTCCTCGAACATAGGTGCCCGATTTGCCGCCGGACTTTGACAGCAGGACGATTTCTCCGAATTCCATCCCTTTGTCGACCGCTTTACACATGTCATAAATGGTCAACGCCGCGACCGATACCGCCGTCATCGCTTCCATTTCCACGCCGGTACTTCCCGATGTCTTGACGGTAGCCTGGATCGTAATCGCGCACCGCCCAGCTTGGTTCGTGGTGGGGTCCTCCTGGAAATCCACATCGACACTGGTCAGCAATAAGGGGTGACACATGGGAATCAGATCCGGAGTGCGTTTGGCACCCATCACTCCGGCCACTTGGGCCACCCCCAAAACATCGCCTTTGGCCATACGCCCTTCTTGAATTTTTTTGAGGGTTTCCGGGAGAATGAACACCTTGCCTTGAGCCACCGCCACCCGTTCGGTCTGCGACTTATGGGTGACATCCACCATTCGGGCCCGGCCAGCTTCATTAAAGTGGGTGAGGTTTCCCATGATCGGATAGGTTGGTTCCCAAAAATTCTTGGGAAATCAGTAAATTATAGTGACGGCAGAAAAAGATCGTCAAGCAAATCCTTGTTATCTTTCGCCCTTGACAGCCGGAAGGAATCCACCTATAACCCTTCAGTAACATACGGTATTTAGAGAGTTTTTTCCCATGCCTGACCATACGACGCCACCTCGCACGACATTAGCCGATAAAAAATTAGGCATTCTGCTTTCCACATCCCCGGAACATCCCAATGCGGAAACAGTCTTTCATCTCTCGAAAACCGCCTTGGCCAATAAGGTTGATACCTATCTGTATCTTATTGATGAGGGAGTCAAGAATCTGGAAGATCCCCGGTTTACCGGACTGGCCGGAGAGGGCTTGAAATTATTCGTCTGCGCCTATGGTTGCCAACAACACCATATATCCACGGAGGGCTACGGGAAGGAAGTGACATTTTGCGGTTTGGTCATCCTTTCGAATATCATCGACGGCTGCGATCGCTTTTTGGCATTTAATTAACCCCTACCGCTGTTTTTCGGGTTTCCAACTCAACCCCAGCTTCAGGATCCGCTGGATCAGTTGTTCATAGGAAATTCCCGCCTGTTCGGCTGATTCGGCCAGATCCTCTCCATAAGCCAACTGTGCATTCGGATTGGCCTCCAGAAAATACAATTGATTGTGAGGATCCAGACGAAAATCCATCCGGGCATATCCGTTCAGGCCCAGAATGTGAAATGCCCGCTTGGCTGTTCGCTGGATATTGCGCACCATTTTAGATTCGAGCCCCTGCACTTCACCGGACCGGATCCCATATTTCTTTTGATATTTTACGCTCCACTTGACCCGAGCCGTGGCAATCGGCAGAGCATCCGGAGGAAGATTATCCAGATGCAGCTCCCAAACCGGTAAGGCTTGAAGCCGCTTATTTCCCAGGACCCCCACATACAGTTCCCGGCCTTCAATATAGCGTTCCACAATGGCAGCAGTTCCAACACTCTGATGCACAAACTCCACCCGTTCCTTGAGTTTGTCCTCATCAAACACAATAGAAGCCTGGGAAATACCCAATGAGGCCTCTTCGCTGATGGATTTGACGATGACGGGAAAAGGAAATTCCGCCGCCCACTTCACCACCCGTCCGATAGGATAGACGACAAAATCCGGGCATCGGATGCCATGGTACGCCATGATTTTTTTGGACCATCCTTTGTCACGGGTCAGGACCAGGCCCTTCGGATTACAACCCGTATAAGGAACCCCTAGTAACTCCAAATACGACACCACGTTTTGGTCGAATTCCGGATTGCCGTTGAACTCTTCCAATAAATTGAAGGCGAGGTGGGGCTTCCAATCCGTCACCATCTTATCGATGACACTGAGATCATCCTTGACCCCCAGAGCTCTGACCTCATGCCCCAAATCCAGGATGGTGGAAACCACGTCATATTCCGTTTTCCACTCGACATTAGCCAGATCATACGGCTCCACATCGTCGGGCGGCACCAAATCGAGATGCATCAGCACCATCACCCGCAATTTTCTCATAAGACCACCCGATGCCGCCCGCCATGAAGATAATTCATGGTCTGGACGGTCAAGAGAATCGTAAAGTCCACTTTGGCCTGTT
This sequence comes from Candidatus Inrsubterrania sp., assembly GCA_039794325.1. Taxonomy (GTDB): domain Bacteria; phylum Nitrospirota; class Nitrospiria; order Nitrospirales; family UBA8639; genus JACKFE01. Next base: position 12,074 of record JBDIVP010000062.1, read on the forward strand.
CTTCCGGCACTGCCAACCGCAAATTCCGTTCCCGGCAATGATCCATCATATCCTGTAAAACCTGATCAATCGTGTACTGGTACTCGCCCGTCCATTCGGCCACCTTCCGCCTGACCTCCTTGCGGAACTTCCGGATAAAATTGGCGGCCGCAGGCAGCGTCTGGTCGGTCGGATCGCCCGAAAACATCCGGCGAAGGTCCCGGTCATAAAAGTTGGGATAGTCCATACCATAACGCTCTCGCTTGCTTTGATAATGTTCACGAAGTGTTTTCTTCAGATTCCGGAGTGGATCGACCTGTGCTCTCGAGGTTATGAGGGGAGGAACCCCAGCCAACTCTTTCATCAAGGCATCCATGTATTCCAGTTTCTTCAAGGCAGGCCATCCTGCATAGCGTTCCCGCCAATGCGAATGGGGAGTCAGCCATACCGCGAAGGTCTCGGCAAAATCCTCATCCGGATGACTCTGGGCATACCACATATCCAGATGCAGGACAAAACTCTTACTGTAGGGTTTTGGCAAATACCAATCCGGATACCGCGCGGAAGTAAGCCCGAAGATTTCCTGCCGGCGGCGGCGGCGGCGCAACCGAAACGCATTTTCAATGGCATGGCCGGCCTCATGACGAAGGATGCGCATACACCATTCCGGTGTACCTCCTTCGATTTCCAGCATTTGGTTTAACTCCAGTTTCGCCAACCGCGGATGTCCCATATAAAACGGAATGGCGATTCCGGGCACCCCGTCCGGCGTATACCAATCGTCGGACAACCAGAAATGCGGTCGAAACAGCAACCCCTGATCCCGTAATTCACGATGCAGCCGGCGAATGCAGGCGGCCAACATCGTGCCTTCAATGCGCAGGTGAAGATCGCATAACCGGACATCCAACAGCTGTTCATCTGACCAGGACACCCATTCGGGCTCCTGTTGAGTCAAATCGGACATTTCCAAGGGAACAGCCCCGCCGTCAGGATTTTCGGCATCCATCATGCTACCCGCTCCGGGATCCACCGCGCTTCTGCGGTATTACTCGCCCCTTGGTCCCCTGATTTCATCCTTGAAAAATGCCTCCTTCCTCAATCCATCGGAACATTGCCGGCCAATCTTCATTGCTCATGCCTCAGGTTTTCCCGATGGAGATCATTGGATTGCCCCGATAGCTTTTACCGGGTGGCTATGCTACATTCTCCTCCTTTTTTGGGAAGCCGGTTTTATTCTCTTTTCATGTTTAATTTTATTCATCATGCCCCGGGCATCATGGTGAGAACGTCCCCCTTTTGACACTCTCTGTGGAGCGAATGGCTGTCATGAGATTCCCCACCGAGGCAACTCATGCGTGAAGATGAACTGCACCAGACGTGTTCCGCCTGCATCGCTCGGATGAACCATGGGAGCCACATTCATGCAAAACTGTGAAAAATGTCAAGGATCCATGCTTTTGGATCGTGAAATCGACATGGAATCGGGCCTGTCGCTTCTGGTCTTCCTCTGCATTAACTGCGGTCGAAGAAAACAAGCCGAGCGTTCCCCTATTCCGCTCATCGAAGTCTCCTGATCGTCTCACCAACGCAGGTGATCCGAGTGCATAATTAAGAACCGTTTTCGGGAATTCCCCCTGAACATGCCGGGAGTTAATCGTCCGTAAAAAGCCGGAATCAGAGGTCAAGAACGCTGAATGGTGTGTAGGAATCACGGATAACGGGCACGGGAAGGAACCCCTACCGGACAAGTTGAACGCCTACCGGAATGGGTGGATAGGCTTGGTTGGCGTTGGACGCGTTGCCGGATTTTCTCCCCACATTTTCATCATGTCATGAGAGGGCCCGGCATCAACGGCCGGATGCCTCATGGATCGGCATCTAATTCCAAATTCCAATACAGGTAATCGCGCCAACTTTCAGGAGCATTACGGATACCGATCATAAGGGTCAACCGGGGAGTCCATCTGGGTTTTACCGGTTGCTTCAGCAGTTTCATATTGGCCTCGTCCGGCGTCCGGCCGCTCTTTCGATTATTGCACCGCCAACAGGCGGTCACGATATTTTCCCAGGTTTTCCGGCCGCCCTTGGCGATGGGCACCACATGATCGAAGGTCAACTCTTCGGTTCGAAACCGCTTGCAACAATACTGACAGGTGTATTGATCCCGTGTAAAAATATTGATTCGTGAAAATTTGACCCCATGATGGTGGGACCGCAACTTCACAAGATTAAGCAGGCGCATCACGGAGGGGAGCTTGAGGGAAATGGCGACTCCTCGCACATCCCGATCGTAAAACTCCAGAACTTCGACCTTACCCTGCCAGAGAAGTGTGATGGCCTTTTGCCAATGCACCACCCGTAAGGGTTCATAGGTGGCATTAAGAAGAAGGGTCATTTCCATGAGTTCAGTTCCTCACAGACCAAATCATGGGATAAACTCTTAAGCTATATCATTCAGGATTCAGGAGAATCAAGAGATGACTTCTTTCGGTTGTCCGAACAGGATGAAGTTGGTATATTACGGCCTTTAAGTTATTGGTCTCTCCTCCTACCTGCCGATTGGTCCATGGAAACCCAATTTATCGCCGTCAAAAAAATAGAAGACCTGCCTCCGGGCTCCTGTCTGAGTATTGACCTGGAAGACCGGGGCATCGCGTTGTTCAATCTCGACGGACAGGTCCATGCGCTGGATAATACCTGCCCTCACGCGGGTGGGCCACTGGGGGAAGGGACCGTGGAAGGAGACTTGGTTGCCTGCCCCTGGCACGGTTGGAAATTTCATATCCCCACGGGAGCCTGCAAAAAGAATCCCAGCCCCAGCTGGACGGTTCAGCGATATGAAGTGCGGGTGGTGGAGGGTGTCATCCAGGTCGGACTGCCGTTGAAGGAAGCATAGGGTTTCAGGAAATCTCCGATCCGTGCGGGAGCGGCGGCAGATTCTCAAACGGCATTAACCCCTGCGCGGCCAAGGAAATCACCTTGACCCACTTTTCTTTGACATTCACCCGCCACGAGAAATCCCGTTCAAACCATTCCAT
>JBDIVP010000063.1:0-15042 GCA_039794325.1 Candidatus Inrsubterrania sp.
CTTGGGAAGGCAATTGATCGGGCAAACACAGCCGTCACGGTTCAGGGGAAGAGTCGGGGTTTTCCATTTCATGGATGGATCCAACGTGATTGGCCGGCTTCAGACTGACGGTCTGTTCGGGCAGCATGGTCTCTCAGCCGTTGCTCCGGCCGCTTATGCGGAATGAACCTTCTGTTTGTTCCGGGTTAATACCCTCTTCCGGTGCTCCCGCCGCCGCCCATGCGATCCAACGGCAAGGCTTCATACCGTTCCTTTAAATCAGGATGTTGAGCTAAAAACCCGTCGACGGCCTCCTTATCGGCAAATACCTCCGGGCTCCGCTTGCGGTATTCCTCTACCGTCAGATCATATTTGGAGAGCAGATTGCCGAGTTTGGTGTTGATATCCGCTCCCATTTCACGCATGGCTTCGGGAGATGGGCGCTGGCCTTCCCCGAACCGTTCCCCGCCCGAAAAGTAGTTCATCATCATTTCACCGATATCGATACGGGCCTTTACGAATTTCTCCACGTCGGCTGGTTCGGCGGCCAAGCCGGTGCCGATCCACACCATCATACTCAACAACAGGCCTAACATGATTCGCGGTAGAGTGCACATCATCTTCCTATCCTCTCAGGGTACAATAAAAAGAGCGAATCCGCCCCGCCGGTCATGGCCTATTGTGACATCTTCACCGGATGGCATGCAAATTTCCGCATACGTCTCATCAAAGCCGAGAGCAAAAATGATCGTTGTGGACCTGGGGGAAGGATGTCCGGTGATTCCGCGAATGCATTCCGTTTGGCATGCCGGGCGGGCGAATACGTGGGATGCCAAGACATTGGTCATAAAAAGGGTCATTGCTTGCCTCGAATTTTTAATTCGTTTACAGTGAGGGGCCATGGCGCGACAGTTGCGATTGGAGTTTCCCGGGGCGTTATATTATCTGACGGCGCGGGGGAATGCCGGGCAGGCCATTTTTGCGGACGATCAGGATCGCCTGCGTTTTTTGGGTATGCTGGCGAAGGAAATTGCCCAACAACGGTGGCGGTGTTATGCCTACTGTCTGATGGATGATCACTATCTTTTGTTGATGGAAACCCCGGAGCCGAATCTCAGCCGGGGTATGCGACGGCTCAATGGACTGTATACGCAAAGTTTCAATCGCCGCCACCATCGGGGCGGACATGTGTTTCAGGGGCGTTTTAAAAGCATTCTGATTGACAAGGAATCCTATTTGGAGAAAGTGGCCAGGGACATCGTGTTGAATCCGGTCCGGGCTCAACGGGTGCGGACGCCGGAAGCCTGGCCGTGGAGCAGTTATGCGGCAACGGTTGGCCGGCAGCATGCTCCCTCATGGTTGGCGGTCAAGGACGTGTTGGAGCTGTTTGCCCGGAACGTAAAAACGGCACAACGGGCTTATCAACGGTTTGTCCGGGATGGGATGCGGGGGCCGTCTCCATGGGAGGAAGTCCGGGGGCAGATTTTTTTAGGCAGTGAATCGTTTTTAAAGCACATGGCCAAGCTGTTGAGGGGAAAGCCGGTAGCAAACGTGCCCCTAGCTCAAACCCTTCCCATGCGCCCGACCGTGACGCAGGTCTTACAGCATGTCCAGGCCGTGTATGGTGTTTCCCCGAAAGCCCTGTTTCGCCGGACAGATGCGGAGGCCTATAATTGTGCGGCGTGGTTGCTCCGGCGGGTTGCCAATGAACCATTGAAAGCGGTGGCGGATCGATTCGGGGTTTCGCCGTCGCGGATCAGTCATATTCAACGGGCTTTTGAAGACCGACCGCGGACTCCACGGGAAGTGCAGGCCATGAAACGTTGTGCGGTTAAACCGTAAAGGATGTCATAAGATGGGCGATCGATGTTCAAGCACCAGCCAGAGCCGGCTGAGCCTTTTAGGAGCACCGGGGGCACTGCGGTTTTCACGCGGGCAGCTTGACTTGATCCAACGGATGGTCCGCGACGTTCGTGCCGCTTTTCCAGCCACCCGATTTCGAAACATTCCGGGTGGTTCGCCAGGAGCACTCGTTCTGCTTTCCGGACCCAATGGTACGGGTAAAACCATGGCTGCGGAACTTATGGCTCAAGAACTTGGGGTACGGATTTTTCGGGTAAAGTTGAATGAGATCGTGAGCCGGTATATCGGAGAAACCGAAAAAAATCTCTCGGGTGTGCTGGAGCGGGCCGGCCATCAACAGATGGTGTTGCTGATTGAAGAGGCGGACGCGTTATTCGGCAGACGGACGACGGTCAGGGACGCTCATGATCGTTATCGAAATCTGGAGGTGAATACTATTTGGGAAACCTTGAAAACGTATCCCGGTCTGGTGGTGTTGTCCTCCAATCAACCCGTGGATTCGAATTCAAAGGCGGGGTGTCAGGTGACCCACCATCTGAACTTTTTCCCACCGATTCGTTCGCCACGCTTGAGGGGGCAGTAACTATGGGGGTGAGTATTCGGTGGTTATGGGTGGCGATGATCGGAGGGAGTCTGATGCTGGCCATTCCCGGGCAGACCAATCCCACTCATATCATCGGGGATGTGGTCGGGCATTTTTTTTCGGCGTTTTTACTGGCCATTGTTCCGATTGTTGGATTCCGGATCCTGTATAAACGGATCGGCGAAAAGGAAATTACCTTTATTTTTGCCGCAGCATGGGTATACCTCATTTTGAGCCGATTTTTTGAGGCTTAAGAGAATATCAAAAAGGTCCCTCCGCACCTGACCCGCCTCACCTCACTGGTGGAGAGTGTTTAGTTTATCCTTGTCCTCTGGTTGCCTGATCCATTCCCTCCTTGGGTCTGTTGAAAAAAGTCGCCAGCGGCGTTCTCCGAAGCAGTGAAACGTGAGAAGTCCCAAGGATCTTATGTGCGAAGCCGGCCTTTTTTCCATTCCTTTTCCCTTTTCTCTTCTTCCTGTCATAAACATGGCCTTTCCTTCGATTTCACTCAGGACAGGACTGGTCGGACCCTTCGGTAAGACTCAGGGCATGCTTTTATGAACCGACCCAAAGACTTTTACCGTCAATGCTGCCCTGGGCAAATTTGACCTTGAAAATCCCAATTATTCAACACTTCCTCATTGTGCAAATGCGGCACCCTGGGGTGACCGGTTTGTGCGATCCCGGTTGCCGATGTCTAGGAGGCCCGAAGGGCCTGTTCCACATCGTTGAGAATCGGTTCGGAAAGCGGTTTTTGGCCAGGAGCATATCTTGCGATGACTTGTCCCTGACGATCAATTAAAAATTTCTGAAAATTCCAGGTGATTTCCCCTTTGAACGGGGTGCCTTCCGTGAGATAACGGTAGAGGGGGTGTTTGTGCGCTCCCAGGACCGTGATTTTGCTGAACAGTGGGAATTCCAGCGAATATTTCGTATAACAAAACTCGGCAATTTCCTTGTTGCTTCCGGGCTCTTGTTGTCCAAAATCATTGGCTGGAAAGGCCAGTATGGTAAAGCCCTGGTCCTGGTACCGTTTGTAGAGGGTTTGAAGGCCTTCGTATTGCGGTGTATTCCCGCAAAAGCTGGCGGTGTTCACGATCATGATGACCTTCCCCTTGAATTCGCTCAAGGGACGGGGTTTCCCATCGATATCATCCATGGTGAACGCATAAATGTGAGCCCCTACCTTTGCCGGCTCGCCCTGAGATTGAACGGGTGACGGTTGAGAGACCGGTGTGGGTGTGGTCTCGGGGGAGGCAGCGAGAACTGCGCCAGCGCCTGCATAAGCCAGGAACGTTACCGTTGTCAGACTCCGGATCATGGTCGGTATCCCTGCGTCGAAACGAATTGTGGGCATGATTCTCCTCCCTGGTGAGCCATGGCTGTGATTTTCCATAGTGTACTGCCGCAATTGATGAAATGACAAATTTTGGTGCCGGGAATGTCAGCCGAAAATCTTTAAACCTTCGACGAAGGCCAATAGGTCCGGTGGGTGTTGGTTAAATGTAAGTCCCCTCCGCGGAGCATCAGACCAAGAAAGGTGAGGTCCCTCTCGGGCCCTCACCTTCATTCCAATGGATAAGAGGTATTCGCTGCAATTTTGTTTGCGATAGACGATCCCCCTGGTCTTAGTTGATGGGGATTTTCCGGCCGGCCTGTTGAGGCTGAGCCGTCTTTGGGATGGTCAATGTCAGAATGCCGTTTTTGAATTTGGCTTCAATAGCGTCTTCCTTGGCATCGCCGGGGAGGGAAATGACCCGCTGAAAATGCCCATAGGATCGTTCCACACGATGGTATTGACGGTCCTTATCCTCCTTTTCATAATGTTTTTCCCCTCTGATGGTCAGCGTGCCGTCGGCAATCGTCAGGTCGATGTCTTTCTCCTCCACGCCGGGTACTTCCACCGTGATGGTATATTGCTTGGCGGATTCGGCGATATCCACTTTCGGCAGCATCATGCCTCCCAGCCATGGTTCTCCGTTTTGGAACAGTGAAGGCCAGGAGAGGCCGCGAAAGAAATTACCGAAGACCTGGTCAATCTCGTGATGCAATCGATCCAGAGGATATTCCCGTGAGATGGGCAATGTGGTTGAGGGTTTGTGCCCTTGCTCTTCTTCTTTTTTAAACCAGTTCCACGGAGTCAGAAATTTTTTGAATTCCATGTTGTCCTCCATTTCGAGAATGTTGTTTGCGGTTTTCGCCACCGGCCGGGGCCCGGACTTCCCTATTCGGCCAACAGCGTGACCCACTTTTTAATGATGACGGCCATGATCAGAATGATCAGACCCATGAAACCCAGAATAAGAAATTCGGCAATCATGAATACGTCCTCCTTGATGGGAAGGTGTGTACGGATCGCGAGAATCTCATCGTAATGGCTCGGAATATCTCAACCCGTCTTCTCCTGATTTTCCGTCCATGGTTATTTTGGCTCTCTATGAAATACAAGGTAAGACTGTTTCTGAAGGAGTCAATTACGGTTTTTGAGAGTGCCTGTCTGCTTTCCTTTGACGGTAACGCCCACATGGCCACCTCTTGACTTTTTGGCAGCCGGAATTATTGCATCAACCGTCAGGCGAAAGACGCGCGAATTACGTTGGAAAGGAGGTGAATGTTATGGGAGCTTTTGTCGAGGGGATCATCGCTGTTTTGGGAATGGCGGCCGCCTTGGTGCTTGTGTTCATGACACTGAGGAATGGTGAAGAAGCCTCGAATCTGAAAGCGAGCAATTATTCGGAAGCTCATACCCGTACCCTTCACCCGGATGGAGACCGGGCGGCGGCTTAGTCCTGAGCGTGAAGCATAAAATGCTGTTCCGAGCACGAGAACATGCGGTTCCCATGTTGCCCTATCCTTCATATCGGCACGTTCTGAATGTGAATGGAAAGGAGGGATATCACTATGAAAAGATATTGGCGTTTGATAGGACTGATAGGCGTACTGGTGGTATGTAGCAGCCTGGTTTTCGCCAATCCGGCCATGCTCCCGCAGCATCCGGGGTATCCGATGGACGAAGCCAAATCTCCGGTAACCGGGCAGCCATTGGCTAATGATCCGGGCCGGACTGTACCCACCGTGGAGGAAGCCAGGGTCCAAGCGGCGGAGTTCGATAACTCCCAAGTCCTCCACCCGCAAAAAGAAAAACGACCGAATATTATTCATGGGCAGTTAGAACCACAAGCGGAGAAATAAGGAGAGATGACCATACGACACTGTTACAGGCGCGGAAGGTATGAAGGAAAGGGAAGCACCGCTAGGGGCCGAAAAGGCCCCTTTTTTTTTACGGTATTGATGTAGGAAGGGATGCGGGGCGGTCAATGGACGGACCAGACGGCGAGAAACGCAGTGATCTCTCTGTTCCCGATCCGCCGCCCGGTAGGAGGCGGTGGTTGTTGGCATTCGGCATGGGCGGGTTCTCATCTCAGCACTTGACTTTTTTTATTCGAGAATTATTTCGAAACTATGTCCGGGATATCTGAAGTTTCTATTAATACCATGTCAAACATCACATCCTAAAAAGGAGGAGGATTTTATGACACTCACAGCCTATTCCCCCTTTGATTCACAAATCGACCGGTTGTTTGCGGATGCGGTTCGCACCTTCGGGAAGCGTGTTTCTCCATGGATTCCGGCGTGTAATGCGTGGGAGGAAGATGAGAAATTTTCCCTCGAGTTGGCCTTGCCGGGGTGGCGGAATGAAGAGGTGAGTCTATCCGTGGAAAAGGGGGTGCTGACCGTTCAAGGGAACCGGGAAACACGTGAGCCTTCGGCCGAGGAGGCGAAGCGGACGTATCATATTCGCGAAAGGGAACAGGGAGCCTTCACCCGCTCATTCCGGTTACCGGGAAATGTGGAATGGGAGAAAGCCCATGCCTCATTTAAAGATGGCGTGTTAACCATCGAATTTCCCAAACGGGATGAGGCCAAGCCCCGCCGTATTATGATTCAATAAGGATTTTTCCTGCCGTACGTAGCGCAAGAGCCGTCCACAGAGACGGCTCTTGCCGCTCATGCCGAAAGTTTCCGTCTGAAAGCGGGCTGGGAAACAAAGTCGTTCAGCTTGGAGGCAGGCTGTCGAGAATGTGTTGTTTCCTGCCGATCCCGCCGATAAATTTTTCAAATGTCCCATGGACGTAGAGTGCTAATGCCGGAAGGGATTGAATCTCCAGCTCTGCGGGAATCAGGAAATTTTCCTGGACATTCATGCCAAAGATACGGAGGGATGGTCCATAGGCTTCCTGAACCAAGGCTAATTCCTTCATGAGTGCCTGGCACGGGTTGCAGCCGGGTTGCCAGAACTCCACCAGGACCGGACCGGTGGCCTGTGCGATGATACGGTCAAAATCCTTGTCCGAAATTTCCTCGAGCAATGGCTGATCTCAGGGCAATGAAAAGGGGTCTGTTGAAAAAAGTCGCCAGCGGCGTTCTCCGAAGCCGTGAAACGTGAGAAGTCCCAAGGCTCCTATTTGTGAAGCCGGCCTCTTTTCCTATTCCTTTTCACGTTTTCCTTTACTCTTCTTCCGTTCATCGCTGCGGCCTTTCCTTCGATATTACTCAGGACTGGGCTGGTCGGACCCTTCGGGGAGACTCAGGGCATGCTTTTTTGAACCGACCCAAAGAAGGCCAAGAGGGTGAAGGGATATCGTGCGGGGACGTCAAAGGGATTGCATCAATTTGTTATAGGCATCCAAGGCGGCGACCTTATAGCATTCAGCCAGGGTGGGATAATTAAACACGGTTGTGAGAAAATAGGAAAGTCCGCCTCCCATTCCCAACACCGCCTGACCGATATGAATTAATTCCGTCGCGCCGGTGCCGATGGCATGGACACCCAATAGTTGATGGGTGTCTCGGTGAAACAACATTTTCAAGAGTCCGCTGTCATCTCCCAAAATGACTCCCCTGGCAATTTCGCGATATCTGGCCATGCCGACTTCGTAGGGAACCTGATCACGGGTCAGGCATTCTTCGGTCTGTCCCACCATGGAAATTTCAGGGATGGCGTAGATGCCGATGGGAAAATGGGACGGGGTGGGCTCGACTGGGTTTCCCAAGGCATAACTGGCGGCGAGTCGGCCCTGTTCGGAGGACGTGGCGGCCAATGATGGGTAGCCGATCACATCCCCGGCTGCAAAAATATGGGGGACGGCGGTACGGAATTGCTCGTCCACCTTCAATCGTCCCCGAGAATCCGCTTCCAATCCTGCCGCCTCCAACTGCAGGGAGGCTGTTGCCCCTTGCCGGCCTACCGAAAAAAACGCCACTTCGGAGACATGCCGCTTGCCGGATTGCAGTTGAACAATGGCCCGTTGAGGAGGGCCGGGAGACAGATCAAGCCGTTTGACCGTTTCAGACAGGCGGAACACGACATTGTTATTGCGCATTTGGTGAATGAGTTCATCCACGATTTCATGATCCAGAAATTCCAATGGCCGGGCTCGTTGGTCGATAATAGTGACTTCCGTTCCCAAGGACGCAAACATGGAGGCATATTCGATTCCGATGACGCCGGCTCCGATGACGACCATGGTTCGGGGAATGCGCGGTAAACGGAGAATGTCATCACTGTCGATGATCACTTGCCCATCCGGACAGATGCCCGGCGGAGGGGTTGGAATGGTCCCGACGGCAATTAGGATATGTTTGGCCCGAAGGAGGAGGGGATCCGATCCGATTTTCACCGCGATCGTGTGGGGATCCTTAAAGAAGGCTTCCCCTTGAATCAAGGTGACATTGTTCCGCCCCAATTGTTTTTCAACGATTTGGGATTCCAGGTCGACGAGGAGGCTCACTTTATTCAACAAGTCCCCCATGGTCAGGGGCGGCAGTGCCGAATAGCTCTGGCGCTCCCCTGGTCGACGGGCCGGTTTCAAGGATAAGACCGCTTCCCGGAATGTCTTGCTGGGAATGGTCCCGGAATCCACGCAGGTGCCCCCGACTACACGCCGTTTTTCGATCACCGCCACACGGAATCCCAACTTGGCGGCCTGGACGGCTGCCCGTTGCCCGGCCGGACCGCTGCCGATACACAAAAAGTCAAATTCCTGAGGTGAGGCCATCTCGCAGTGTTTCTTTTTCAATCACATGATTATTGGGCATCGGCACGGTCAAGGTTCATGCCGATGCCATGTGTGGTCGGAAGATGACGATGTCGGTTTCAGGTTAACAATAAACTTTGCTGAACGAAAGATTTGACATCGGGATTGCGGCTGACGATGACCAAGGTCCACGGCTGCTCCTGGGCACACAATTTCTTTAAAATAGATTCCCGTTCAACCGGAGGGAGTTCGTGAAGGTCTCCATCCACAATCAGGAGCTTCGGGCGGGTGATCAAAGCCCGGGCCAGGATAATTTTGATGATTTGGCTTGGAGCAAAATTGGTTCCCCCATATTCCACAATGGTTCGCAGTCCCTCGGGGAATAGTTCGACATCTTCCTGCAGTTCCACGAAATTTAAGACCCACAGTAAATCTTCGGTGGACAGATTTTTGCGTCCCAAGGTGATATTTTCCAACAGGGTGGCTTCAAAGAGCGATAAATGTCTGGTTAAGGCCAACCCCCGGATTTCATTGAGGGCATCGGGGTGCAGGTCCCGGACATTGACGCCATTGTAGCGGATGGACCCGTGAGGCGGGGTTTCCAACCCTGCCAGGAGCTTTGAAAACAGATCCCGTTGAGAGCCGGTCCCGCACACAAAGGCCCATTTTTCCCCGGATTTCAGATCAATGGTCAGTTCATAGTCTTGGGGCCATGGAGAAGGGAGGCCACTTAAACGGGAAACCGACAAGTTCAGGCCGTGAGCCTCGATTTCAGGCGGTTCCACAAATTCGCCTGTGATCTGGCTATCCTTGGGTAAATAAAAAATATGGTAAATTTCGATCAAGGCAACCAGAAAATAAAACAAGATATACGCCCGTTTAACCACGGTTTCCATATTCACCAGGATCGTGCCAAGGACCACTTCGGCGGCCACCAATTGCCCCAAGGTCAGCTCGTCCCGGCTGAGCAACCAGCCCGCCAAGCCCAGTAGGCTCGTATGCAGGAGAACCTGGAGGGAGAGCGATCCCGCGAATTGTCGCAACAATACACGAAACCGGGCTTTTCTGGCATTGACATAGGTGCGGGCCAATGAGTCGGCCTTGTGCAGGATGAAATCCCGACTTCGACTGGCCTTAAAATGAGTCAGATTGTCGGCGACTTCCTGAAGCCAATGATAGGTGTCATATTTGGTTTCGGACATGTGCAGGGTGGTGCGCAAACCGCCTTTACCCAAAAACCCAATGAGCACCACCGAAAGAATGAGGAGGAGGTCAATAAACAAAAACAACGGATGATAAAATACCAGGAGGATCATCCCGATCACTCCGCTTACCGACACGTTAATGAGATCCACGAGCAGGCCTGACAGGGCCCGCTGCATAAACACCACCTCAAAAAATCGACTGGTGTATTCCGGCCGAAAATGGCTTTCCTGTATGGCCGGCAGAATCCTGGCGAAGGTCAGTGTCATGCGAGCGAAAATTCGCCGCTCCAAAAGGTCGGTGGCAAAGAATTGCAGAGCCTTAAAGACCCCCACAAATGCCAGAATTCCAGCCATGATGCTAAGGAGGGTAATGAGCATGATGGGTTGGATGGAAAAGGCAAAGGTATTCACCAACTCCTGGACGGTGAGAGGGACGATCAGGGAGAAGACGGCGATCACGACGGCATAAATCGAGAGAATGACGAGAATTTGGCGTTCTTGCCTTAAGAAGGTCCCAATATGATGGAGAACTTCTTTGCGGATAGCTGTATCGGATATGGGGGTATTCATTCGTGGGGATTTAAGCCTTGTAAGCAATCAGACTTGCGGTTGAGTCCACTGTCCAATGGCCCATTGATACAAGGCCTTGGCCTGGTGATATTCAGCTTGGGCTTGAATATAGGCCATTTCCGCTTCCACCGCATTTCGCTCCCGTAAATTCACGAACAATAAACTGGTGGCTCCCATTTGAAAGCGGGTGGTTTCCCCCTTAACGAGTGTTTGAGCGTAGGCCAGGGCTTCGGCGGCCGCATGGATGCGTTCTTCGGCGCGGATGACGGCGGAAAAGGCATTATCGATGTCGAGAGCCACTTGCTGCATCCGGTATTGGAGCATCCATCCCAAGCGGGTACCTTTGGCTTCCACTTGCAGTTTCTGGCCTCTGGCTTCTCTTTGAAGGAAGGGGAAGCTCAGTTCGATACCGAACCGGTAACCCAGACCGAGGACAAATTCTCCCGGTTTCCGGGAAGGTTCCGCATCGGCAATAAGCGAGGGAAGCAAATTGTTTTTGGCGACCGACAGGTCGATGTTGTTTCGAGCGGCCTCCAGTTCGACCTGAAGGATTTCCGGCCGTCGTTCCTGTGCCGTTCTGACGATGACGGACCCGGGAGTGTCCGGGGCCGGTTGAAGATCCGGAAAATCAGGGGTGGTGTAGTCCTTCAAGGTAATCGGACTGCCGTTTCGCCAAATGAAGAGTGCTAATTTATATTCTTCCTGTTCGGCTTCCCGTTTCGCCCGGATGAACGATTCCAGTCGGCGCTGGACCTCCTGATTGGCTTCGGCCACATCGAATTCCGCTACCGCCCCCTCTTTGGCCCGCCGTGCAATCTGTGACAGCCTGTCTTTGGCGACCTTCAGGGCGTCCTGCCGCAAGTCAACCCCTTTCCGTGCCGCCACCCATTTCCAAAATTGGGTGGAGGCTCCTAAATACAGATCCTGGCGGGTCTGTTGAATGTTTAAATTGGCTTCCCGGTCCGCCAACTTGGATTTTTCCAGTTGCGCTCGTTCAGGATTGATGACGAGGCCACGCAGCAACGGCAACATGATTCCAAGAAGTGGTTGGTTGGTGCGGTCAATGGAAAGGTCGGCGATTTCCACGTCACCCAGGCCCATACGCCAACCGGCGATTCCCTGGATGCCGATCGGATGCCGTAGCCGAACAAATGAGTCGTTGAATCCCACGCTCTTGGTTCTTCCATCCTTGACCAGCCGTTCCAGTTCCCAATCATTTACGAGGACCGGTTCAAAGGCACCAAGAGCCTCCAAATATTTCCCTTGGGCTTCCAGTTTTTCGGTCCGGCTCCCATGCAGCAAGGGGTTGTCGCTCTCCACCAGTGCTAGGACCGTTTCCAGATGCAGAAATTTTGGCACGGTCGCCCCGGTAGTCGGGGGCTCAGGCGATCCGGCCAGGGAAAGGGGAGTCCACAGCAGCAGCGAACCCAGCAACCAACTAGCAACAGTCAAGATTGAGTGAGCCATATCTTAACCTCCTTCGTGGTAACCCCAAAAAAGGAACTGATTTCCCAACGGTGTGATTATTTGCCCGGGCGCCCGGCCTTCGGGATAACGAGGTCCGGCAGTTTGATATTTTCAAAAACCGGGGTGTCCTCATAATCAGGAGGAAACAAATTCACCCGCCGCCACATTTCGTACCAGAAGGGCACGCGGTTTAAGATGACCCATCCGATGGCCGAGGTGCCCTGTCGTACATGTGTTTGCGGAGGCCAGGGGTGCTGGTCAGGATCAGGAACCACCCAGAAGCGGAAGCGTCCTTGTTCGTCTGATTGTTGATCCACCACCAGAATGCGTCCATCATAGGTCCCGGCCATAAATTCAGGCCATGCAGGCAGGGGGATAGCAGGAATACCTTGAAAAAGCAATCTAACAGGTCTTCCGGGTTTGAGGAGGGGGGCATCCAGCGGATCCGCCCACATTTCCACTGCCCGGGTTGCAGAAGACGGTACGATAGTCATCAGAGGTTCGCCCGGTTTGACGATTTCACCGGTGCCGATCCGGGCCATCCGGACGACTGTTCCGTCTATGGGAGCGGTGATGCGGCTGACCAGTCGGCGTTGAGCGGCATTGGATCGGCTGAGAGCCAAATCGGCGATGTCTTTTGACGCATCGGCTGCTTCTCCCAGAGCGGCGGCTCGCTGGTTGCGGGTGCTGAGCAAACGTTGAACCAGTTCGGCGTCGATCTGCTCTCGCCCATGAGTCAAGGCACGCTGCGCTTGGGTGACTTCCTTCAAGGCGGCTTCACTGGCATTCAGTTCGGCTTTGGCTGCAGCCTCGGCCTGGATGGCCAATTCAAGGTCCCGCCTGGAAATGAGCCCCTCCGCCTCAAGCACGTGTGAACGTTGGAGATTGAGTTGGGTGATTTTGGCTGAGACCTTGGCTGCCGCCAACCGCTGCTCAACGGTCCGTATCCGATTAGTGGCTTCCTGGACCCGGGATTCGGCTGCGCTGAGGGTTGCATCAACCAATTGAGCCATTTCGGTAATCTGCTGGTCCAACAAGTGAGCCCGAGCCAGTGCCGCCTCCCGTTTTTCTTCCAATGCCTTGATTGATTGGTCCAGGCGCGGGAGAAGGTCGGGCGCCATGAACTTGGGATCCACGTCGGCCAATTCCAGCAACAGATCATGTTGGTGAACTTCCATGCCTTCATTGACATGCCAATGGTGGATGCGACCTTCGATGGGGGCATGAATCGATTGTGGGCGTTCAAAAGGGGAATAGGCCGATATTTTACCCTGGGCACTGATGGTTTGCGTCCAGGGCATAAAAACATTTATGAGGAAAAACACAACAAATAAGCCGACGACGAGTCGGGTGATCTCGTTCAGCCTTTTGGGAATTTTGACGGCCGCCCAGGACTCAAATTGCATAGGCCGGCCTGCAAGCCGGGAAGGAGAAATCGGTTTCCGGATGTGCGCAGTCGGAGCAGTTGTCGCGTTGGGTACAGACGGCAGGTCCATGAAGTCAATGACTGACTAGTGAAATGTAATCCTCACCACTGCCTGCCTCAGCCATTCCGTGATGGGCCGGGGAAGGGTGTTCATTCTCTACCACTGTGTTATGGCAGGCTGTGGGGCCCCATCTTACCGTGTTTCCGGTTGTAAAACCAGGAAGCATTCTTGATCAGAAATTAAAAAACCATAATCTCCTTGAGTTTTTATCATAAAATCCATCTTCGCGTAAGGTGGGCTACTGACTTCGAGAATTAAATTAGAAACCCTCTGAATTTTGAATATCCCTTAATTTTTGCAGGAGGTGGGGGTGTGGGTCGTCCTCCGAGTCATAACGGTCAGGGCGGGAATTTCGGCACTCTCTTTCAGAAAATCCCTTGAAGGCCTGATCCAGGCCTATTGACAGGGCCACCATGCGTCCCCATTCATGGACACGGTATTTAAGGACTACACCGGGGCGGTGTCGAGCGGATCCGCTCATTATCGGGAGGACCTTCCTTCCGGAGGCGGCCCGGCTACAAGAGTTATGGGCAACTCCAGACCTTGAGTGATCCGGTTGAAGGTCGTAAGAACCCCTGTGAGATCAGGGGCGCCTATCAACACTCTTGACTTTTGAATGGGTAAAATTATCTCTCGCCTGTAGGAAGAGTGACATAACCCCACATCATCATTACAGAAAGGAGGAACCAAACCATGAATTTACCCATGTCTGTGCCCTTTCAGGTGCAAGTCGATCAGTTGTTTAACGAGGCTGTTCGCAATCTGGAACGTTCATCGATGTCGGGTTGGGTTCCCGCTGCCAATGTGTGGGAAGACCATGAACAATTTTGTATCGAGTTAAGCCTGCCAGGATGGAAAATCCAAGACATCAGTGTGCAGGTGGAAAATAATTACCTGACGGTGACGGGGACTGTTCCAGAGGCCGAGCAGGCGACTCAACAGAAGCGGGTGTATCAAATCTATGAATGGGAGCCCCGGTCGTTTTTGCGATCGTTTGAAATTCCCACTCGGTTCAATTGTGAAGATCCTCAGGCTTCACTGAGCCAGGGGATGTTACGGATCCTCTTTTCCGTTCGTGAAGAAGCCAAACCTCGCAAAATCATGATTCAGTAAAGAACGGTATGGGGGGGCAGGGCCTTCCCTGACGGGAGGCCCTGCCCCAACCTTTCTCAAGAAGGAGGAAGTCATAATGAATGTTCGTAGGGTGGTTGGATGGCCTTCCCTGGATATGGGAGATGGGTTTGCCGAGCTGGAGCGCGTACGCCGGGATCTCGATCGTATTTTGCAGGGAAGCTCGCGATGGGAGGGAGTGAAACCTTCCGCCGGGGTATTTCCGTTGGTAAACATTTCCCATGATCAAGACCATATCTATGTCGGGTCGGAAATTCCGGGTGTCACGCTTGAAGATCTGGAGGTGACCGTGTCCGGGAAAAATCTGACGATCGCGGGAGAGCGGAAGATTCCGGTGGAACCTGCCAAGGTAAGGTATCATCGAAGAGAGCGTGAAGAAGGGCGGTTCCGCCGGCAAATCAATCTGCCGATAGAAGTCGACAGCGAACAGGTTCAAGCCAAATATCAACATGGAATTTTAATGGTCGTCCTTCCCAAGACCAAGGAAGCCAAACCCAGGCAAATCCCGATCAATGGATGAGAAAGGACAAGTAAGCGAGATGGCCGCCGGGCGGGCCGTAGCCTCCAGGCCGGTGGCCTTGACTAACGATGGAGGGAGCAATGGCAACTCATTCACAATTACTGTCAAGTCGTGATAAAGAGGAAGTCCGGGGTGTCTCCGAGCAGACAACCCCCGGCCCTGTCTATCGTCCTAATGTGGATATTTTCGAGGACGAACA
>JBDIVP010000064.1:0-14965 GCA_039794325.1 Candidatus Inrsubterrania sp.
ACC
This sequence comes from Candidatus Inrsubterrania sp., assembly GCA_039794325.1. Classification (GTDB taxonomy): domain Bacteria; phylum Nitrospirota; class Nitrospiria; order Nitrospirales; family UBA8639; genus JACKFE01. The sequence goes on from JBDIVP010000064.1 coordinate 4, forward strand.
GCTTACCATCAAGACTGGCCACCAGTCCCTGCAAATGTAACGAATCTCCCTTCAGACTGGCATACCCGGCAATGGGGACCTGACATCCCCCTTCCAATCTTGTCAGAAAGGCCCGTTCGGCATACACAGCGACACGGGTGGGTGGGTGTTCAAATTGAGCCACCAGCTCACAAACAAACCGGTCATCCTCCCGTCCTTCCAACCCCAATGCGCCCTGACCGATAGCCGGCAGGCTAATGTCCACCGACAAGTACTCCGTGATCAGATGATCCCACCCCAACCGGTTCAGACCTGCTCCGGCTAGGAGGATCGCGTCATATTGATGTTCCTTAAGTTTCCGAAGTCGTGTATCCAAATTTCCCCGTAGGACCTCAACCTGGAAGTCGTCACGAAAATGCCGCAATTGGGATTGACGTCGGAGACTACTCGTCCCGATTCGAGCAGCATGAGGCAATTTTTCCAGGGTCAACCCGTTATGGCCGATCAGGGCATCACGCGGATCTTCACGTTCCGGCACACAGAGAATCTGTAACCCTTCAGGTAGGATTGAAGGCATATCTTTCATACTATGGACGGCCAGATCGATTTCCTTTCTCAGCAGAGCCTCCTCAATTTCCTTGACAAACAGCCCCTTCCCTCCGATTTTGGCCAGGGGCACATCCTGAATCTTATCGCCGCTGGTCTGAATACGTTGCAAACTCACGGAGAGTTGAGGTACCAACGCCTGGATCCGACTTTTGACCCACTCAGCCTGCCACAGAGCCAACTGACTGCCTCTTGTACCGATAACCAACCTCGACCGTGTCATGTAGATAATACCCGCGCCATCCCCATCTCCCTGATCCCGGCATTTCCCATTCTAGTCTCGTTTCGTCTTTCGCCTGAGGGTTGATGAACCTCATCGCACCGGCTGAAGACCATGAAATCCATCCACTCAAGGCACATTCGTCGAGCCATCCTACGGACAAAGATTAGGAGAGCCTTTCTGAAATTTTCTGTTCTTCTGTATCTCGAGCCACCTCATCCACTGCCCCGGTTTCAACATCCTGAATTTCCTGATCCTTCAGCTCAAAAAACCTTCTGGCTGCCTCTATGAAGGCAAAACCATTATGTGACTGCGCTTCAGTCTTTAAAGTCACTAATGGTCCATGCAGCAATTTATTGACAATAGAAGAAGCCAGTCCCTCAATCACCCGACGATCTTTCGGAGAAAGTTCGCTTAACCGATTAAACACCTTCTCCAGTTCAACCTGTTTGATATCCTCAGCTTTTTTTCTCAAGGCCACAATCGTCGGCGTGGCTTCCAACCCCCGAAGCCAGGAGACGATACTGTCAACTTCCTGCCTCACATATTGTTCAGCCTTTTCGGCTTCTTTCAACCGCTCCTCCTGATTTTGCCCAACATGAGCCTTCAGGTCATCAATATCAAATAAAAACGCGTTATCCACATCCTTCACCCCGGGATCGATGTTCCGGGGAACGGTGATATCAATTAAAAAAATGGGACGATTCATGCGTTGATGGACCGCTCGCTCGATATCTTCTTTGGAAATGACAAAGTGAGGAGCACCCGTCGCACAAATAATAATATCCGATTTAGCCAGCATACCCCCCAGATTCTCATATGGCACCGCCCGACCGCTAAACCGCTGAGCCAAGGCCAATGCACGATGGTGATTGCGTGTGGTCAATAGGACATCCTTGACCCCTTGGTTCACGAGGTGTTGAGCCGCCAGTTTTCCCATTTCCCCGGCCCCTACCAACAACACCACACGATGTTGTAAATGGGAAAAAACCTTCTTGGCCAACTCCACCGCCGCATAGCTTACCGAAACGGCATACTCGCCGATTCGGGTATTGGTGCGAACACTTTTTCCGACCGAAATGGCTTTTTTGACCAATTTATTCAGAATCACTCCTGATGATCGATGAGTCAGAGCCAGATCGTACGCCTCCTTGACCTGCCCTAATATCTGGGGTTCTCCGACCACCATGGAATCCAAACTGGCGGCAACCCGGAAGAGATGTATAATGGCCTCTTCATCACTGTAACGATATAAGTGAGGATGCAAGTCATCAAAGGAAACCGAAAAATGAATCGCAACTAGAAAGTCTTCCAATTTCTGAAATCCATATTCCCCTTTGTCCACCACGGCATAGACTTCCACCCGATTGCAGGTCCCCAAAAACATGGCCTCCTTGATCCCCGGATAAGCCATGAGCCGGCCCAGGGCTTCTCCCATCCGACTTTCAGGAATGGCCAACAATTCCCGAAGTTCAACCGGAGCGGACCGATGATTCAAACCCAAAACAATAATATTCATAACAAGGACATTGGATGAGGACTTTTAATCAGAATTCCCACAAATGTCAGAATGACCCCGGCAAATCCGACAATAGTCAGGTAAGCGGCTTTTTTGGCACGCCATCCCGCGGTCACCCTACCCAATAACACAGCCAAATAAAACACCCAGGTTACAAGGGCCCAAATCTGCTCAAAATTCCAGCTCAAATAGGTCCCAATCGTTAACTGAGCGGAAACGGCTCCTGCCAAAATACCCAATGTGAGGAGTGGAAATCCCAACAAAATGGAACGCTGATTGAGGGAATCCAGAAAATCTAAAGGAGGGAGCTTAAAATACAGCACATTAAATTGTTTGGACTTCAACAGACGCTCCTGCAACACATACATCACTCCTGCCACAAATGCCACGGCAAACCCGATGGTCCCCAGCATACTGAGCGTCACATGAACCCATACGGTTTGAAACACCGGAGAAAGCGAGCTGGGCTCTGCAGGAGCCAGCGTAGCAGCAAGGAGCGATAAAAGCGCAAGTGGGAGCATAAAAGCGCCCAAAACCCGAAGTCCTTGCTTGACACCCCCAATCACCACCACCAAAACCAATCCCCACGCAAAGAAAGACATGGCATCCTTAAACGTAAGAATAGGAATTTGCCCGGTTGCGAGCATGGCACCGACCAAACCTGCGGTGTGACAGAAGAATCCCACCGTCGTCATGCCGAAGGAAAACTTAGAAATCAGCTCTGACCGTTGAACCAAAAAAGCTAAAGACAGAACTGTCCCTCCCAAATAGAATCCCATTGTCAGGAAGGTTAAGAGTTCAGTCATAAGAAAACTACGTCAAAAAACAGTTCCTACTCCCCCACGGTCGAGTATAGAACCACACTTAAGGAAGGTCAAGAAAATCAACGGCTTACCCTTGAATGCTGTTAATGGAAAAGGCGCCTGATAAAAAACTTAAGCGATCCCTGCGGTTGATCCACCACATACGTTAATAGCCTGCCCTGTGATGGCACCGGCGGCTCCGGAACACAGAAAAACGGTGAGAGCGGCAATCTCGTCAGCTTCCGCCATTCGTTTCATAGGAAGGGCCTGAATGGCTTGTGCACGAAAGGCTTCAGAAGAAATCCCCAAATGTTCGGCGGTTTCCTCGATTCCTTTTCTGGCCATATCCGTATCAACCCAGGTTGGACAAACTGCATTGACCGTCACGCCGTGATCAATCACCTCCAGTGCCAGGGATTTGGTAAAACCCAACAATCCATGTTTGGCGGTACAATAGGCGAGATATCCTGGCACTCCAAATTGACCAAGAACCGACGAAAGATTGACAATACGCCCAAAACCACCTGAAATCATGTGAGGTACAGCCGCCTTGGCACAATAATACGTGCCGGTCAAATTCACCTGGAGAATATTCAGCCATTGAGAGTCATCAGGATCACCAATCGGAGTGCGCCCTGACATACCGGCATTGTTCACTAAAATATCCAGACGCCCGAACGCATTGACGGTCTCCTTCACAACCAGTTCGACTTGGTCCTTGCGGGTTACATCACAGGTTAAGGGAAGGACATCCATTCCCTTTCTGCCAATTTCACCGGCAGTGGTTTCCAATAGCCCTCTTCTTCTGCCGCAAATTGCAACCCGAGCGCCCCTGGATACAAAGGCTTTGGCAATGGCCCGGCCGATTCCTTCCCCCCCGCCCGTGATTAAGGCCACCCGGCGGTTAAATGCACTATCAAATGTCATTTGGGAAACCGCCATGCCTCCTTTAACCAGAATAAGCAGACTTTCCTGGACATTCCAACAAATGAACCATTACCATGACTCCCCCAACCATACAACGTCATGATTGAAAAGGACTTTCATGGGGGGCACTCTTTTTTTGATCAGCACGCCGATCGGAAACCTGGAAGATATCACTTTCAGGGCAGTCAGAATATTGAAAGAATCCTCGGTTATTGCTGCCGAGGATACCCGGCATACCCAAAAACTCTGCAATTACTACCAAATCCACACGCCATTAACCAGTTATCATGATTTCAATAAGGAAGAAAAAACCCCGATTCTCCTCCATCGACTTCATGAGGGGTATCCCGTTTCGTTGGTTTGCGATGCCGGGACACCGTTGATCTCAGACCCAGGATTTTATTTAGTCCGCCGTGCGATTGAAGAAAGAATTGAGGTGACGGCCATCCCAGGCCCATCTTCCATTCTTACGGCTTTGTGTGCATCAGGATTGCCCACGGATCAATTTCGATTTGAAGGGTTCATTCCCAAGAAGCCAGGAGCTCGCGAAAAGCTTTTTCATGCACTGAAGGAACAACCCGGCACCATAATTTTCTTTGACAACCCTCACAGGCTGGAAAAAACCTTAACGGACTTATACGCGACACTTGGCAATCGAAATATCGTCATTGCCAGAGAATTGACGAAACTGAACGAGGAATTCATTCGAGGGAGCCTTGAAGACATCATATCCGTCCTGGCTCAACGCCGCATTAAGGGGGAAATCACCATTCTTGTCCAGGGAGTATCAGAGAGAAAAAAAAAGAAAGATGGGGCTAGCGCACCTTTTCACCCCATCAGCCATCCTCTTTCTGAATGACAATTCGAAAGTAATCGTCGATTTGTTCTTGGCTTTTGATTTGATGCCCTTCGTTACTTATACTTTGAGGGACATTTCGAATGGGCTCCCCATGATCCAACAACACACTTAAAAGCTCGCCTGTTTCCATGGTGTCTAACTTCAACTTGGTTTTGACGAAGTTATAAGGACAAATCACGCCCCGCAAGTCTAACTCTTCCATAACCCTGACTTATCCTTTCTCATTACTCTTTTCGATAGGTCAATATCCATCTAAGGACCGGACGGACCCTTCGGGAAGACTCAGGGCATACTTTTTTGAAGCGAGCAGAAGCCCTGTGATCGTCAACCCAGCCATGAGCAAATTTGCCCTGGAAAATCTCAATTATTCAACACTCACTATCACATTTTTAACATCCCCTTATAGCAAAAAGAGCGTGTCGGATTTTCACCGACACGCTCTTTTTAAGACAACCCTATCTGAATCAAAGAGGCTATTGAACAGTCCCTTTATTGAAATTCTTTCGATCATCCCCATAGTCGGTGGCAATGGTCTTATCGGTTCTGGCATTAACTGTGTCCGGCTGAGGAGCACATTGCCAGCAAGGAGCCGCCCCTGTCACCACCCCTACTTCACTGGTAATTCCCGAATCAACTGCCCCAGGTTGCACTGAACCCAACGGCACACCCGTATATCCAGATGTATCCGTCACAATACCCCTGAAGGTTCGCGGATCAGGACGCTGCCCAAATCCACCTCCAAATCCAGGATTATTGGCCCCACCAAGTAACTGACTACCCTTCAAAACATAGACCTCTCGGACTAATTTCTTCCCGGTTCCGAACTGTTGGCCTGCAGTGGTCTCACTTTCAGCTGAAACCGCTACATAGTCCCCTTTATTGACCGCCTTCAAGTTTTGCATATTGGTTTTGTCATCAAACCACAATTCTTTCAGATTCAACCCTCCCCTTAAGGTTTGACGCTCATCAAGGGAACTGCCGCCCATGTCGAGGTACAATTTTCCAGCGGCAAAATCGATAGCCGCCACCTCTCCCTGAATACTTTCCGGGGCCGAGAGATATCTCAGCATGTCATCTTGATCCATGACCCGGGCCCTGGTCCCAGAGCCTTGAGATTCTCCGACTCCCGTTCCGAAACCTGAACTTGCCGGGATACGCTCCTGTGCAACTGCCACGCTTACCGAGCTTGCAAGAATAATTGCTGCTCCAAAATACCCTACCTTCCGCATGTGGCTCCTCCTTGGAAGTGTGAGTGAATAATCAAAAAAAGCGAACAAATTATTATTTCTTTTTCAGATTCATTATCGGGGTGTGTACTATAGTCAAGGAGGCTATCCCTGTCAAGTCAAATTTCAACGACCTTATCTTCATCTTCACATAATCCTGCTCGCAGCAAAGGGAAAAAAGAGGAACGCAAAAGGCCCATTTTTATAAATTCTAAAAAATCGAACCAGCTTTTTTCCACTCTTTCACATTGTCAATATGAGGAACCCGAAATCATTCGCCCCCATTAATAATTAACTTTCACCTCATTCTACCCCTGCCCTAAACATACCTCACATTAACCAGCCATAAAAACCAATTGTTTCCCCTAAATCATCCTATACCATCAACCTTCAACCATCCATTAATAACGTTACCACTTTAACTAAATGGTGCCCGGAGGGAGGGTCGAACTCCCACTCTCTTACGAGAACCGGATTTTGAGTCCGGCGCGTCTGCCAGTTCCGCCATCCGGGCGATGGCCAAAATTCATGGGATATCTACCATGAAGCAAAAGCCAGGTCAAACACGTATTCTGGCAGAATTTTCGGAATTTATAACCAAGGAAATGCTAAAGATTCACGGATGCCACCTTCACCCGATGGAACCCAGTGTAAACCTCTCACTCCATTGACGAAAGAGAGCATCACGCAAAAGACCATGTTCGGGCAGTGTTAATTCAGGATCCCGTTGAAGGACATCTCGGGCCATTTCTCTGGCTTTCATCAAAATAGACAGATCTCCCCCCAGGTCAGCCACTCGAAAATGCAATTCCCCCCATTGCTGAATTCCAAGGACCTGCCCTGGCCCACGAATCTTTAAATCTTCCTCAGCCAATTCAAAGCCATCGGAACATTTGGCAAAAATCTGCAGCCGACGGCGAGCCAATGACCGGGGAAAGGGGCCGGATGAAACAGGCCAATCCGCTACAGGTGATAAGGCGATGCCCCCTTTCAGATCCATGCCCCCCTGCCGCTCACAACGGTCAATGTTTCCAAGGGAGTGAAGAAGCAGGCAATAACCCTGATAGGCCCCCCTTCCTATTCGCCCCCTAAGTTGATGCAATTGAGCCAGGCCGAATCGTTCGGCATGTTCAATCAACATAACCGTAGCATTAGGAACGTCCAATCCGACTTCCACCACCGTCGTGGACACCAAAATATCAATCTTTCGGTCTCGAAATTCCCCCATGACTTGTCGTTTATCTGCGGAGGGCAACCGTCCATGCAGCACGCCGACCCGGAATTGAGGAAAATCTTTTTTCAATTGACCAGCAGCTTCCACGGCAGCCTGCAAATCGACTTTTTCGGACGGCTCCACCAAAGGAAACACCACATAGACCTGCCGTCCCCGCTCCAATTCTTCCCTCATAAGTTCATATGCCGTTTTTCGTTGACTGCGTTGAAATAATCGGGTAATCACCGGCTTTTTACCGGGAGGAAACTGATCAATCACCGACACATCCAGATCGCCGTACATCGTCATAGCCAAGGTCCTGGGAATAGGCGTGGCGGTCATCACCAAGACATCCGGTTGCCTGCCGCCTTTTTCACGAAGTCGGGCCCGTTGCAAAACTCCGAATTTATGCTGTTCATCAACGATCACCAACCCCAATTTCTCAAAAACGACATCGGGCTGCAGCAAGGCATGCGTTCCAATAATAATCTGAACATCACCCGATCGAATCCTTCCCAGATTTTCCTCTCGCTCTTTGGTGGCTTGCCTCCCTTTCACCAGCAGACAAGTTATTCCAAGATCTTTGCAAAACGGAAGAAGGGAGGCATAATGTTGCTCACTTAACACTTCAGTTGGTGCCATCATGGCAGCCTGATATCCCGACCCGCAGGCCATAAACATGGCGTGAAGCGCGACAATGGTCTTTCCCGAACCCACATCCCCCTGGAGCAACCGGTTCATGGAGATCGATTGAGCCATATCGCTCCGAATCTCATCAATGACCCGCTTCTGGGCTTCGGTTAATGAAAAAGGCAAATGAGTCTGGAAACGCTCCACTAAAGCATTTGAAACACGAAAGGCAATCCCCTCCGATCCCTTTTTCCGTTGACTCCGGCGCATACCCAAAGCCAGTTGTAAGAGGAATAACTCTTCAAAAGCCAACCGCTGATGTTCAGGTGTAGCACGTTCGTTGAGAAGGGCAACCGAACGATCCGTCGGAGGGCAATGCAAAACCGGCAAAGCCTCCCGAAGACTGGGAAAGCCAAGGGCTTTTTCCAGCTTAACAGGAAGAATTTCCTCCACATGGGTTAAATACTGATCCAGGATTCCTCGAATTGTTCGTCGAATCTGCTTCGAACTCAGTCCTTGAGTTTCATGATAAATGGGAATAATGCGACCGGAGTCGCGGTCCTCCGGACTGTCGTCTACCAATTCATACAACGGAGCCCTCAGCATAAGCTTTGAGGGGTTCCTTGAATCCGACAGCACTGTCCCGGTCAGCAAAAACGCCGAACCAGGGACAAATGAATGTTTGAGAAACGGTTGATTGAAAAAGACGCATTCCAAAATGCCGGTTTCATCACGAACCGCAACCACCACAATCACCAAACCCCGTCTGGATGTCACATTTAGACGGCAATTCACGACAATCCCTTTGATAGTCGCCTTCATTCCGGGTGTCAGTTGGCGGATAGGGATGACATCAAGGCGGTTATCATATCGCCAGGGAATAAACCACAAGGCATCGTCCACCGTCCTAATTCCAAGCTTTTCCAATAGTTGAGCCCGTTGAGGTCCAACCCCTTTGGCAAACCGAACAGGGATTGTGGATAAGTGGGATGGCTTGATCATGGCTCGAGGCCTAGCAGGGCGCAGTTACTCGTGGTCGGAACAGGAGAGTAGACGCACTCGGTCAAAAGATCGCACCTTCCAAACTTTTCATTTCAGACACTTGAGTGTACACTAGCACCTGTGGTAACAAGATAGACAATCGGCTAAGGTTCATAATGTGACAATGATCGACTTTTGAAACGAGGATAAACGGGTATGGCACTCTCATGCGAAATATGCGGGAAAAACCGGTTAGTCGGAAACAACGTCAGCCACGCCAATAATCGAACAAAGCGAGTGTTCAGACCAAATATACGAACTGTCAAGGCCTTGGTCAAAGGAGCCGCCAGGCGCATTCGTGTCTGCGCGCGGTGTTTACGGTCAGGACTCATACAAAAAGCCGTCTAATTTCCTCTCGCTTTTCCCGGGCACCATTTTCATAAAAATATTGATACCCCGCTTTCTTCCCTCATGGAAAGCGTAGTTTCCTATTTACGGATTGCACCGCGGTCTCCGCTCGCTTACATTCGTCTAATTCGTGCAACTCTCATCACGTACCCGACTCTTGGCTGCAGGTCTGACCGGCCTGATCCACCCGCTTTGCTTCCCCAATTTTGACTGGGGATGGTTGGCCTGGGTGGTCCTCATCCCCCTTCATTGGTGCATAGACGGATTATCGCCATCGCGGGCCTTCCGATATGGATGGCTTGCCGGCATCATTGCTTTTGCAGGAACGGTCACCTGGGTGATCACCGCCATGAACCAATACGGACAGGTTCCCTACTTTCTCAGTGCGGGTTTAATGCTCCTCCTGGCAACCTACCTCGGCCTGTACATTGCGGCCTATGCCTGGGGAGTTTCCATTCTCCAATCCCAGTCCCCTTCACTCCTTTGGATAGCCGCGCCGTCTACTTGGGTCATGCTGGAATATCTTCGCACCTATTCCTTTAGCGGATTACCGTGGGCCCTTCTGGGTTATTCCCAATACCGCCAGCTTCCTTTGATCCAATTTGCCGACCTCACAGGAGTGTATGGCATTTCATTCCTCCTGGTCATGGGCAATATCATAATCACCCATCTCCTGAAATGGAGAACTTTCCCGGCAGCAGAAGGCAGCCCAACCCGGCTTTGGCTACCTGTCACAGGCTTTTCAGCCTTACTGATCCTGGCCTTAGCTTATGGGTTTTGGCAGATCGACCGCCAGCAAGAACTTGATTCAGCCGGCCAAAGCCTTCTGGTGGGTGTCGTCCAAGCCAATATCGAACAGGGGAAAAAGTGGGACAAGGCCTATCTGGATGAAACGATGGCTCGATATACCAATCTGAGCCGGCAAACAGCCAAGGGAAGCCAGGAGATTGATTTATTAATCTGGCCAGAGGCAGCTACTCCGTTTTTATTCGAGCAGGAACCCTCATACCACCGCCAAATCCAACGGATTATCGAAACAACCGCCAGCCCACTCCTGTTTGGCAGCCCTACCCTTCGATTCCATCAGGATGGACGCCCGTACCTTTACAACAGCGCTTTCCTCTTAAACAGAGATGGAGGCATTGCCGGGCGTTATGATAAGCAGCATTTGGTGCCGTTTGGAGAATATATCCCGCTCAAATCTGTTCTCTTTTTTTTAGACAAATTAGTCGTCGGCATTGGAGACTTCCAGTCGGGACAAGGTCCTTTGACGATGGCCCTCCCCTCACCTCCGGCGGCCATCTCTCCCCGATTCGGAGTCCCTATTTGTTTCGAAGTGATTTTTCCGGATCTGGTTCGTCGTATGGCCAATGACGGAGCGAATTTTCTGATTACAATCACGAACGACGCCTGGTTTGGAGATTCCGCGGCTCCCTACCAACATTTTGGTATGGTCGTATTCAGGGCGGTGGAAAATCATCTGGCCATTGCCCGAGCCGCCAATACGGGCATTTCCGGCTTCATCGGTCCCGACGGTTCGATTCAAACTGCAACTCCGATTTTTACGGAACAGGCCCTCACCGGACGAATAGCTCTTCGCCAGGAAAAGACTTTTTATGCCAGAAACGGGGACATCTTCAGCTGGATTTGTGTTATACTAAGTTCGTTGCTCATGATCTACCGCCGCTTCAAAACATCCGTCTCTTTATCTCGCTCACAACCCCAGTAGCTTCATTGGTCAACCAAACAAGGAGAACAGGCCCATGTTAGAAGATATCCGTCATCGAATGGAAAAAATCGACGCACGCATTCGGGAATTCCGGAGGTATCTTTGACCTCCCGAACCTGACTGCCGAGCTTGAAGAAATCGAGCAGGAAACCGCCCAGCCGGACTTTTGGAAGAACAGCCAGCAGGCCGCCAAAGTAGGCAGACGGAAGTCCGTCATAGAAGGCCACTTGGACCGGTTAAAAACTCTTGAGCAACAACGCGACGATCTCTATGCCATTCTTGACCTGATCGGTCAAACGGGCGATCCTGAGCTGGAAACAGAGTGGAATCAGGGCATCCGGTCCGTGGAGCAAACTCTGGAAACCTGGCGCCTTGAGCAACTTCTTTCCGGAGAACACGATCAGAACAACGCAATATTAGCCATCAATCCCGGTGCAGGCGGGACCGAATCTCAGGACTGGGCACAGATGCTGATGCGCATGTATGTCCGATGGGCTCAGGAGAGAGGCTTTAAGGTTGAAACCATCGACCTTCAACCCGGTGATGAAGCGGGAATAAAAAGTGTCACCTTGGGCATTTCGGGTCCCTACGCCTACGGATATTTGCGATCCGAAGCCGGGGTGCATCGCTTGGTCCGCATTTCTCCATTTGACGCCAACAAGAGGCGGCACACGTCTTTTGCCGCAGTGGGAGTCTACCCCGAGTTGGATGATGACATCGATATTGTTATCGAAGACAAAGATCTCAAAATTGACACATTCCGGGCCGGCGGAGCCGGGGGGCAAAACGTCAACAAAGTGGAAACAGCCATTCGCATGACCCATCTTCCCACTGGCATTGTCGTACAATGCCAAAACGAACGATCGCAATCCCAAAATCGACTTGGGGCCATGCGGGTCCTCAAAGCCAAACTGTTCGAACTCGAACAACGAAAAAAGGATGAAGAATTTAAAAATCTTGTGGGCGAGAAAAAGGATATTGCCTGGGGCAGTCAGATTCGTTCCTATGTCTTTCAACCATATCAAATGGTGAAAGATCATCGTACCAATCAGGAATCGGGCAATGTCTCAGCCGTCATGGATGGAGATCTGGATCCTTTTATCGAAGCCTACCTTTCATCAAAAACTTCCAATCCTTCACAGGCGGCCGCTCACTGAATCCTGGACATTAACCTCAAACCCCATTTCCCTTGTAACGTTTCATGGACGAACTAAACGAACAACAACACCAACGACTGCTAAAACTTGGTACACTAAAGGCAAAGGGTATCAAACCTTTTGGAAGCCGTTTTTCAACCACTCACACGCTGGAAGAGATTGTGACGGCTTATGCTTCATCCACCAAGGAGACCCTGGAACAGCATCCGATTCGCTGCCAGATTGCCGGGAGGATCATCGCTCTCCGCCGATTCGGGAAGGCCGCCTTTGTGGGCTTACAAGAGGAAGGATCCCGGCTGCAAGTTTATCTGAAAAAAGACCTGCTCGGAGACGCCGCGTACGAATTAGCGCAATCATTGGACCTTGGAGACTGGGTGGGTGTGGAGGGCACACTCTTCCGAACCAGGACCGATGAATTGACTGTGGAAGTTCAAACCCTCACCTTTTTATCAAAAGGGCTTCGTCCACTTCCCGAAAAATGGCACGGGCTCACGGATATTGAAATGCGCTATCGCCAACGGTACGTGGATTTGATCGCCAATCCTTCGGTCCATCAAATCTTTCGAATCCGTAGTCGTATTATCAGCTCAATTCGTACGTTTTTGACCGAACGGGGATTTCTGGAGGTTGAAACCCCAATGATGCATCCCATCCCGGGAGGAGCCACTGCCCGCCCGTTCGTGACACATCACAATACGTTGGCCACAGATCTCTATTTGCGGATCGCCCCCGAATTATATCTCAAGCGGCTGATCGTCGGCGGATTCCGTCGCGTGTTCGAAATAAACCGCAATTTCCGCAACGAAGGGATTTCTACGATCCATAATCCCGAATTTACCATGCTGGAGTTTTATCAGGCGTATGCCGATTATCAGGATCTCATGGATCTCACCGAACAGCTCTTTCAGACCCTTTGCCGGGAAGTCTGCGGCTCTACCGAGCTGGAATACCAGGGCCGCCGGATCAACATGGCCTCTCCATGGCGCCGCATCTCCTATCTCGACGCCATCCTGGAAGTCAATAAACTGGACGAGCAGATCCTTTCCGACCCCACCAAGGCCCGGCAAGCCGCCAACCATCTTGGCGTGGAACTTTCCCCCACGGCCACACATATGGAAACTCTCGTGGCCTTGTTCGAAAATACGGTAGAGTCCACACTGGCCCAACCCACGTTTATAACCGATTTCCCCCTGGTAATTTCACCCTTGGCCCGAAGAAATGAATCCAACCCCTCTCTGACGGATCGTTTCGAACTTTTTATCGGAGGGCGGGAATTGGCGAACGGATTTTCCGAGCTCAATGACCCCATTGACCAACGACAACGTTTTGAAGCACAGGCCGCCTTACGGGACGCCGGAGACGAAGAAGCTCATTATCTGGACGAGGACTTTCTCCGAGCCCTGGAATACGGTATGCCTCCCACCGCAGGCGAAGGAATCGGCATCGATCGATTGGTCATGTTACTGACCAATCAGGCTTCCATCCGCGATGTCATTTTGTTTCCCCAATTACGACCGGACCGGCCTGCGTGACCTTTCCTTACGAAATTCTCGTCGGACTTCGGTACCTCAGGGCCAAGCGCCGTCAGCGCACGATTTCCCTTAATACCTTCATTTCGATCGCCGGGATCACCCTTGGAGTCGCCGCCCTCATCGGAACCTTGGGTATCATGACCGGCTTTAAAGAGGACCTGCAGGCCAAGATCCTTGGAACCACGGCGCACATGATCGTACAGGAACGCGGATCCCAGGACATGAAGGAACATGAAACCCTCCTCAAGCACATCGAAAAGGTTCCAGAAGTCGTGGCCGGAGCTCCGTTTATTTTCAAGCAAGTCCTTGTGTCCTCCAAAACAGCCGTGCAAGGAGTGGTGTTACGAGGCATCCAGCCGAATCAGGAAGTACGGGTCACCGACCTCGCAGCCAATCTAAAATTTGGAGAACTCGAACACCTGACCCATCCTCCTGAGATTTTCCCAGCCCCGATTCATCGGCCGGAATCCTCTCCCCCTCCTCCGACAGCGCAACCGGCCAAACACCCCGGCATCATCGTCGGCAAGGAACTCTCGTTCAGATTAGGCGTGTTTCTCGGTGACACCTTGAACGTCGTCTCCCCGGTCGGCCCTATGACCTCCTTTACCATGACCCCTAAAATACGGCCGTTCACAGTAGTGGGCGTCTTCGAATCGGGAATGTTCGAATATGATTCCAGCTTGGCCTATATCAGCCTGGGGGAGGCTCAAAAATTCTTTGACCTGGGAGACACCGTAACCGGGATCCAGGTGAAGGTTCGGGATGTTTTCGACGCCCAGGAAATTGCCCAACAAGTGGAAGCGAGTCTGGGGCCACGTTATTTGGCGCGGGATTGGATGCAATTGAATCGCAATCTTTTTTCCGCATTGAAATTGGAAAAAACCATGATGTTCCTGTTGTTAGTCCTTATTACGCTGGTCGCTTCCTTCAACATCGTTGGAACGCTGACCATGATCGTCAATGAAAAACAGCGGGAAATTGCCATTCTCAAAGCCATGGGTGCTACGCCACGGGCTATTATGAGGATTTTCATGCTGAACGGAGTCGTCATTGGCTTGGTTGGAACGGCCATCGGCATTCCCCTCGGCTATACCTTTCTCTACCTCATTCAAAATTATTGGACCTTTGACGCATCGGTTTATTACATTTCACGAATTCCTGTCCATATATTAC
>JBDIVP010000065.1:0-14956 GCA_039794325.1 Candidatus Inrsubterrania sp.
CAATGATGAATGCCGTGCAAATTGAAATTCAACAGCAGCCGGGCGAACGGCCCGGGCATGTACAAATTGAATCCCTGACGGTGGTTATCGAACGGAGCGCCATAGTGATACACGTAATCCAGAAAGGAAATGCCGAAGCCCCGAAACGCCAGCACCGCCACCAATATCCACCAATAGGCTCCATAGCAGAAGGCGCTGGTCGTCAAAATCATGATGATGATTGCGCCGTCCAGGCGGATTTCACGAAGGGTTGAGTCGCGGAGGAGAAGGGAGGCGGCCCGGCCGGAATAGGAATCGTTGGAAAGAAAATGCGACCGGGCCGCCTCCAACCACCGTTTGGGCCCGTACAAGGCAAGGGGGCTGAGCACTTGTGATAGGTAGAGTCCGATCAGGAGCCGAAAATAATAGGCCGAGCCCGCTGTCCATCGCGAAGTTTGTGCCGGATCATACGTTTCCGGTCGATCATGGGCAGACCGGTTGAGTTGATGATGAAGCAAATGCCCGGTGCGCAGAACCTGCCGGGGAGATCCGAAGCCCGCACTCAAGAATCGCCCCGCCAGACGGTTAAGTCCGCGTGAAGGGTGGAACGTCCCATGAATGGTTTCATGAATCAACGACCAGGAGGGATTATTCATGAGTCCGAGGGGCACCAAGGTCAACGCCCACCAGGCGTTTTGGGGAATCAGCGCCAGTGGCAACACCCAAAACTGGTACGCGTTGATCGTTAGGTGGGCGGCGGCCAGCCAACCGTTTAATCTGGTCGGGGGATTCATAAATAGGCTCCGACGGGATCCTGCTTTTCGGCCAAGGATGCGCTGATGGCGCTTACCGAGTCCGCCAGAATATCCAAGGCCCGATGGAGCGTTTTCTCCGTCGTGGTCAAAGGAGGCAGGCACTTGAGAACCTCGTCCCGGGGACCGCATGTTTCGATAATCAATCCACGCAGAAAGGCCTGACGAGCGATGGCATCTGCGATCTGGCCGTTTGGGCAGGCCAGCCCCTGCATCAGGCCTCGACCTTTGACGGTCAAACATGTGGAAGGTGCGGCCAAGGCGATGTTCTGTAATCGTGTGTCCACGAGCCGGGCCTTTTCCTGAACTTGCCTGGAAAATTCAGGCGTCAGCCAGTACCGGCGAAGGGCTTCGGCCGCGGTGACAAACGCGTGATTGTTTCCCCGGAAGGTGGCGCAGTGCTCTCCCGGGTTCCAGACGTCATGGAAAGGCTTCAGCAGGACCAGGGAAAACGGGATCCCGAATCCGCTGAGTGATTTGGATAGAAGGGCGATGTCCGGATAGATATCTGCCGGTTCGAAGCTGAAAAAGGTGCCGGTGCGGCCGCATCCCGCCTGAATGTCATCAATGATAAGCAGGCTGCCCAACTCCCGGCAAAGTTGTTGTAGTCGCCGCAGCCAGCCGTATCCCGCGGTGTTGAGACCGCCCTCGCCCTGGACGGTTTCCACAATGAAGGCTGCAGGGATGTCGATGCCGCCGGAATGGTCTTTCAATTGTTTTTCAAGAAAGGCGATAGAGTCGAACCCCGGACCGCCATAACCGTCAAAGGGCATGTGACAGGCATGGAGAAGGGGCACGCCGCCGGCCAAGCGATGGTAGGAACTTCCCGTTGCCGTCAGGGCGCCGAGGGTCACCCCGTGATACCCGTTCGTAAAGGCGACAATCGTGGAACGGTTGGTCACTTTGCGTGCCAGTTTGAAAGCGGCTTCCACTGCGTCCGAGCCCGTGGGGGCGGGAAATTGCATGATGTAGTCCAAGCCCCTGGGGGCCAAAATGAGGTCGTGAAAGGTGCCGAGAAACTCTTTCTTCGCGCAGGTATGAAAATCCAGCCCATGGGCAATGCCGTCTCCCATGATGTAGTCCACCAATCGCCGTTGGAGAAACGGGTTGTTGTGCCCGTAATTGAGACTGCCTGCCCCCGAGAGGAAATCGATATATTCGTTTCCCGATTCGTCATAGAGAAAACTGTTTTCGCCTTTGTCGAAAACGACGGGGAATAATCGGGCATACCGTCTGACATTCGATTCCAGCTGCCACACATCGGTCGGATTTGGGAACATAGAAAATTCCTGATGCAAGAAAATAAATGGTTTTTAACTTACTAACTTCTAGAATAATCCCTTATGCGCGTTACCAATTCGTGAAAATTCAGCCAACACCAGGTAAAAAAACGATGAAGATTAGGATGGGGTTCGTTGGGCGAGGCGTTTTAGATCTGTGCCGGGAGCAGGATCAGACTCGCAGGACCGGCAATCCAGTGGTGGCCAATTTTGGGCAAACCTCAGTGGGTAAGGCAAGGGGAGGATCCGGTTTCCGGAAGAGTGTTTCCGGAAACCGGATGAGGGGGCAGGCGGGCCATCAAGGGGAGAGGCGGGGCGGGTTAGTTTTTAGAAGGGACGCCGGTTCCCACCGGGCCGCCATCAATGCGTGTGATGACGATGGTAGCGGAACGCGGCCGCGGCCCGTTAGGATCCGGTATCACAACCGCATCGCCCGGATGGCGGTATACGGCGCCGCTATCCGGCCAATTGCTGGTAAATTGACCGGGCAGTGAGCGGTCCCCGGGATGCTGGAAATTCACGAACAGACTTTGGGCATCCGGTGTGGAGACGACGCCTGTGGTTTCCTGATCAAATGGCCCGGTCAAAAACCGTTTGATTTCGCCGGTCACCGGATTGGCGGCCAGCATGGCGTTTTCACCGAACGGGCCGGAGGCTTGCTGTGATCCGCTCATGTCGGTCTGGATCCAGCAAATACCGTTTTGATCGATCCACAATCCGTCAGGGCTGGCGAAGATGTTGTCCTGGGTCAAGGCGGGACCGCCTTGCTCCGGAAGGGTCTGACTGTCGATTTCGGGACCGGCAAGGACGAACAAGTCCCAATTGAACTTGGTGGACCAGGAACGGTTGCCTTGCTCCCGCCAGCGGATGATGTGGCCATAGGGATTCGGCAGGCGTGGGTTGGCCGCCAGTGAGCCGAAGTCCTCGTTGACGGTGCGATTGTTGTTGGTCAAGGTCATATACACTTCGCGTGTTTGAGGATGAACGGTTCCCCATTCCGGCCGGTCCATTTTAGTGGCTCCGACCACATCGGCTGCCAGGCGGGTGTTGACCAGGACATCGGCTTGATCCTTGAACTCGACGCCTGCCGAGGCTGCTGCGGCTTGGAAAGCCGGATTCTTGATGTCCAAGGTCAGCCAATCTCCGGAGCCGTCCTCGTTGAACCGGGCCACATACAGAGTTCCTTCGTCCAACACATCCCCGCTTAGGGTTTTGCTGTATCGGGCTTTGGTCACGAATTTATAAATATATTCGTTTCGTGCGTCATCGCCCATATAAAAGACCACCGGTTGCCCGAGTTGCGGCGGCGCCACCCAGCAGCCTTCGTGGGCGAAACGACCCAGAGCCGTTCGTTTTTTGGGGACGCTGTTCGGATTGAACGGGTCGATTTCAACCACCCATCCCATCGTATTGGGTTCATTCCGATAATCTGTGGAGGCATCATCTCCTTTAAGAGACGCATTGAAGCGAATGTACTGATCTTCTCCGCTTTGCGCCGTTTCCCAGGCGTATCGGCTGGAGGTGGTGCGTACTCCATATCGGCTTTGTTCCCTGGGCACCTCAATGATGATGTTCTCCTCGGCGAGTAAATCATCCAGAATGCCGACGAGTTGACGATTGGCCGTAAAACTGTTGCCGGTATCGGTATAAACCAAGCTGGTGGGCTTTTGATCAAACGTCTCATCGATGACTCCGACAATCATGTTGGTGGCAGGGTAGTAACGGGCGTAATAGTCATCTTGTTTGAACGAAGCAGGACCCTTGCCGTACCGTTTATCGAAGAGGGCATCAATGCGGGTCAGTTGAATTTCGTTGACAAAATAACCGGCCCAGTTTTCTTCACAGGTCAGATAGGTGCCCCAAGGAGTATAGCCATGGGCGCAGTTGTTGATCGTGCCTCGGGCTTTGGTGGCGTTCGGGCTGAATATGGTTTCAACCAGGCCGTTACCCCGGACCGGACCGTGGATTTCCATCTCGGTGCCGGCAGTGATGCGGCGGTTATAGATGCCCCGCACCACTTGCCAATCGCCGATTGCATCTTTTTTAATCTCCACCACGCTGACGCCGTGAGCGGCGATTTCTTTTCGAACTTCGTCGGTCGGCCGTTGGCCGGCCACGAAGGTGGGACCATTCACATGCAAGACCCGCTGATCCACATACTCATGATTGACGACCAGCAGTCCATGTCCGTTCGGATCCTCGTCAAAGGGAAAATAATGCATGCCGTCATGGTGAGAGCCGACTTGTTGTTCCTGCTCCTCGCCGGTGTTTCCGTTGACCGAATCAAACGCAGGATAGCTGCCGGTGATAGGGGTCCCCCATGGAATCAAGACTTGAACACGATGGCCGAGGGGTACCGTGGTGGTGTCCGAACGGGTCGGGGGAACAGGAGAGAAATTGAGCATCGGATTCAACGCAAAGGGCGGGTTGCTTTGAGCGGCAGGGGGCAACATCTTGGTATTGCCCTGGTTTGCTTGGGCCATGTTTGCCAGCAAGGCGGAGAGACCGGATCCGCCGAAAAGGCCGAAGACCGCAGCGCCGAAGCTGCCGGACAACATTTGCCGACGGGACACCCCTTTTTCGAGTATCGTGGAAAAATGCGGGTTGTTGGAATGGTTGCTCATCGGCTCATCGCCGGAATCAATCGGTTGGCTGTCGGAATTGTGCTGTACGTGGTTGCCATGGTCGTTGGACATGAAAAACTCCTTTTTTTGTGTAGTCGCCGATAAAAAGTTTGAAATCATTTCACTGTTCCGAAACCCTGGTGAATGACCGGATTCGGATGGTGTCATGGCCCATCAAGCGAATTTCGTGTTTTTGAGGACCATGGGGACAAAGGGTCGTATGTTGAGTGCATTCACCTCCTTTCCGTTCCGTCGTTCCGAGTGACCGGCTGACAGGATTGATAATGGATTCAATGCGGGTGGTTCGGCCCGGAAATGCTCAACCGTCCGCATCCTCGTCGAATGCCGTCATGTTAACGAGACGCCTCGCCTCCCTTTCGATGATCAGTCTTGGATATAGAAATGAACCCGGCGCATGACGAACGCGTAAAAGGGCAATGACCAGCCGGTAACAAAAGCGTGAACAATCGTCGCATGGAACGGAGGGTGATCGTTCAGGAAGAGTGAGACCCGTGTTGAGGGTAAAGGAAAGGACCGTTCCTTTCATTATGTTGTTTCCAGCGGTTGCTCAGGGTGTGTTACAAACGAATTCTGCTGCGATGCCCCATGTCATTGTGATGAGTGGCGCTTGAGATTCCCGGGGCGAGTGAGGGGGAAAAATTGAGGGCCATACGGGTTGCCGTTTTTTTAATTTTCTTACATAGCCTTTACGTAACCGTGATCCCGTAGTAACGCCCCCGCAACCTTTGCATCCGATGCTATATGGGCGAATCGGAAAACAGTCAGGGGAGATGCAGGTGAATGGGGGAAATTCTTGTAAGGAATGCGAACATGGGGCTTGTTTCCGTTCGTTGCACCGGCCGGGTGATCGACAAGCAGGGGCATCGCCCTTTCAATTCAGAAAAGGTGTGGTACGATTTATGTTGCTTTGTTTCCGGACACACGGGATACCCGCGGTCGGATGCCGTCAGGGAAGACGGATGGCGGGTTTACATGATTCAAGGAGGTGAGGGAGAACGATGATCGAAAATCTGTGGTGTAATCTTCGTGACAGTTGTAAAACGATAGAAGGGGTGGGGTATCATGTGGTGATTCTGTCGCTCAGCGCCGGCATCGCCTTTTCCCTTCCCTGGGCTGCGGAACACCTGCTGCAGGCCTGGTCGTATGTCGTGAGCGGAACCGTCAGCCTGCTGTCCATCGAAATCGGTGTCGCGGCGTTTCTCATCGTGCTGCTGAACTTTCTTCGCCAGAGCTATCGTGACCGTCAATTGGCCAGAATGGCCACCGGGGCCGGGGTACTCTCGTTTTTTGCCACCCGCGGTGGAAGTGCCGGCAAGAAAATCCGAAAACTCAAGGAACAGCAGGGCCGGGGGCGGGTGGTGAAGATTCTGGGGTCGAGCGGCTATGCGACATTTGTGGATCAGGTTGGGGACTTGGCCGATCTGCTGGGGAAATGTCTGGGGGCGGAGATTTTATTGATGAACCCGTACAGCTCGGAAGCCAGCCGGCGGGTCAAGGCCGTGGCCGATCCCAACTTTACTTTGGAACGGTTTCGCCACGAAGTGGGGCAAAGCATTCAATTGTTAAAACGCTTGAAGGCCATGGGAAAGAACGTGAAACTCAAACTCTACTCGGAACCGCCCCTGATTAAAATGGTGATTCTCGGCGATTACCTGTGGCTTCAACATTACCATGCCGATCTCGATGTGCAGCAGATGCCCGAATTTGTCTTTCAACACCATCCGACATATCATGGCTTGTATACCGTGTTTTACCAATATTTCAACCAAAAGTGGGAAAGTCATGACATCCCCGACTATGATCTTGAGACGGATGAATTGGTCTACCGTGGTCTTCATGGGCGGGAGATTGAGCGCGTGCCGTTTGTGCCAAACGAGTGCGGGCCTGACCTGTCCCTTCAAGGGCCCAGTCGGGAGGAGTCCCTGCCGCCTCGGCATGTGTATGTCGAATTGGCAACCTGATGTTCGTTTTCTCCCCGTATACGGACCCCAGTTATTAAAGATTTGCCCGCCTGAAAACCTACCAAGTGGTTCAGGCGGGAAAGTTGTCCTGATAGCACGTTCTGGCCACCTTCACCCTTCCCGGTAACGAGCACGCCTTGCACTTTCTGTAATCCCAAAAATTTCGATTCTAAACAGTTTGGGTGTGTAGGAAAAAGAGACTTAACGCGGTTCCCATCCCAGATCGCGAAGACAGGCTTCGATGGACTCCTGCCGTTCGTATAGTCTTCCAGCCCTGATCCCGCCTCCCGGCATTTCGGGATTGA
The DNA here is from genome assembly GCA_039794325.1 of Candidatus Inrsubterrania sp. Taxonomy (GTDB): domain Bacteria; phylum Nitrospirota; class Nitrospiria; order Nitrospirales; family UBA8639; genus JACKFE01. The sequence continues at coordinate 6,983 of JBDIVP010000065.1, forward strand.
CTTCATTCGCACGAATTTCACCCTGCAGGTCGGACGGAGTTTCTTGCTTGTAGCACTGGTCGATGGCCTCGTGCAGCTCTTTCTCCGACGCACCGGGTTTTTCATAGGCCGGCGGTGTCATGCAGGCCGGCAGTGCCAGGAGCATGAACATGAAAAGGAGGTTGCCGACAACGGGAGTGTGTCCGGAATTGCGGAAGATGAAAAATGCGAGGGTTGCCTTGATCATTTTACAAAGATGTCAAATATCACTAACCGAATCACAACATAAAAAGCATATCATACCCACCATGTCTTAGAGATAGGGAAGAGCGACAGCAAACCTGTCGGAATTGATGATATCACCTTTTTCCGGAGGGGGGAGCGTCATGGTTGCCTTAACGTCCCGGTCGTCAACGAGTTGTCCCAGATGCGGAGGATTTTTGGCCCTGCAGGATTTGCGGGATTTTGCATTCGACGGAGCCTGGCATCAGGGAAAACGCTGCGTGAATTGCGGATGTATTCTTGACTCCGTGATCCAGTACCACCAACGCCATCCCGAGGCCTGTCGACCGACACGATTTCGCGTGCCGTACCTGGCTCCCAGAGCCGTCCGGCAGAAAGGCCGGTTATGACGGTCAGGCAGGCGGTCAATCAATTCATCCTGGGAATCCTCCAGGGAAAATTTCTGGAAACCTATGATCGATTTTACGATGAAGGAGTGGTGGTGAATGACAATGGGATTTACGAGCGAAAAGGCAAGCCGGCGAACCAACTCTATTTACAAACCTTTTGGGAGAATCTTCGAATCCGTCACGGGGTTTACGCACTTTCCGTGCTCGTGGACGGCCCCAAGGCTGTCATCGAATGGTCATGGGATGTTACTCCGAAAGGGGGCAGTCGAACGGCCCTTGGAAGAATAACCCTGCAGACGTGGGCCAAGCACAAGATTATCTGCGAACGATGGTATTACCAACAGCCGATTCGGCTACCTGCAACCTTCCCGATTCACAACCAATACGTCTATGGATCCGCCCGGGACCTTTGCGACAAGCCGTTTGGCCGGGAGGAAGGGGGCTAACCCATTGGAAATGCCTCCATTTCCTGAAAAACATCACAGGATGGTCACGTGTCTGTCATCCGGATGATAACCCACGGTCAGCCGGACCTAGTAGGGTCCTGTTTTGAGCAGCAGAAAAATTCCATGAAAGATTTACCGTTTCGTAACTATGTTGTAACCCGGTCTTTTTAACCTCACTTCATACTGCCGGTCTGATTTTACAATATTCAGGGGGGGCCGGATCCGAACCGGCTGTGTCGGATATGAAGCAAGTCATTCAAAACTATAATTCGGGAGCTCTCACAGTTGAGGAATTATCCCTGCCCCATCTTCGAAAGGGGTGGCTGCTGGTAGCCAATCATGCGTCCTTGATCAGTGCCGGTACGGAGAAGTCTTCGGTCGATTTGGCACGGAAAAATTTGTTCGGAAAAGCGCTGGAACGGCCGGAGATGGTCAGGAAAGTGTTGTCCCAGGTTCAGAAGGAAGGCCTGCTCAATACGATGAAGTTGGTGCGGAATCGTTTGGATACTCCTGGGGCCCTCGGCTATAGCTGCGCAGGAACCGTCCTGGCCGTTGGGAATGGGATGCCCGGATTTTCCGTGGGAGACCGGGTGGCCTGCGCCGGGCAGAATTATGCCTCCCATGCGGAGATTGTCAGCGTCCCCAAGCATCTCTGCGTCAAAATCCCGGAAGGGGTGGAGTTCGAAGAAGCGGCATTTGTCACGTTGGGAGCCATTGCCTTGCAGGGGGTGCGCCAGGCGGAAGCCAGGCTTGGTGAACGGATCGGCGTGATCGGCCTGGGGTTGTTGGGGCAATTGACCGTCCAAATGTTAAAGGCCAGCGGGTGTCTGGTCATTGGGTCGGATCTGGATCCTATGAAGAATCGACTGGCAGAACAGTTCGGGGCCGACCTGACCGTTTCACCGGATGATCTGGTAGTCGCCTCACAGGATTTCAGCCGTCACCATGGGTTGGATGCGGTCATTATCACCGCCTCTACGAAGGATAATCGTCCGGTGGAATCTGCCGGAGAAATAGCCAGAAAAAAGGGTCGGGTTGTGGTGGTTGGAGCGGTGGGGATGAGTATTCCGAGGGAGCCTTTTTACCTCAAGGAATTGGAGCTTCGATTATCCACATCATATGGACCGGGACGTTACGACCCGGCTTATGAGGAATCCGGGCAGGATTATCCCTATGGGTATGTTCGATGGACGGAAAATCGTAATATGGAGGCCTTCCTGACGCTGCTGGCTCAAAAAAAACTGGATACCCGTTCCTTGATCTCCCAGCGGTATTCCATTGAGGAGGCCGGCAAAGGGTATGAAGCCTTGTTGGAAAAGTCCGCTTCCACGCTGGGTATTCTGCTGACCTATCATCCCCGCACGGATCTGGGGTCTGATCGCGTGGTCCGGGTGGTTCCCTCAAAACCCGCCGGTCAGGTGGTGCTGGGGTTGATCGGGGTCGGCAATCACGTTCAGGACCGGTTGCTGCCCCGCTTGTTGGAATGGAAGGCCGTCAGCTGCCAGGCGGTCTGTACGGCCACGCCGGTCAAAGCCCGTGATCTTGCCGTCAAACTGCAGGCCACCCATTGCACCTGTGATTACCGGGAAGTCCTCCGTGATCCTTCCATAACGGCCGTCCTGATTGGGACCCGTCACGATTCGCATGGAGTCATCGTTCGTGAAGCGCTTGAAGCCGGCAAGCATGTCTTCGTGGAAAAACCCCTGTGCTTGCAGGAAGAGGAACTCCAGGCCATCAAGTCAGCCTATCAGCATGCCGCGACTCAGGGGATACAGCTTCTCGTGGGATTCAATCGGCGGTTCTCTCCCCATTGCGATCAGGCCAGGGAGTTTTTCCAGGGCCGGCGTAACCCCCTTGTCATGCATTTTCGGGTGAATGCCGGGCCGATTCCCTCCTCGCATTGGATTCAGGATCCGGAAATCGGCGGTGGACGGTTGGTGGGGGAAGTCTGCCACTTTGTCGATTATTTGCAAGCCCTGTGTGGCGCCGTGCCGGTTTCCGTCTCTGCCGTAGGTATTGCCTGTCATGCGTCGGGGATTACGGACGATCACTGTGTGATTTCGCTTCAATTTTCTGATGGGTCCGTCGGCAGTATTGTTTATGCGGCGGGGGGAGATACCGCCGTCTCCAAGGAACGGTTGGAAGTCTTCGGCGACGGGAAAACATTGATCATGGATGATTTTCGCGTGTCGGAATTTTTTGCCAAAGGGGAGAAACGGGTTTTTCGTTCCGGGAAACAAGCCAAGGGATTCGGAGAAGAAATCAACCGGTTTGTCGCCGGGATCACGAGAGGCGATCAGCCGGTGATTCCTTTTCATGAGCTGGAAGCGGTGACGCGGGCCTGTCTCCTGGCTGGGCAAAGTCTTATTACCGGCGAACGGTACCCAATTCCGGCTTAACCGGTTAGTCCGGCACATTTTGGTATGCAGAGTAGTTGAAAAGTATGAATGTCCACAAACCAGTATTGAACAAATATGGTTCGGCCCCGGGTGTGCTCTGGTATGTCCGCCGTTTGCGGGTCATGAGTACGGCCGAAGTGATCGCACGGATACGGGATCATTGGGGGAGGCGACGTCTCCGGCTGCAATACCAGCGAAGCCGGGATTCCGGGATCGGACAGCCGGAGTTTGATCCGGAACGGTTTTCGTTCTGTCAGCGGACGGATCCGTGTCTTCCTGTTTTGGAATGGGATATGGAGAGTATCCGATTGCATCAGGACGATCTTCTCGAGGGACGGGTATGGAATCTGAATCATCATTGGCAATGGAATCCGGCTGAAGAAGTCTGGCATGTGGCCCCTGATACGGGACGCCGCTGGCCCGCCATCTTTTCCGGAAACATCGCCTATCGACCGGGCAATCCCACGGGAGACGCCAGGGTGATGTGGGAGCCGGGGCGGTTTCAACAATTGGTCGCCTTGGGGCTGTTGGCCGGAACGGGTGATGCGTCGCTGACCGCACGGGCGGTGGCCTGCCTCGAAAACCAGGTATTGTCCTGGGTGCGTGCCAACCCATTTCCCACCGGAATTCACTATGTATCCGCCATGGAATGCGGCCTTCGGGTGTTGTCGCTGTGTCATGCCTTTGATTTGGTTCGTGCACATCTGAGCCGCCCGCGATTCATGTGGCAAACCCTCCTTCAGCTGCTGAATGTCCATGGGACCTGGATTGCTCAAAATATCTCACGGTTTTCATCCCGCGGAAACCATACGGTGGTCGAGGGAGCGGCCCTCATCTATCTGGGCACGTTATTTCCGGAATTTCAGGATGCGCGCGAATGGCGTGAGGTCGGACGCGGTTTGCTGGAAGAGGAGGCGCGTCACCTGATTTTGGATGATGGAGGGAGTGCGGAACAGGCCTTCCGTTATCATGCCTTTACCCTGGACTGTTTCGAGTTGGTCAATCGGTTATTGGACCGCTATGGCCATCCCTTCAGCCAGGAGGTTCATGTATTGCTCCGGCAAGGCGAGGCGTTTCTGGATGCGTTTTCGGTTCGCGGGTTCTTGCCCGTGGTCTTCGGTGATGATGATAACGGGCACGTGCTGTCACCGTTTCTTTGCTTAAAACAATCGAAGGTGAATGGTTCCATGGGCCATCCCTCGGATGTCCGCCGGTTTTCTTCAGCCGGGTATTCGGTCTGGGGAGATGAGGAGCCCATGCCTTGGAAAATGGCCTTGGATCATGGACCGTTAGGTTTGCCGCCCTGCTTCGGGCACGGGCATGCGGATGCCTTGTCTCTGATTTTTCAATGTGGAGGGCAGGATATTTTTATCGATCCGGGAACCTTTGCCTATGGGGATCATGTCCGGTGGAGACAATATTTCCGCGGGACTTCCGCGCATAATACGGTAACGGTAGACGGGGCGGATCAAGCGGTCCAGGAGGGAGCCTTTATGTGGGCGCACCCTTATGAGGTCGAACTGGTGACTTTCAAGCAGAGTTCCGAGGGTCGTATCAGCCTGCTGGCCTACCATGACGGCTATTGCTCCCGTTTGAGTGTGATTCATTGGCGAGGAGTGGTGTTCTATCCCCCCCATACATGGATTGTGTGGGACTGTCTGGCCGGGAATGGCATCCACCGGTTGGATTTGAACTGGCACTGCGGCATCCCGCCGGAGAAAGAAGAGAAGATCTGGCGGTGGGATATCGGAGGCCGGAGTCTGCGTATGGAATTGTTCGGAGGCGAAGTTGCCGGTCATCGGGGGAGCCTCAGCCCAATGGCGGGCTGGCAATCCCGCCGCTACGGACACCGTGAACCGATTCTGACGCTTCGCGCATCCTATCAAGGGAAGCTTCCACATGAATTTTTGACCTGTTTGACTCTGGGTGATGCCATTCCTCATCCGGCGGATATCGCGACCGATGTGACCTTGTTCAGGGATTATGCCTGTGGCCTTGATCCGAATTGAAATATTGGGTGTGCCGGTGGATTGCCTGACGTCTGCGGAGACGCACCGTCTTCTTGAGCGGATGCTCGATGGGAGGCATCCCCACTCGGTGATTGCCGTCAACCCGGAAAAAGTGATGAGTGCCCGCAGGAATCCGCAATTGTTGGAACAGCTCATGCGGGCCAGTGTATTGCTGCCGGACGGCATCGGGGTGGTTCTGGCGGCGCGTTGGAAGAGCGGGCGAGCGGTCGAGCGGGTGGCCGGAGCGGATGTCATGCCGGAAATCTGCCGTCTGGCCCACCGCGGCGGATCGGGTATCTTTTTGTTCGGCGGGAAGGAAGGGATTGCGGAGCGGGCTGCGGAAAATCTTGCGACCCGATTCCTGGGTATCCGGATCGTGGGGACCCAACACGGCTACATTCCTGAAACTGAAATGGAAAATTTAGTTGGCCGCATTAATGCCTCGGGTGCCGACATTTTGTTCCTGGCCTTGGGCAGCCCTCGTCAGGAGCAGTGGATGGCCCGGTACCTTCCAAGCCTCAACGTCAGGTTATGCCAGGGAGTAGGCGGCACGTTTGATGTGTTGGCGGGGCACGTTCGACGGGCTCCGAAGGCCTTTCAGGTGTGTCATGGAGAATGGTTGTACCGGTTGTTGACCGATCCTGTCCGTGTGTTCCGGCAACAGGCACTGATCGGATATGCCTGGTTGAATATGAAACACCATTTGTTCGAGGGGCGAGTGGAGTGATGAACGTGCCCGATCATGCCGGTCAGGCCTCCTGGTTGTCCCAACCGTGGGTCTCCGGATTGAAAGGTCATATTTTTTGGCTGATGGTGGCGGTTGTCGCTCTGTTTCTTGTGTATCGGGACTCTCTGATCTATTTGGTCAGAATCTGGATTAACGATGAAAATTACGGGCACGGCTTGTTTGTGCCCCTGATCAGCGCCTATCTCGTCTGGCAGCAGCGTGATGCCTTGTCCCGGGTGAAACGGGAGGGCACCTGGATCGGTTTCGGCTTGGTCCTGGTCGCACTGGTTCTGTATTTTCTGGGTGAATTTTCGACCATTTATTTCCTGCTTCACCTGTCGTTCTGGTTAATGGTGTGCGGCATGGTTGCGGCGTTGGTGGGGTGGAAGGGCGTGAAAATTATTGCCTTTCCCTTATTGTTTCTGCTGACGATGATCCCCCTTCCCCAATTTGTGCTCCAATCCCTCTCCACCAAGCTTCAATTATTTTCATCCTGGTTGGGGGTGGAATGTCTCAAGCTGGTCGGGGTGATGGCCTTCCGGGAAGGCAATGTCATCGATCTCGGTCCTATCCAACTTCAGGTGGCCGAAGCCTGTAGCGGATTGCGGGCGTTGTTTCCGTTGATGACGTTGGCGTTGATCTGTGCCTATGTCCTGAAGGGACCGCTGTGGAAACGGGCGATTCTGTTTCTTTCGAGTATCCCGATCGCCATTGTCTTGAACGGATTTCGAATCGGTGTTGTGGGGTTGCTGGTGGAGCAATTCGGCGTGGTGGCGGCGGAAGGATTTTATCATTTCTTCGAAGGATGGGTGTTGTTTGTCGTGAGTTTGGCTATCCTGGTTATGGTAATGTGGGCATTGGGTTTGTCCATTCCCTTGCAAGCGGCCTCTTCATGCTCTGCCTCTCGATCCGGTTCGTTGGATGGACCCGACTCACATCGGGGTGAAATTCCCCGTCCGGCTTCCGTCTTTCCCATTCCCAGGGCATATGTCTGTAGCGTGTTGCTGCTGGCTCCTGTCCTCCTGGCCTCCACGCATATCTCGGATCGCCGGGAAGCGGTGCCGGGCAGAACCCCCTTTCTGGACTTCCCCATGGAAGTAGACGAATGGACGGGACAGCCGTATCCCATGGAACAAATCTATATCAATACCCTTCGGTTCGATGATTACCTGTTGGCCGACTATCGTCGTGGCACCGATCCTCCCGTCAATGTGTATCTGGCCTATTACCACTCCCAAAAAAAAGGGCAATCCGTTCATAGTCCGAGCACGTGCATTCCCGGTGGGGGGTGGGAGATTGAATCATTGCAGACGGTGGAGCTGGGCGGGATGGGGGCAGATGAGGGTGGGTGGCCGGTTAATCGTGTCTTGATCCGGAAGGGAGATTATCGGCAGGTGGTCTATTACTGGTTTCTGCAGCGTGGACGGATACTGACCAATGAGTATTGGGTGAAAGCCTATCTGTTTTGGGATGCGTTGACTCGTAACCGCAGCGATGGAGCCCTTGTGCGCCTGACCGTTCCGATTACCGCCGGGGGGGGGGACTTCGAGGCTGAAGAAGAACGGTTGCGTCACTTTGCGCTGTCCGTGCAACCGCTTTTGTCCACATTTATTCCCGATTGATCCGCCATGTTGATTCCCGAACCCGCCATGTGGAGTCTGCCGTTTTTGAGCTTTTGTCTCTCGCTGGCGGTTTCTCTCATGTTGACTCCCTTATTGATCGCCTCCGCCGGGCGCCTGCATTTTTTGGATTATCCCGGAGGACGAAAAACTCACACCAGCC
>JBDIVP010000066.1:0-14929 GCA_039794325.1 Candidatus Inrsubterrania sp.
CTGGCCGTGCTGGAGAAAGTCAAAACGGAACTGGGGGAAGCGTTTGAAAAAAAAGGCACGAATGATCACGGCATCGCCTATCTTGTGTATTACACCGTTTCCCGGTTTGCCGTCGGATTTTTTGCCGCCTCCGTGGCGGCGATCCTTCTCGGAATTTTTCTCGGGATGAACCGCGTCCTGTTTCAAGCGGTCAATCCCTTCATCCAAATTTTGAAACCCATTTCCCCGCTCGCCTGGATGCCGTTGCTGTTGTACACCGTGAAAGACCCCAGAATGACCTCCATTCTTGTGGTCTTCATGGCGGCTATTTGGCCCACCCTGGCGACCACTGCTTTCGGGGTGCATTCGTTGAGGAAGGAATATCTGCACGTGGCCGCGATTCTTCAATTGTCATGGTTCAAGCGGCTGTACACGGTGATCCTGCCAGGGGCCGCTCCCACGATCGTCAACGGCCTGCGCATTGCCTTCGGGAGCGCCTTGGTGGCGGTCGTCCCGGCGGAGATGCTGCTCGGGGAACTAGGCGTGGGATATCTGAGCTGGATTGAATGGAACAATCTGGATATCGCAGGAGTGATTTTTGCCATCCTCGTGGTGGGGATGGTCGGGGTGATTCTGGACTCGGGGTTTAACCGACTTGCCGGACTGGTCACCTATCAGGAGTAGCCTATGGCCTATCTCATTATCGACCAGGTCAGTAAGTTTTTCCCCGGTCATGGGGGAGGTGGCACCGTCTGCATCTTCAAAGATGTGACTTTGAAAATCGATCAGGGGGAATTTGTCACGGTCATCGGACACTCCGGATGCGGGAAGAGCACCTTGTTGAATATCATTGCCGGCCTCGAGACACCTTCCGAAGGGGGAGTGATTTTGAACGGCAAGGAAACCTCGGGGCCCGGCTTGGATCGGATGGTAGTCTTCCAAAACTTCGCCCTCATGCCCTGGATGACGGTGTTTGAAAATATCGCCATTGCGGTACGGTCGTCCTATCCCGATTGGACCAAAAATCAGGTGGCCGGGCATGTCAACAAATATATTGAACTGGTAGGCTTGCAAGGCGCCGAGCATAAACGTCCCGCCGCCTTATCGGGCGGGATGAAACAGCGGGTGGGATTGGCTCGCGCCTTTTCAATCGAACCCAAAGTCCTGCTTCTGGACGAACCGTTTGCCCAAATTGATGCCCTGACGCGTGGCACAATCCAGGAAGAACTGATTCAGATGTGGAATGCGACGCGCAATACCGTTTTTATGGTCACGCACGATGTAGACGAGGCGATTTTACTGTCCGACAGGATTATGTTGATGACCAACGGGCCCTCCTCACGCATCGCTGAAATCGTGGAGGTTCCCATATCTCGGCCCCGGTCAAGGGAGAGCATCATCGAAGATTCGAACTATTACAAAATTAGAAACCATATTATTCACTTTCTGGTGCGGCATGCCGGAAATGGGGGCGGCGGTAGGGAGGAGGGGTTGCACCCACCGGCCAATGCCGAGCCGCTCCATGTCACTTTTAACCACGGTCCGGACGCACACCGTTCCGGAAATAATCGTAACCAAAGGAGGACATCATGAGTGCAGCGAACTTAAAGGATCACATTAAGGCTAAGCGGTTGGAGAAGGGGGTGTCCATCGCGGAAATTGCCAAGTCCGTCGGAAAAAGTCCGACCTTTGTAGCCGCGGCGTTGAATAACAATCACCGGTTGTCTTACGAAGAGGCCAAGCGGGTCGGAACCATGTTGGACCTGGATCCGGAGGCTACCGCATCGCTTTCGGCGTTTCCGGTGCGAGCGGATTTTCCCAACGCCACCGATCCGTTTAAATACCGGTTGTTGGAAGTCATCGGCGTATACGGCGATGCCTTGCGGGAGATGGCGAACGAAATGTTCGGCGACGGCATCATGAGCGCCATCGACTTTTCCATCGAGATGGAAAAAGTCAAAGGCAGCCAGGGGGAGGATCGCTGTAAGATTACCCTGAACGGCAAATGGCTGGAATATAAAACGTTCTAGGAGCCGTCAGGCTGCGTCTCCGGGGATGAAGGCGGTGAGGGCTCCCGTCGCGGTGCCCAACGCTCTTGCAACTGTTCCAAGTATTGTTGATGGGTGATGACAACCACCTCATCCTCCTGTTTGACCTCGGTGCCCGCTGAGGGAAGGATGAATGCATTGTCCCGGTAGAGACAAATAGGGTGAAGGCGACCTGGAATGGAAAAATTTTCGAGGGGGCCTTCATCCTCGGGCCGGGCCACGAAGGAAAAGACTCGCGCTTCATCTTTAATCATCCCCGAGAGTTCCAGGAGATCCCTGCCGGAAAATTTGTCCGCCAGGTAGCGGCCCATCGTGCCGTCCGGAATGATGATCTCCTCCAACCCCAGTTCCACACAGATGTGTTCAAATTCGGGATTGACGATTTTGGTCACCACACGCGGAAAACCCAGGGAACGGCCGACCAACCCGGCAATGATATTCACTTGATCGTTGCCGGCCAGACAAAACAAAAAATCCGAATGGACCGGATCGGTTTCTCGTTGAATGGCGGGCGTGGTCCCGTCGCCATGGACGAATCCGCAGTCAAGATGGTTGCTTAATTCCTCGATCCGTTCTTTTTGGGATTCGACAATGACCACTTCGTGACCGCGCTTGATGAGGAGTTCCGCCGTCATGACGGTCAGGGAACTGGCTCCAATAAAGACGGCTCTCATTGGGATCATGACCTCCGTGCCAGCCAGGTCGGCGGATACAAGACGACCAGAAGCGCAAAAATTTCCACCCGTCCCGCCAGCATATCAAAACAGAGGACCCCTTTCAGCCATCCGGGAAGGTCAGGGCCGGTAATGCCGCTGGATAAGCCGACGGTGGCAGTGGCGGAAGTGACCTCGAAGAGGGCGTCCAAGGGATCGTACCCTCCGAGCAGGAACAAGATCCACGAGAGAAAAATGACAGCGGTAAACAGGACTGTGACCAGTAACGCCCGGCTGAGGTCTTCAAATTCCAGTCGTCGTTTGCCCAACCGGGGTTCAATCACGGCATGCGGCGGGGTACCGGCCCGTTGAAGGAAGGTTCGGAGCAAAGCCAGAATGATCAGAAAGCGGAGAATTTTGATGCCGCCGCTGGTTGAACCCACGCTGCCTCCGATGAACATTGAAGCCAGCAACAGGGCTTGGGAGGCTCGGCCGACCTCCTCGATCGGTATGGTGTTGAAACCGGTGGTGGTTTGCGCGGAAACCGCCAGAACCGAACCATGAAACACGGCTTCCGTCCAACCCAAGTGGCTGTGCAGCTTTAACGAAAGGGTGATGGCCGCCGCGGCCAATAGGCAGAGAGCCAGAAGAGCGGGCATTTCCAGGTCGGAAAGCAAGCGGCGAAACCCGTAATGATAGGTAAAGGCATAGAGGGGAGAGAGAGAGAACCGCCGAGAGATACGATCAGGAGGCAGGTGGCGGCAGATGGAGAGTGGAGACCCGCCAGACTGTCGTTGAACGGGGCAAAGCCGCCGGTGGAGATCGCGGCCAGCGTGAGGGTGATGGCATGAAATGGATCAACCTGAAGGGACAAGAGGCACACAATCCCCAAAATCGTCAACACCGCATACGCAGTCAACACTTGGCGGGCGTGGGTTCGGGTTGTCGTGACGAGATTTTCCCCCGGCACCGGCTCAACCAGCCTCTTGGCCACAATGTTTTGTCCCATGAGCAAGGCGACGGAAAGGATCGCAATGCCTAACCCTCCGTACCATTGCATCCAGGCCCGTGCGAAGAGCAAGGAAGGTGATTGATGCTCTACGGAAGGCAGCATGGAAAGACCGGTTGTGGTGATTCCGGAGATGGTTTCAAACAAAGCGTCCGGGAATGGAACCCCCGCGGCCATGAAAGGGTGTGTCATGAAAAGCGGGGAAATGAAAAAGGCCAAAGCCGTGATGGTCAGGGCTTCGTTTGTCTGGATGCTGGATGGAACGGATAACCGGGAAAGAGGAAGACCAAGCAGGAGCAAAATCAGTATGCTGAACAGATAGCTTTGGCTGATGGCATATTCTCCCCACCACAAGGAAACGGTTAACGGCAAGGTGGTCAGCAAGGCCAGCATCAGTCCGAGCTGTCCAAGGTATTTGCAAATGACGCGGCCTCGAACAGGGTAACGGAGGATGGCAAGGCCTTCTTTGCCCATTGTCGATGACGCCGTTCACCGGGGGTCAGCCGTGGGTGTCGCCGGGAAAAGGGTTGATGGCATGTGCTCTCCCGTCATCGGGCCGGTTACCGTTTTCTGGCGTAGGGCAGTCGTTGAAAAGGCCTATTGCGGGAGGGCGGATCAAGGGCCCGGCAGGGACCCAAAATGGTCATGAGAATGATGCCCTGGCGAAGATTCTCTTTCCGATGCAGGGCGGACAGGAGGGCCGAACCTCGAAGGGGACGCTCCCGTCTGGGAGGTGACGGCGCCCGTTCCCTGGTCGGCAGAAGTACAGGTTTAGGTTGGGTAGGAGGGTGGCGTGTGCGGGGTGCTTCCTCCTGCTTGAACAAATCCTTCAGGTTGATCTCTTCCCTGAGGCGTTCGTTCAGCCATCGCATGAAGGCCAGTAGGCCGGTTAGAAACAGGAAAACGACCAGATAGATAAAGGGTTCCATAATTTGGGGATCCTACCGTTTGGTTGTTTCCGGCGGTTCATCTTTCGGGTTGGCCAGAGAGCTGCGCATCTCAGTGTCCGCCTGGATATTTTTCATGCCATAGTAATCCATGATGCCCAGGTTGCCCTGTCGAAAGGCATCAGCCATGGCACGGGGTACTTCCGCTTCGGCTTCCACGACGCGTGCACGCATCTCCTGTTCCAGGGCCACGGCCATCGCCCGCCGTTCTTCGGCTTTGGCCTGAGCAATTTGTTTGTCTGCGTCGGCCTGGTCGATTTGCAGTTTGGCCCCGATGTTTTCACCCACGTCCACATCGGCGATATCGATTGAAAGAATTTCAAAGGCCGTCCCGGCATCCAAGCCCCGTCCCAGAATGTTTTTTGAGATGTGATCGGGATTTTCCAGCACATCCTTGTGGGTGGTGGAAGATCCGATGGTACTGACCATGCCTTCACCCACGCGGGCGATGATCGTTTCCTCGCCGGCTCCGCCGACCAGCCGGTCGATGTTAGCCCGCACCGTGACTCGGGAGACGGCGATCAACTGGATGCCGTCCTTGGCCACGGCCGTAATCCGCGGGGTTTCGATGACTTTGGGCAGGACGGACATTTGGACCGCTTCCAGCACATCCCGCCCGGCCAGATCGATGGCCGCCGCTCGCTTAAAGGTCATGGGAATATTGGCTTTGTCAGCCGAAATCATGGCATTCACCACTCTTACGACGTCTCCGCCGGCCAGGAAATGGGCTTCCAAATCGTCAATGGAAATGGTGAGCCCGGCTTTGGACGCACTGATCCGTGCAGTCACCACTGTTCCCGGAGGCACCCGCCGCAAACGCATGCCGATCAGCGTGAACAGCCCCACATAGGCATTCGAAGCCCAGGCCGCGATCCATAAGGGGAGGGGGATGATATACAGGAATCCGAACAGGAACAGTAACGCCAACAATAAAAGACCAAGGGAACCAAAGGCTTGGGTTTCGACTTCCATCAGGCTGTTCTCCCTTCCGCCGGTTCGGTGATGACGCGGACGACGATGCGATTGCCATCCACGCGCACGACTTCAACCGGTTGACCGGCATCAATAAAATCTCCCTCTGATACGACGTCCACGCGGGTCCCGTTTAAATGGGCAATGCCCGCCGGGCGAAGATCGGTCGCGGCCAAGCCTCGTTTTCCCAACCATCGTTGGTCTTCCTCGGGACCCGAAGCATAGCCTTCTTTGGAGAGGAGAGAGGTTTTTAATAGTAATCGTTGTCCGAATGGTAGTCGGGGGAAATATCGTAAAAGGACGAGGGAAGCCAGGATGGCGATCAGAATGGAGAGTGAGACCCGTCCCAGGGCAGCCAGGATCGTATCCCAGTTGGCTCCGCTACCGATCAGACTCATGCCCAGTCCTCCAATAAGGAATCCGATACCCAGAATACCGGCAATGCCGAATCCCGGGAGGACGAAAATTTCCACGGCCACCAGGACCAGTCCGATGGCGACCAGAAGAAGTTCTTCCAGTCCCGCCAACTGGACAAGGGTGTGCCCCCAGAAAAACAATCCCAGACTGATCAACCCCAGGATGCCGGGCAGGCCGAACCCGGGGGCCCGGATTTCGACGAGAATGCCCATGATGCCCAGGGTCATCAATAATGAGCTGACGACGGGATGGGTGAGAAACCGAACAAGCGATTCGGCCCATGTCTCCGAGGCGTATCGAAGGTCTGCGTGCTCCAACTCGAGTAACTGTAGCACAGTGGTCAGGTCGTTGGCTCGAAAGTCGGCCACCTTCAGGTCCAGCGCTTCTTTGGTGGTGAGGGTCAGGAGCTTCCCTTTTTCGATGACCTTGGAGATTTCCACATCGGCATCGACCATGGCTTCGGCAATATCGGGCGGCCGGTTCCGTTGTTCCGCTGTGGCCCGGAATTCTTTCCGTACATACGAAACGGTCTTTTCTTCAACGGGTTGGGCCGGAGCGCCGGGAGCTCCGACCTGGACCGGAGTGGCCGCTCCGATCGTGGCCCCGTCGGCCATGATGATTGTTTCAGCGGCCAGGCTGATCAATGCCCCGGCCGAAATGGCCCGTTTATTAATGAAGGCCACCGTCGGCACCTTGGCTTCAAGCAGTGCATCACGAATCAGCACCGCGGCGTCGACCCGCCCACCGAACGTATTAATATCAAGGATGACCGCCTGGCCGTTTGCTTCGGTTGCTTCTTGTAACACACGCTGGACAAAGGGGGCGAGTCCGAGATCGATAATCCCCTCGATGGGCATGACATACACCACCGGTTTGGGGTCGGCGGCCTGAAGCGGTTGGGTTGTCAGGTGGAGTGCGAGGAGGGCCAACAGTCCACGGAAGAGAAATGTGCCGACAGGTGTTAGGCGTAGCATGGCTGAATGTCTGGGATGGAGGAGTGGGGTAGGAGTGTCACCTTTTGAATTATTTGATGAATTATAGAAGCATTGCGATGGTTTCCCAAGATCCGGTTGAAGTGCGCAAGCACTTCAACCGGACCCGTGAGGATCGGCCGGTCAATTGTAGACCAGACTGCGGAGCTCTTCCAGTACTTTCGCATCTTGAAGTTTCTGGAGGGCCTTGGTTTCCACTTGCCGGATACGTTCCCGTGTCACGCCGAAGACTTTTCCGATTTCTTCCAAGGTGGCTTCTTCATCGTATCCGATGCCGAACCGTCGCCGGAGAACTTCTTCCTCCTTCGGCGTCAGGACACGCAGCAGGCGGGCAATCGCCTCGGTTGCGCTCTGTTGTTCGCTCAACCGGACCGGTGAGATCGTCTTCCGGTCCTCAATAAACTCACCAAATCGGGTTTCCCCGGCCTCGTCCAGTGGCGAATCGAGGGAGACCGGTGGTTGATAGCTTTCCGCAATGTCTTGAACCTTTGCGACAGGGAAGCCGGTTTCCTTGGCCAGTTCCGGCAGCCTGGGGGTACGGCCCAAACGAAAAGTCAGCCGCTGTGAAGCTTTTTTCAGTTTTTGCATACTTTCATGGACATGAACCGGTTTACGGATGGTATTGGCCTGCTCCGCAATCGCCCGGGTAATACCCTGGCGAATCCACCAGGTGGCATAGGTGCTGAACTTGTAGCCCCGTCGATAATCGAATTTTTCGACGGCACGCATCAGCCCGATATTACCTTCCTGAATCAGGTCAAGAAAGTGCAGGCCGCGGTTGGCATAGTGTTTGGCGATACTCACCACGAGCCGCAAGTTGGCTTCCGTCATCAGGGTTTTTGCCGATGACCATCGTTCCTGCGATTGCCGGATGGTATGCACCGTCACCTCCCAAAGAGGTAGCGGCATCCCGATGACCTCCTCCAACCGTTCCAGGTTCAACAGGATTTCCTCCAGGCGTTCAGATAGGTCAAGAGACTCCCGGCCGGACCGGGGTTTGGACGTCTGGACGACTTTGAGACCGGCAGCGGGATTATGGAACATTTGCTGGACCCGAAGATGGGCCTCTTGCCGCGAATAGCCCCATTGCCTGCATATCGTTTCCAGAGTATGACGATATTGCTCGCTTTCACGGCCCACCTCGTCAATACGCTTCAACCATTGTTCTTCGAAGCCCGGGCGAATGCCTAATGCTTCAGCCGTCTTTGCGAGTTTTTGGCGTTGCGAGTCAATCCGTTTGACCGTGTCGCGGTCAACCGGTTCGACTGCCCCTTTTTTTCCGAATTTCCGATATTCCTGAATCAGGGTTCGACCGATTTTGTGAACAGTGTCGAGTAAATGAAGGGCCTTTCGATAATGGGAGCCCTCGGAAAATCCCGGGTCGCGTTCTTGTGGGTCCTGATCTTCAACCGGATGACTGATCAACACCACTTCGCTGACCTGGATTTCTTCTCGATTCAGGCGGTTCCGGAGGTCGGACAGTTCATCCAACACAAGAGGGATGCTATAGAGATTGGCGATAAATTGATGTTTGGCCTCCTCGATTTGTTGCGCCAATTGGATTTCCTGTTCACGAGTCAGAAGGGCGACGCGGCCGATGTCCTCCAGAAACAGTGTAATAGGGAGGTTGGTGGTTGTGCTGTCTTCCTGTACCGTCTCCGTGTCCTCCAGGGAAACGAGAGAGTTGGCCTCGGAAGGGTCGGAGTCTTCCATCCAGGTTCCATTTCCGGTTGATGCCCGCATAGAGTGCCCGGAAAGGGATGTCTCTCCCCACCGGACCGAAAGCACATCTCCGGACTGAAGGGAGGTCTCTTCTTCCTGAACTTCACGTTCTGTATGGCCCGTTAGGGCGTATGATGTGTGTGTCATATCGTTCCTTTTTAACTTTTTTCGATTCGCACAAAATGAAAATTGATGCCGCCGCTGACGCCCTGATCATCCGGATCGGCCGGCTCATAGGTCGCTATAGAAAAATTTTCCGTCGGCAAGGCCATCTGGAGCGCATGCCCGAAATCTTCCAGCGTGCTGACTTCCACCGAATTAATCTCTTTGATCAACGCCCGCGGTTTGATACCGGCCAGTGCCGCCGGTTTTCCCCCGATGACCTCAAAGACCACCACGCCTTCGGCTCGTTCAAGTCCCAGAAACTCACGTATCTCTTCATCGACCTCCCCCACGACAATGCCGAATTCTTCTCCCAGTTGTATGGCATATTCCTTCGTCATGACCCCGTTCAAGGGTCTGGCTTCCGGTGTGGGAAGGTGGATGAATAAGAAAGCAAGGATAATGCCCATGATGACCCACTGTCTGGTGTGAAGGATGCACCTGGTCAAACGGGGCATGACGCTTGAGAAAGGCGATTGATTGAATGCCATGATTTTGGTGGTCCTTTCTGTGCGTGTCGTTGATTGAATGTATCCTCAATTAATCAATTCTTCTTGTCTGTAGGATCTGTCTATTTCCGGCAGGCCGGTCGGTCCTCGGCTCCATACCTTATCGCCGGCGCAACCTCCCCGATGTGCGTCCCTTCCGTCCATTGACGGGGAGGGTGATCGGGTTCAGAATTTTCCCAAAAATCGGATATCCGCTCAGCACGATCCCGCCCAAAATTCCGGCTATAACCAATTGACTTAAAATGTTATTCGTCATTTTGCCCCTTTCTGTCCCTTTCATCAATTGGAGGTCATCCTTGTGTTCTTCAATTACGGAATCCAATGTTCAGGCCACCGCCTGTTCTTTTGGTGATCGGCCTACCACCGGATTTTGAGCGCTTGTGCCCTTACCGGTTAAATCCAGGATATGCCCGCAATTGAGGCATCGGCCGATTTCAAGCTTTAAATATTGACCTTCCAGGTTATAGATGTTGTCATAGACCATCAGGCCTTGGCATCGAGAACATTTCATCTTATCATCCCCTTGTTATACGGTGAGATGTCGATCTTGCTTGCGATCCGTCATTCTGTTGGTTAAGATAAGTGACAGGTTACGAAAGTAAAGTAGGTACTAAAAAGTAACCATGAAACTCCCACCAAGCGCATTCGGGTGTCCGTTGGATTCTCTGTTGAAGGTTCTGTCGGGGCCATGGACGATTTATATTCTGTGCCGTTTGCATAGCAACGGAGAAACCCGCTTTGGACAACTGAAACGTCAAATGCCGGGAATCTCCTCCAAAATGTTGACAGAGCGGTTACGGACCCTTGAAGAAGCGGAAATCATATTCCGACACCAGGAGCCTACCGTTCCGCCTCAGGTCTATTATGGATTGACCAAAGAGGGGCGGGAGTTGACGACCATTCTCGATCAGATCAATACCCTGGCCTATCGATGGCAAACCAAGAATCGGAATGGGAAGTCCAAAGAACACACCAAGGTCAGCTGACCAAGGGTAGCTGACGAATCCGGGTAGCCTGTTTCCCGAGGGCGATTATGTACCGGCGGGTATTGGCGTTTGATTTCGATGGCACGCTGGCGGTGGAGGGGAAAGTGCCGCCTGCCGTGGAGACGGCTTTGGAAGCATGCCGGAACAACGGGCACGTGTTGTTTCTGGTCACCGGCCGGCGTTATCAAAGCGTCACATTGGGGCGGCTTGGTGAATTGTTTGCCGGAGTGGTGTGGGAAAACGGGGCTGTGCTGTCCCACACCGCAAGCGGGGAAACGTACCTGCCCTTTGGCCGGCTTCATGCCGCCGTACCGGAGGCCATGGAAGAGGCCGGCATTCCCTTTGAACGCGGGCTGGCCATTGTCGGCACCTGGATCCCACATGACCGTTGGTTGTGGCAGGCCTTGCGGGAACATGGAGCCGGTTCAACAATCGAATATAATAAGAAAGCCGTAATGGCTCTCCCTCCAGGGGCCACCAAAGGCACCGGCCTCGAGCGTCTGCTGACATTATGTGGCTTCTCGCCCAGAAATCTGGCCGCTTTCGGGGATGCCGAAAACGACCTGTCGATGCTCATGCTGGCCGAGGTGGCCATTGCCGTGGCCGACGCCGTCCCTTCCATTCGTGACATGGCGGATATCGTGGCTGAGGAACCGGGACCGGAAGGGGTCCTTGAAGTGTTGGAACGATATCCACTCCAAGGACGGTTTCTGGATATCCCTCTTAAGCGGGAACGCCCGATTGTGCTTGGTAAGGGAGACACCGGGGATGATGTGACGGTGCCGGCATCCCGGTTAGCCGGCCGCAATCTTGGTGTCTTTGGAGATTCCGGTACCGGAAAATCCTGGATTGTCGGTCTGATGGCTGAAGGGTTGCACCATGAGGCGTACCAGGTCCTGTTGATCGACCCGGAAGGGGATTTCCGGGCACTGAGGGTCCTGCCGCGATTTGTTTCCCTTTCCGGCAACAAAGAGAGTCTACCGCCTCCGGCGTCCGTGGTCTCGTTTCTAGATGAAGGGGGCGTTTCGCTGGTCCTGGATCTCAGTCAATATCCCGTTACTCTTCGGCATGCGTATGTGGGGGAGGTCATACGGGCCCTGCGTCCCATGCTTGAGCGGAGGTTCAGGCCCCATTGGATTGTCCTTGATGAGGCTCAACAATTCCTCTTTGAGGGGAGTGCTGTTTTGGATGCCGTTCAACCATGCCTGGACCCGGGAGGATGGGCCATCGTGTCCTACCGGCCCGACCGGCTTTCCCCCAATATCCTTCGTGCTCTTCACCATTGCCTTCTGACTCGATTGACCGATCCACATGCCGCCGCCGCGGTCCGCGAAAATGGCCGGCAAAAGGGCGTTCAGGCAGCTGATCTCGCAGCCATTTCTACCGGCAGTGCGCTTCTCTGTAGCGGGGAAATCGTCCACCTTCGTCCTTCCATCCGTCGTGTGCCTCACATTCGACATCTGTATAAATATTTGGAGGAGCCGTTGCCGCCGCATAAGCGATTTTGGTTCAGCAATGGGCACGGAGGTATCGGAAAAGAAGCGGCCAGTTTGTATGAGTTCATGAACCTTATTCCGATCTTGCCGGTCGAAAGTCTGGAGTACCATGATCGTCGGGAAGACTTCAGCCATTGGGCGGCAACCACCCTGGGTGACGGTGACCTTGCAGCACGTTTTCGCAAGGTTACCAATCGGAGATTGACAGGGGAAGAATTACGGCAATCGTTACATGGAATTGTGTCCGCGCATTACCAGGAATTGAGTGCCATGCGGTAGATTCCTCTAACTAAAGGAGGGAAGTGTCGCGGAAAACTCCGATATCCGCCACGCTCTATCTTTGACGGAGCCGCTCGTGCCATTATTCCGAAAGTTTTATAAAATGATCCGGCTGATTATGGTGATTACATTAAAACGGGAATTTTCTGGCATTGTTCCCGTGGCCGGCGAAGTGCAATCGAAAATGGTTCCGGGTGACGTAACAGCGAGGTTCAACAAGTGGAAACCGGCGGACGTAACGACAGCAATCTCGAAATCTTGCTCAGGGTGGGTTCCGTCAACCTGCAGGGAATTTTTTCGATTCCCTCTCATCCTTGCGGCGTAGTGCTTTTTGCTCATGGCAGCGGAAGCGGGCGCCTGAGTCCCAGAAATACGTTTGTGGCACAGGAACTTCAAGCCGGAGGGCTGGCCACGCTGCTCATAGACCTGCTGGATCCCCAGGAGGCGCAGGACCGGCGGAAGGTGTTTAACATTGATCTTCTGGCCGATCGCCTGCTGATGGCGCAAGAATGGCTGAGACAACAGGCGGCGGTCGCCGATCTCGGTATCGGCTATTTTGGAGCGAGCACCGGAGCCGGGGCCGCTCTTCAAGCGGCGGCCCGGTCTTCTTTTCCTGTGGCGGCCGTCGTGTCACGAGGAGGACGTCCCGACCTGGCCAAACTCTTTCTCCCCTCGGTCACGGCCCCTACGCTCCTGATTGTCGGAGGAGTGGACCATCAAGTGATTGATTACAATCGGGAGGCGCTCGAGATGTTGACTTGCCGACCGAAGGATATGGTCATCATTACCGGTGCCTCGCACCTGTTTGAAGAACCTGGAACATTGGAACAGGTGTCCCGCCATGCCTTGGATTGGTTTCGACGGTTTTTTCTTCCGCCGGATAAGGCATCGGCAAACGCCCGCGTGTAAAACCCCTCCGGTCATCTTGGTCAAAAGGTCATGGTCCCGATGTCGTTTTGAAATTCGGGTATCCTGCCGAATGCCTCACACTGCGTCTGCATCCGCCTGGCAAGAAAGGCGGCCTCTCGACCATGGGCCAATCCAACGCAACAATTTTCAATTCGCACCGGATAGAAGTGAAGAGATTCGAGATGCCGATGATCCCATTGGAGCAGATATAAAAAAGACAGGTCATTGCGTTCTGTCCTATCCACGGCATAATCATCGATGAAATCACCCGTCGAGTAGAGAATGGCTTTTCCCTCATACACTTCAATGCCTTGGGGGGTATGGTTGGAATGCCCCCAATAGAGATCTCCTCCTAAATTCAGCAGTTGACGGGCTAATGTGCGAATGGCCTGGGAAGGCCTCCCCCAGTTGGGGCCAACATGGGCGCTGATGATAATGAATTGGGCCTGCTGTCTGGCATGTGCGATGGCCTGGCGGAGCCTGGTGCGGTAGGGTTCCAGTAATCCTCGTTCATCGTAACGGATAACATTCACTCCGGGCCGTTGCTCGGCGGCCTCCCACTCGGGTTCATTATCGGTCAGTGCCACGACCGCGACACGGGTTCCTTCACAATCGATGATCGCCGGTCTCAACGCCTCCTCCAGATTCCGCCCCGCACCGGTGTGGAGAATGTCTCCCCGGTGTAGCAACGTCAGGCATTCGAGAAGAGCGTCAGGTCCATAATCCAGAACGTGATTATTGGCCAAGGTGACACAATCAATCCTGGCGGCTCGAAGAACATCAATAGCACGAGGAACGGCCCGGAAGTGAAAGGCTTTCTCTTGAGGGCGCCACTTCCGGCCGGTGTGGCTGATGACGCATTCGAGATTGATCAATCTCAGGTCAGCCTCGAGCAGCAGCGGTAGAACATCGCCCCATACCATCGTGGGGGGGAGGATGGGAGGTTCGAGGATGGTTGCACTCACCAGCCGTCCAAGCATGACATCCCCGGTCAAGGCGATTTGCATCGTTCTTCTTTCTCTCTTATTCAACAGTCGTCATGGATCCCGGGGCGCCATTCATGTCCGACGGACATAATTCATTGTTCTTCGTGAAGCGTGAGGTGTGATAATGCGTGAAGCGTGAGGCGTGAAAACGACCGGTTCCTTTTCCACTCCTGTTTTGAGGTGATGAGGTTCATGCCTGACAACTTTTGTAAAATTCTTGGGCTTTTTGCAGGGCGTTGACAACCTCTTCATCCTGGACTTGGTCAAAATCGAGATAAAATTGGCCAATTGCAAAAAATCTGGTCCGGGTGGCCAGGATGACGACCTCATTCACCATTTTCCGGAGATCGGGGACAACACGTGGTGGGGCCACGGGAACCGCCGCCACCAGGCGATGAACCTGGGCGGCCCGCATCGCGGCCAATGAGGCAAAAAAGGTGGCGCCCGTGGCAATGCCATCGTCGACAAGAATAACAGTCCGGTCCTTAAGGGGCGGGAGGGGCAACCCGTGCCGGTAGCGTGCAATACGTCGTTTGATTTCCTCCTGCTGAATCCTGACTTCTTCCTCCAATTGCCCTGAGGAAACCTCGTACTCGCAAATGACGTCGGTATTCAGGTGGCGATAGCCGGTTTCAGTCAGCGCACCCATGGCAAGCTCCGGGTTGCCCGGCGTGCCGAGTTTTCGGGTGATCAGCACGTCAAGGGGTAGGTGCAGAGCCACGCTGATTTCATAACCGACGGTGACCCCGCCACGTGGTAAGGCCACGATGAGGGTATCTTTGGCATCTTTATAGTGTCTGAGCGCTTCCGCCAATTGTTTTCCGGCCTCACGGCGATCACGAAAAAGGACTCCTTGTGAGATC
>JBDIVP010000067.1:0-14744 GCA_039794325.1 Candidatus Inrsubterrania sp.
CGAGTGGTGTAGAAATTGATGCCCTCTATTTTCGTAGATGTCGTAATCCCAAGCCGTCGCAATCGAGTGTTTACCTACCGGGTTCCGGAGAAATTTCACGCACATGTAAGTTTGGGTAGCCAGGTGGTTGTGCCGCTTGGATCCGCCGTGGTGACCGGCGTTGTGGTGAATCTGAGGCCTGTCCTAGATGCTCCGGAATCACCCGGAATTTCAAGCAACCGTTTACGGGATCTACTTTCAGTCCAATCGGGGGCCGGAGATTCTCCCCTGCCCCCTCTTCTCATTCGTCTGGCCCAAACGGTAGCGGAGTATTATGTGGCACCGTTCTCCTCCTGCCTGCCACTCATTCTGCCTCCTCCGGGAGTGAAGGTCGCCGGGCGGGTGTTTTTGACTGACGCAGGTAAAAAGGTTTTGGCCGAAGGCACCCTTTCCGACGATGACCGTTCCCTGCTACGCAAGTTGGAACGTCGTTCGGAGGGGTTGCTTCTGTCGACCTTGAATCGTTCAGCTCAGGTCAAACCGGTGACGATCCAGCGGTTGAAGAAACACGGTTGGCTCGAAGAACGTTCGGTGGTTCGCGTGTTGACCAAAACGCCCTCTGTACAGACACACGGGGAGGCGGCTGTTGAAGGGGAATCTTCCCTGCAATGGGACACGCTCCGGCCTGGGGATGACGGGCTCGATGAGCTGCCGGACGAATGTGTGGGAATTGCTCGGGCGCTGAGCGAAGGGGGGGCTCGGGAGCAGGCCTGTGTCGCCACAGATTGGTCTCGTTGGAAAGGGCTCGTACAGGCGGTCACGCAAACCTTGGAGCAGCATCGGCGAGTGATTGTCCTAGCCCCGGAAGTCCGATTGGTGGAGGTTCTGGCCGCCCGATGCCGGGCTTTTTGGGGAGAGCGGGTCGGTGTTTTTCATGGAGACTTGTCACCGGCCGTTAAAGCCGAGCGGTGGCGGCGTATGCAGCAAGGGGAAATAGATGTGGTAGTGGGTACAAGGTCGGCTGTGTTTATTCCCCTGCCTGATGTCGGGTTGATTTGGATGGAACGCGAGGAGGATGCCTCATATCTGGAAGAGCACATTCCGTATTATCATGCCCGGACCGTGGCCCGCCTGCGAGGTGAACTCGAAGGGGCTATGGTGGTCTATGGCTCCTCGCAGCCTTCCGTGGAAACTTATCAACGATTCCGACCGGCTGTGACCTTTTCGGGCCGGGCTCCTTCTGTTTCGGCCCCTGCAATAGAAATCGTGAACATCCAGGAGTGCGCCTATGGCACGATCCTGGCGCCGCAGATGCTTGAAGGGATTTCCCGGTCGCTGGGCCGGAATGCGTCGGCGATCCTTTTTCTCAATCGCAAGGGGTTTTCGCACGGGTTGGTGTGTAAAGAGTGCGGTCATGTTCCGGTTTGCCCGACCTGCAATGTGACATTGAAGCTGTTTCGACATCCGTCCAGGCTATTGTGTGCCTACTGCGGCCGGAGGGAAGCCACACCCGAGGTGTGTGCGTCTTGTCGAGGGACGATATTTCGGTTCACGGGAGTGGGGACCCAACGGTTGGAAGAAGAAATCGCCAGCCATTTCCCGTCCATACCTGTTGCCAGATTCGATCGGGACAACCTACAAAGCGATCGGGAGGCCGAAGCCATGTTGGAGGCCTTTCGGCGGGGGCACATTCGGATTTTACTCGGAACGGAGTGGCTGTTTCATCGGGGGAATCCTCCACGGGCGGAGTTTGTCGGCCTGCCCAAGGCGGACATGGGATTGCATGTGCCCGATTTTCGCTCGGCCGAGCGAACGTACCACCTCTTACGTCAGGCGGTGGACATGGCCGGTCAGGGTTCAAGCAGGGGAGCGGTGGTGTTGCAAACCAGAATGCCGGACCATCATGTTATTCAAGCGATCGTGCATCAGGATCCGGAATTTTTCTATCAACAGGAATTGAGCTTGCGGGCGGTTTTGGGATATCCCCCGTTTTCACAGCTTCTTCTGCTTGTAGTTCGTGGGACGCAGCAGTCCAAGGTCGCATCGGCGGTGGAGTTTTTTCGACAAAGGCTCGACGTGTTGCGACAGCCCGGAGTTTCTTCCTCACCTTCTTCCCAAGGCCAACCCGACCACGCCCTCCTTGGCCCAATTCCGTCTCAGGATCCCCGAGGTGCCGGAAAAACGCGGACGCTCATTCTACTGAAAAGCTCCGATCTTCCTACCGTTCGACAATGGGTGAAGACCTGCCTGCAGGAGTTCAACTTGAGGTTTCCGGCGAATCCGGTGGTTGTTGAGGTCCATGTCGATCCCCTGGAAATACTGTAGGGAGAGTTGGTTGTAAGGCTATCGGGATTTAGCGGAGGCTTTTTTCTTTTTGGCCGGCACTCCTCTGCGATCGGCCGGCTTCGGGTGCTTGAGGTCCCCTCGGGTCCGTTTGAAAATGCCATAGGCAAAGGTCATCCAGAACACCCCTGAAAAGAGGCCGAACAGGACGGCTGTAAAAATTCGCTGCATTTCTTCCAGCGGAGGTTCAGGCCCGAGCTTTTGAAGATCCACCATTTGGAGGACGGGCCAGGCCAGACTCTCTAGTCCGAGAAGCAAGGTGCTGGCCGACCATATATAACCGATGGAAGGGCATTTCCATGCCAACAGCAGGGCAACCCCGATGGTGAAGGCCAAGCCGAAAACCAGGGGAAAGGCGCCCACCAACAGCCATAAGCCGATGGTGACCACCAGGCTTCCCAGAACGGCGTTAAATTGAAACCAGAGTTTCTCATTCATGTGTCGGGATCCTGAGCGGTTTCCGCGTGGGGCTACCCTAGCATAGATCCACTGCGGGCGGCATCCCGTCTCGAACCCGCCGGGCATGGGCCGGAAGTCCTTCTGGTCGTCGGTGTCTGGGGTACCGAAATGTGCATTATCGACCGATTTCCTGCAACGGTTCGGCGGTGACGGTGAACGGGCCTCGAGGATTGTTTTCAAGGGTATTGGTTTGGGACAGTTCCGCCGCCTCGGGGGTCGGGGCGCTGTCAGGTGTCATTACGATCCCCCAGTGAGAGTTGTTCCGACATATATTTTGGAGAATGAGAGCCTGCGTCTGATGAAAGAGAAGGATGCCGCTCAGCATGTTGTGTTCGCAGATATTGTGAATGAGGTCCGGTCTGGTGCCGGGATCCCGGACGGCGATGCCGAAATGATGATTCCCGAAACATCGGTTCTCCCGCAGGTAGGGTTGGGCTCCGGCAAATGAGAAAATGCCGGATTCACGATTATGGCACACCTCATTGTTTTGTAAAGTCGGTCGGCAGTCGGGTCCATAGATGACTGCTCCGGATAAAATGCCTTCGGTCAGCCGGCATTGGGAAATGGTACAGACGGAATCCAGCATATTCATTGCCGAATGCTGATCGCTGCCGACATACCGGAAGGTGATCCCGCTGATCAAGCCACCCGAAACCCGTTGGAGGTAGCAGGGGCCGCTTCGTCGATTGAAGATGACCACGCGGTCCCTGTCCTCTCCGATGAGATAGACGGGACGGTCGGTGATCACCACACGATCTTCATATATCCCGGGTCGAATGAACACTTGATCCTGCGCTTTTGCTGTGGCAAGAGCTTCACTGGGGAGCGCAAAACATTCCGGCCGGGCAGGGTCCACAATCAGTGTGTTGCCGCCGAGAGGGTTAGTCGGAGGATTGTTCCGTGAAGGGGTGTCGCCGGACACTGGTTACGTCCATTTGAAGAGAGCATATAAATCGTGCTGGACAGTTTGCCATCCGGTGGTCCGGAAATCAAAACGCCTGTTCCCTCTCTCCTGATCCATTGACCGATCGCAGGCGTCCCTACTCAGTTATAAAATTTATCAGGTATGATTGGGGCTCCGAGGCACCGATCGAACTGGCACATTCGTGCATCATCTGGAGGGGAACGGGCTAATTCTGTGCAATGTTTTGACGGGAAGAAAAAATTTCACCCGGATGAATCAGGAGCAGGCAATGGCCTTCGTCGGGGTCACGGTGAAATAGGGCGAACGTCAAGCTGATTTGCGGAATGGGTTCCGGAGGAAAGTTCAGCAGAATAGGAACGTCGATAAACGGAACACCTTCTTTCAAGCTCGCCAATCGCAGACGGACGCCCACCATGATGTCCTGAAGGCGGGATTGAATGTGCTCATCCGTCATGTCTTTGTCGATCACCACATACTCTTCCCACAAGGCATTGGTCAGACCAACGGGAAGTTGTAACCCCATCCGTTTGGCTGCCGGGGTGGCATCCCTCAGAATTCCGGCGGTGATGGCTTCCTTACGGGAATGCAAAAGAGGTGAATCTTTGGTGGGGGAAGGAACCGTCGTATCGTTTGCCTGTTCCACCGTCGGGGCAGACGAGTTATCGGCTGCCTCTGATGTCTCTTGGGAAGATGAAGAGCCTTCGGTTTCCCGATTGTCCAAAATCTTTTCCGGAGATTCGAAGTTGGTTTGACCTAAAGCCTGCATAATGCCTTCATACACGGCTTTGGCGGAATTGGACCATTCCGGATTGAAAGGGAGACCTTTAAAAGCCGCTTCCGAAGCCTTCTTTTCGTCATGAGTTAATTGGCGTTGATTCGACATGTGTTGTAGGTAAGTCACATATTCGGGAAGTCAAGGGTGCATCAGGAGTACAGAAGGATGTGTGATTTGATGATGAAGGCTAGAGAAATGTCGACTCCAGGTCGCGATCCAATGTGAAGACGATGATTCTTTCGCCGATGATGGCATCGATATCGGTAAACAGGGCGGTCGTTTCCGCTCCGGTGATTTCAAAAATTTGACGGCAGAGCTGTTCCCTGCCCTGTGAAATCAAATTTTGACGCATTTGTTTCACCATGCTGATACCTTCCTCGCTTTTCGCCAATTGCCGTTCAGCCGGGGTCAGAACGCCCTTCAGGCGAATGAGGATAATGTCACGAATGATAAAGGCTCGAACATCGGTGGGACCGCGCCCCATGAATTCCTGTTCGAATTTAATAATGGCGTTTCGGATGGCAGTTTCCGTCTCGCCCCGGTTGGATCCGTTCTTCATAAAAATGATCGTCTCGAAAACCCGCAATCCCATCGTATGGATTCCTCGTGCTGCACAAACACGGAGCAGTGGTGCATTCTCTTGAGGAACCAGCGGTTCCCCTGATATAAGCTATTGCATCATGCAGGTCAAGAACGGAATGTATCCCTTGCCCCGGGTTATCGATAGCCCAAACACCCGCAAGAGTGTGTGATGGCAATGGTCGAACCGGATTCGCCCTTCGTGCCGCTTGCGGATCGAGAGCGGATACGGGAGATCGTGGCCGAAGCGTGTCGGCCCATCGGGCCTTATTGGCCCATGAAAACCTTTGCGTACTACAATCCTCTCCGCGACCTGGAATATTTGCCTTTTTCTCAAGCCATTCAACAGGCCCGGCATCTCTTGGGGGGAAATGGCCTGCTCCCTCCTGATGAGTATCGACGACTGTTGCAGCAAGGTCGAATCACCGAGACCGCAGTGGGAAGTGCGCTTGAGCGTGTGGGGCCTCCTCTTCCCTCTCCCGATTGCATCCACGTGGGTGGGCGCACTATTCATGTCAGAGATGTCTGGCGAATTCATGTCTTGTACGGAATTGCGGAATTACCTTCCGGCCTCTTTTCCTGGACCATAGAATCGGAGAGTGCGAGCAAACGGTTTCGATCCGATCTGCCGGAAGCATCCCGGCGGATGATCGTCGATCGAACCATTCGTGAATGCGAGCACTGCCGTCACGATCCCGAAGGTATCTATCTCAACAATATCTGGAAGACCTTGGTATCGGCCTTTCAATTGTCCGATCCGCACTTAGGCGGGAGTACCACGCACGGGCCTGATCGTTGGTGGGATTCCAGGTCCGTGCAGGATGGGGACATCATCGATCCTATAGATTTGCCCGCAAATCGGACCCTGGGTGATTGGGTGGACCGGTTGGCGGGGGAAACCGTCGTGGAATCCGTCAATAGCCAATTGATCAAATGGATTGCCGCCTTTGTGGATGAAGGGATGGCAGGATGGAATATGCCGCTGCGGGAACGTGGATTTTATCGAGTCTGGCGGACACTGGCTCAGGAGGATCGTTCAGTCGAATTGCTGGGAATCGTTCAGGCTCGTCGCAAAATCCGGGAACTGCCTGAGGAACCTGAAGCGGCTCTGCTCCTTCATCTCCAGGCGATGGCGATTCAGAAGGACCGGTGGGGTGATTATCTTTCCCGGCATTTGGCGCAGTTGCCCGGATGGGCCGGGTTTATTCGTTGGCGGGGGGACAATCCTGCATATCCGGCACAGCGGCGGTATCCCGTTGATGCTCTTCAGTATCTGGCGGTCCGTCTGTTTTATGAATCCGAAATGGTGAACCGAATTTGCGTGGACCGGTGGGAGATCGCGGGATCCCGTTCGGCCTTGGCGGAGTATTGGACTGCCCGGTCGGCGTCCTATCGCTCCTTGATGGATTCCTGCTTGCCTGTCATGGAAGAGGCGACTCGTACCCTCTGCCGCCATGTTTGGCGTTTGTTTCACCTGGTTCAATTTCTGGAATTGACGGCTGTTGATCTGCATGAAGCCTCTCAGTCCGACATGGAGGTGCTTCTCGCGTGGCTTGATTGCTTTCCCGAGGAGGCTCATGGACTTGTGTGGTTGGAGGCCTATGAGGATGAATATCGCCGGTATCTGCTGAAAAAACTCAACGCTCATCAAAAGAGCCGACCACAGGCGGGATCGAAATGTGAGGAGAGACCTCGGGCGCAGGGAATCTTTTGTATCGATGCGCGTTCAGAGTCGTTTCGACGTCATCTCGAGGCTCAGGGACCCTATGACACGTTCGGCTATGCCGGCTTTTTCGGTATTCCGATGAGCCATGTGGCCTTTGACCGCCATGACCATTTGGCCTTGTGTCCCATTTTGTTATCACCGAAAGCCGAGGTCGTGGAAGTCCCGAGAGCGGGAGAGGAGAGCCGGATGCGGGACTATTTATCCGGAACCAGGTGGCATCACCTGAGTCAACACCTTTTTCATGATCTGAAGCACAATCCGGTGGCGTCCTTTATCCTGGTCGATGTGTTGGGCGTGTTTTTCAGTATCGGCCTGGCTGGAAAAACCCTGTTTCGCGTTTCATTTCACTCCCTGAAAAACCGGCTCCACCGTTGGTTGGCAAAACCGGTGGTTACGACCATACCGCTCGATCGGTCCCAGGATCCGGCAGAAGCCGCAAGCCATCCATCCGGCTTGGTCATCGGGTTTACGCATGAGGAGCAGGCCGCCTTTGTGGAGGGCGGTCTGCGGGGGATCGGACTTACGAAGAATTTCGGCCGGTTTGTCATGGTGTGCGGCCATGGGAGTCAGACGGACAATAATCCGTATTATTCAGCTCTGGATTGCGGCGCCTGCGGGGGCAGTCATGGAGATCCCAATGCCCGTGTCTTTGCGGCGATGGCCAATCATCCGGAAGTTCGGCGCCTTTTGAAGGACCGTGGATTGATCATCCCCGAGGATACCTGGTTCCTGCCGGCCAAACACAATACCACCACGGATCGTGTGACCTTCTACGATCTCGTCGATCTTCCTGCCGGGCATGTTGAAGATTTGAATCTGTTCAGCAGGGATTTGGTGGAGGCCGGCGCACGGCAGGCATTGGAACGATGTCATCGTCTGCCGGGTGCTCCGACGAACGTGTCTCCTCAGGAGGCGTTCGGCCATGTCGGGACACGAGGGATGGATTGGGCGAATGCCCGTCCCGAATGGGGCTTGTCGGGAAATGCCGCGTTTCTCATCGGCCGGCGGGCTCTGACCAAAGGCCTGGACCTGGGGGGAAGAGTGTTTTTGCATTCCTACGACCCCGAGTCGGATTGCGACGGCGGCCTTCTGGAAAAAATCATGACCGCCCCGCTCATCGTCGGGGAATTGATCAGTTTGACATACTATTTTTCGGCGGTGGATCCCTGGTTCTATGGCAGCGGAAGCAAGGTCATTCATAATATCGTAAGCGGAATCGGAGTGATGTTAGGAAGTCACAGCGATATTCAAAAGGGCCTTCCCCTCCAATCCGTAAACGATGGAGCCCGGCATTACCATGAGCCGATGCGATTGTTGGCCGTCCTTGAAGCTCCACCGGCTCGTATTCAGACTATTATTGAAAGGCACTTGGTTCTTCGGCATTTATTTCAGAACCAATGGATGAATTTGGTCGCACTGGATCCGGATTCCCACTCGTTTTTTCGATATCTCCCGGATTCGGCGTGGGAGCCTTTGGCCTTAGAGGGGTGAGGCCGATGGGGAACCTAGCAGACCGGCAAGAGGCGGATGAGACCGGAAATTCACGCTGATGGGGGTTCGGGCTTCCTTTCGACCTTTAATAATCTTCCAAGCATGGGCTTCAGGATTGTGAAGGGAGGGAAGTGCCTGGTATAAGGGTCGAGGGAGGGAAGCGGGATCCAAGCGACCCTTGAAGCCTCTATCCTTCCATCGTGAGGCAGACCGTCAAGCGGGATTATGCAGTTTCGCAAGACATCGATCGGCATCACGTGTCATGGCCGTAGGGTGTTCGGTTTTTCCGTCCGTCGTCGAGGTTCCGGACGGATAGACTGAAAACAGTACAAGCCACCCGGGTTTTTTCGGAATGTGTTCGTCGAAAAGCCTGATGTGGCTTTTTTCTTTTTCCGGGGCGGTTGAAGCAGTGGGTGTCCGTCGAATGGCTCGGATTCCGAAACCGGGGCCTTATGCGGCCAGGAGGATGCGGTTAGGTGGGCGGTTGGGAAGCTCCCTGCCGGAAATTGATCCGGCATATGTGGGAAAGTGCCCGGGAAACCCTGCGTGAAGCATGGGTAATCATTAACGCCAATGCCGTCTTCATTTCTCAAGTCATTTCTCGCCAAGGCTATTGCGCTTTTTGTCATCTGGCTCCTGTTGTCGGGCCGGTATAATCCCGTTCATGTCATCCTCGGAGGTCTTTCCGCATGCGTGGTGGCGTGGCTGAATACCGGGTATCCGCATTCTCCGTTTCAGCAATTCCCCTGGTTCCGTTGGGTAGGGTATCTGCCATGGCTGTTTTTCCGAATCGTCCACAGCAGCCTGCATTTAACCCGGATCATTCTTAGCCCCCGCATGCCCATTCGTCCCAAGCTCATTAATTATACGTCCAGTTTGACGCATCAGGCTGCGGTTGTGACCCTCGGAAATTCCGTGACCCTGACGCCGGGCACTTTGACGGTGGATGTCAACGGTCATGAATTAATCGTGCATGCCATCGACGAGGAGTCGGGGGCGGATCTGACTCAGGGCCGAATGGAACGCAAGGTTGCCTGGGTCTTCCACAATGTGACGGGGCACCAATGACCGAATTTTTCCTGTTTGTGCTGTTCACGTTGACCGGCCTGATTCTGGTGTATTTGTATCGTGTGATTCAGGGGCCCACCGTCTTTGACCGGGTGTTGGGCTTGAACGGCATTTCGACGAAATCCATTATTCTCATGATCGTGTTGGGGATGGTGTATGAGCGGGAGGATATGTTTGTGGATATTTCCACGGGGTATGCCCTTCTCAATTTGGTCGGTGCCATCGCCGTTGCCAAATTCCTTGAACAGCGAGGCCTGGGCTAAATGGCGGTTCTGGCGATTGGGTTGATTCTGCTCGGGTTGTTTTTTCTGGTGGTGGCCGCCATCGGTATGGTGCGCCTTCCTGATGTGTTTACGCGATCGCATGCCCTGGCATTGACCGATTCTCTGGGGGCCTTTTGTCTCTTGACCGGTCTGGCGCTGTATCAGGGATTCGGAGTCAATATGGTGAAGATTTTGCTGGTTCTGGCTCTGTTGTTTCTGCTGAATCCCGTTATTGCGCATGCGGCCATCCGGGCGGCTTTTCGGGCAGGGGTGAAACCATTGGCGGAGGAGGACAAATGACCTATTGGGTGAACATCGCCTTGCTGTTGCTGTTGGTGCTGACGGCGGCCAGCGCGACCTTTCTCGTAAAAGAACTGATGAGTTCGGTGTTTATTTTAGGGTCCTACAGTTTCTTTTTGGCCCTGGTCTGGGCATGGTTGGGGTCGGTGGATGTGGCCTTTGTGGAAGCCGTTATCGGGGCGGGGTTGGCCACGGTCCTGTTTCTCATCACCTTGTTCGATACCGCTCCCAAAGACGCCCGCATCCGCCGCCCCCCCCCTCCCCTGGCCGGTGTATTGGGTCTGCCGGTGCTGGGGCTCCTCCTTCTGTTCGCCGCCAACGACTTGCCTGCCTTGGCTGATCCGGGTTCACCGGCTCATGTTCATATTTCTCCGGTCTATCTCCAGCAGAGTTATGCAGACACCTTGACGGTGAATGTGGTGACTTCGGTACTCATGGATTATCGAGCCTTCGACACCTTGATTGAAACCGTGGTCATTTTTGCCTCTGGAATCGCCTGTGCCTTGCTATTACGGGAGAACGGCTCATGAAGCTGGCGCACGACAGCCCGCTGGTCCAAACATCGAGCCGATTGCTCATTCCACTGGCTCAAATCTTTGCCCTGTACGTTCTCTTCTTCGGCCAATATGGACCCGGAGGAGGGTTTGTCGCAGGGGTGATCTGGACGACCAGTATGATCCTGACGTTTCTGGTCTTCGGTCTGAAATCCCCTCAGGGGCGGTTGGTAAGCAAGGTTTTGCACGGGGACGGCGTGGGCCTGCTCGTGTTTATCGGGGTAGGAGGCTTGTGTCTGATCGGAGGCGGGGAATTTTTGAACTATGCCAATCTTCAACTCCCGGGGCTGGAAACCCCGGAGCGTCGCTATGTCGGGATTCTTCTCGGGCAGATCGGTGTGGCGTTGGATGTGGCCGTGACCGGGATTTCCATCGTGATCAGTTTGGCCTTTCACGATACCGAGCGGGAATATCATGTTTGAATTTATCCAGGGTTGGTTGCAGCGGCCGAATTACCTGGCTTTTGTCCTGCTGTTTCTGTGGGGCATCTATATTATGGTGACCCGGTATAATTTGGTCAAAAAACTCATGG
This sequence comes from Candidatus Inrsubterrania sp., assembly GCA_039794325.1. GTDB lineage: Bacteria > Nitrospirota > Nitrospiria > Nitrospirales > UBA8639 > JACKFE01. The sequence continues at coordinate 10,995 of JBDIVP010000067.1, forward strand.
GCATGTATCTGGTTCAGACGAGCGTCATTTTCTTTCTGGTAACACTCAGCGCCAAGGAAAATGCCACCGTCCCGGTCCTGTTGTCCGCCACCGAAGCCGTTCGGCCTGATTCCTATACCAACCCTCTGCCGCATGTGCTGACTTTGACCGCCATTGTGGTGGGAGTCGCCACGTTGGGTGTGGCCCTTGCCCTTGCCGATGCCATATACAAAAAGTATGGCACGTTGGATGAAGAAGAGATTCTCAAAAAATTGGAATGACGCAACACCTGCCCGCGATCCTGTTTCTTCTCCCCCTCGGGTTGTCGATTTGCATGCCATTGATCGGGCTGCGGCGCCGGGAATGGTGTGCATCCCTGACGTTGGTCTGCCTGACGGCCATGTCATTGCTGGCCGTGGTCAATGTGGTGGGTGTGTGGCAGGGCGGCCCGATTCGGTATGTTTTCGGCGGTTGGGCCGCACCGATCGGAATCGAATGGGTGGACGACGGATTTTCCAGTGTAATGATGGTAGCGCTCAGCCTTGTGGGATGGATGTGCCACGTCTTCGGCAGTTCCAAGCTTTTTCCGCATCTGGGGGGTCGGGTGGTCCCGTTTTATACGTTGACGTTGGTGTTGATGGCCAGTATGACGGGAATGGTCTTTGCCGGGGATCTGTTTAATCTGTTTGTGTTTCTTGAACTATCGGCCATCTGTGCGTATGCCCTGGTGGGCTTGGCCGGTGGCAAGGCCCTCATGGCCGGTTTCCGGTATTTGATTCTGGGGACCTTCGGAGCTTCGTTATATCTTCTGGGAGTAGGATATTTTTACGCCGAGACGGGTACCCTTAATATGGCGGATTTGGCTGTACGGGTTCCGCCGCTGGTTGGAAACAAGGGGATCGCCGTGGGCGTGCTGTTCATGTTCATCGGTCTGGGGATCAAGATGGCCTTGGTTCCACTTCATGGGTGGCTGCCGGATGCCTACACCTATGCCCCCAGCCGGGTTGCCCCGATGCTGGCCTCCCTGGTGACCAAGGTGGCGATTTTTAGCTGGATTCGTATTATGTTTTGGGTCTTGGGAGCCCATGCCGTCATCTATCAAATTCCGGTCTTGTTTCTTGTTGGATTTCTCGGGGCGATGGCCGCCTTGATCGGCGCCTTTCTGGCGTTAAGCCAGCTCGAGATTAAGCGAATGTTTGCCTATGGGGGACTCTCGCATATCGGCCTGGTGCTGGTCGGCATCAGTGTCGGTAATCAAACCGGATTTGCCGGCGGGTTTTTTTACCTTGTGAGTGATGCGGTGATGCAGGCCGGTTTGTTTTGCTGGGCGGGCGGGGTGGCGTATCTGTATGGGGTCCGAACCACTGAAGATCTGGTGCGGCTGGGCGGAAGCCCCGGATGGATGACGGCGGTTCTCATTGTGTTGGCCATGTCCATGATCGGGATTCCTCCGACCGGCGGTTTCTTCGGAAAATGGTATATCGTGCTTGGTGCCGTGGAAGCCCGGAATTATCTGGCGGTGGCCGCGGTGCTCATTGCGACCGTGTTGACGATGGCGTATTTCGCCAAATTGTTTGAGCGGGTGTTTCGAGACCGTCCCGATCGTCATGCCACTCCCATGTCTGATGCGCCCTTGGCAATCCGTATCAGCTTGGGAGCCATATCCACGGCGATCATTGCCTTGGGCCTTGCGAGCGATCAGATCATAAAATTAGTCATTAAAACGGCCCTTCCGCCGGGCTTATAGAAAGAGCGAAGATTCAAGGGGTTGCACACTTCTGATGATAACATTGTTTCTGCTTATTCCATTCCTCCCCCTGACGGCGGTCCTGGTTCTTGTGTTGGGAAAGCCGTGGCTGGGAGAAGCCGGGCATAAAGTCGGGATTCCTGCGGTGGGGCTGTCCTTCGGGTTGTCCCTGGGAGCGTTTGTACAGGTAGCCGCCGACGGGGCGTTTTCCATCCCTCTTTACCGATTGATGCAGTCAGGAGAGTTGGCGGTGGAGCTGGGATTGTATGTGGATCAGCTGACGGTCCTGCTGCTTCTTTTGGTCACCGGCGTCAGCAGTGTGGTGCATATTTATGCTTCACGCTACATGATCGGCGATCCCCGGTATAACCGGTTTTTTGCGATCATCGCTCTGTTCACGTTTTCGATGATCATGCTGGTCATGAGCAATAATCTGCTCATGATGTATATCTTCTGGGAGGTCATGGGCATTTGCTCCTATTTATTGATTGCGCATTGGGGCGAACGGGCCTCTGCCGCCAGTGCCGCCACGAAGGCATTTTTGGTGAATGCGGTGGCCGATGTGGGATTGGGGTTCGGCGTGATTCTGACCTATGCCGTGTTTGGGACATTGGATCTGCAAGCCATCCTGGCGAAGGCTCCGGACATGCAGGGAGCGACGATCAATCTGCTGGGTTGGATGGGAGGGGAGGCGCCCATCCAGGTTCTGACTCTTATTACCCTGTTCCTTTTTATGGGGGCGGTAGGCAAATCGGCTCAGGTACCCTTGCATGTATGGCTGCCTTTTGCCATGGAGGCCCCGACACCGGTGTCCGCCCTGATCCATGCCGCGACGATGGTGAATGCCGGTCCCTTTCTTCTGGTTCGCATGAGTCCGCTGATCATCCTGTCGCCTGCCGCCATGGTTGTCATTGCGATAATCGGCGCCATCACGGCACTCTATGCGGCGGTGGTGTCTCTGACGCAGGTGGATATCAAGCGCATATTGGCCTTCTCCACGATCAGTCAAATCGGATTTATGATCATGAGCTGCGGGGTCGGAGCTTTTGTAGCGGCGATTTTTCATATGCTGGCCCATGGATGCTTGAAAGGATTTTTATTTTTATCGACCGGCAATGCACTTCAATCGGTCGGAGCACACGGGCATGACGCAGCTTTGGTGTCCCATCATTCCGTCCGGCCGTATTCGATCTGGCCGTTAGTGTCAGGGGCCCTTCTGTTGGCCGGCTTGCCGGCTGTCCTGCTTTTTTCAGGACCGTATGAACAATTGTGGATGGCTCATCAGGCCGCTTCGGCTCAATGGACTGTTGGGGTGGTGGGATTCCTGACCGTGTTTTTTACGGGGCTCTATGTGATGCGGGGGGTGGTGACGTTGTTTGCGCAATCTCATACGGTCGGTTTGGAGAGCCGAGGGGGCGGTCGGGTTGTTCATCCGCGTTTCTTTTCTCCGATTCACCTGCCGGGTCTTCTGATCGGTCTCGCTCTGACCGGAGCCCTGCTTTTGGCTCTGTGGGGCTGGTTCGCGGAATTTCTGTCTCCGGCGGTCGGACATCGGGAGGCACTTTCGAGGGAGGGATCGGCGGTCCGCCTCGGGCCTCAGCTCTTCCTGGCAGTCGCGGTGGCTATGGCCGGGGTCCTGGTGGGCTATCTCACCTTCACGAAACCTTCGGCTTCGTGGTTGGCCCGATCGGCCATGGGCCAACGGTGGTATGTGCATTTTCTCAATAAACTGTATTTTGATGAAATGTATGATGCCTATTTCGTACGACCGAATGTGAGGTTGGCCCGATGGCTGTGGCAGGTCATCGACCGACAAGGATGTGATGCCTTGGTGATGGGAATTGCCGGGGTGACCTTGGCGGTAGCCCGATGGTTATGGCGGGTGGTGGATCTTCGCGGCATTGACGGCATGGTGGTGGGGTTGGGAGAGAATAGCGTCAAGCTGGCCCGATGGTTATGGCGGGTGATCGATTTACGGGGAGTGGATCGGGTGGTCGTGGGTATCGGAGAACACAGTGTCGGGG
>JBDIVP010000068.1:0-14630 GCA_039794325.1 Candidatus Inrsubterrania sp.
GCATTTACCCAAACTGCGAGACGCACTGCAACGGGACTTGAAAATCAAGCGGGCAGCCCAAACGAAGGTCGCCTAACATTAAGACGGGGAGCCGGGGTGAATTTTCAACTAACTTTGGGCTTGACTCAAGGCTTTGGAAGGAATTGCATAATAATTTCAATGAATTGCATGTGAGAGTAAAACATCTTGAACGAGGGCAGCAAGAACTTGAAGCGGAAATTTCCCAGCCGGCGAACGAAAAACTATAGCTTGGAGCGACTGTTCGTAAAGGGAAATCCTGATGTCTGCCTCCATTACTTTGCAGTGAAAAAGGATATGTGCGTTTTCTGAGTTAAGAAAAAATATATAAGCAGGTAAAAGTGGGAGTAAATATGTTCTTATGATTTGAGATTCATGATTTATCTTTCGATTATTATTTGTACTTTTAACAGGGAAAATCTGTTGAAAAATTGCCTGGAGGCGTTGATTCAACAAATAGCGCCTTATGATCAGATTACGGAAGTAATAGTGGTGAATAATAATTGTGTAGATGGAACCTCTGAAATGATGGCGCGGTATTCTCAAGTTTTTCCCTGGATGAAATATTGCAAGGAAACAAGACAAGGCCTTTCGAATGCCAGGAATTGTGGGGCAAGTTTTGCCGAAGGCCAATACCTGTGTTATCTCGATGATGATGCAAAGCCGGGCGAAAACTATCTCTTTAATGTGTACCAAATGCTTGAGACATTTCAGCCGGACATCGCTGGTGGGCCAGTATATCCTTACTATACTTCATCAAAGCCAGACTGGTTTCGAGATGAATTTGAAATCCGTCAGCATGCACTAGCATCCGGATTTTCCACCACCTGTTCAATTAGTGGGGGTAACTTCATTATTCGAGCTAACGTTCTCTCGCGCCTAGGAATGTTTCCCGCACACCTGGGGATGGTAGGAGAAAAAGTTCGCCTGGGTGAGGAAAAAGCGGTACTTATTCGGTACCGACATTCTTATCCAATTGAAGCGCAGAAGGTTTATTATTCCCTTGAGAGCTACATATTTCATCATGTTCCTCAACATAAAATGAGTATCTCCTATTTTTGGAAACGGGGATTTTTTAGTGGTGTATCATTGGTGCATCTTAAAGGCCTGACGATTCGATCCTTGCCACTGATTTTCTCTTCAACCTGTAGGATTTTTTTCTTTGAATTCTTACCTCTTCTCGTAAAATGGTCACAAAAAAATCTCTCCCCCATTTTAGCCCTTCAACAGTTGGCCTTGAATTCAGGGAAGGTGGTGGAGATCCTGCGGATTACCGTGTTTAGGAAAAGGAAGGTAACGTGAGTGAAGAAATTTTGTTGAGAGAATTAATTTTAGCCTGAAGGATTTATGAGGTTCATCCATGGGTTCAATTGTATGGTTTGAAAAGGGTTCTTAGGGATAGATGCTTGAGTGTTGAAAACTTCCAGATGGGATGACCCAACGAGCATTTCACTCACTTTGGATTCCTGGTGGTGTTGGGATTAGGCAATTCCTGTCATGGGATAACTGCGCAGCAACTCCGATCGTTTCCAATGTTCAAAAAACGATACAGTCTTGCTGGATTGAAAAAATGATAATTGCCCCATGTATGGCTTTGGCAGTGGTGATGGATTCGTTAGAAGCCTCCATTACTTCAGACATGTTGATGAAGTCCAAAAATCTAAAGTCACTCGTGTTGTTCCCGGAATTGAATGTCGTGACAACTGAAAGGCCATTGCTGGGAAGGACCTGTGCTGAAACTTATTTAGGTTTTGAAGATATTTCAACTTTTGTATCTACAAGAGCTCGAAAGCGAATGTGACGGAGCCTGTTTAGGATGAAACTTAAATTTTCAAAGACAACTCCCTTGGCCCTTGGTATACACTGGGCACACGATGCTTCGGTTGCCATATGTACTCCCGAGGAATGCGTCTTCTCCGTAGCTGAAGAACGTCTTACTCGTATTAAACATTATTATGGGTTTCCGATTGAAGGGATCAAATTGGGGCTACAATACCTGGGAATCGATGGCAAAGATATTGATGTGGTAGCTATTTCAACTCAAAAACCACTCTTTCCACAACATAAAAATTATATTTCCGTTGGGATTGATGGCTCGATTTCAGGTGAGTCCTTTAAAGAAAAATGGCTGTGGCCATTGAAGTTTTTGAAAGGAGAAACCTGTGTGTCGACCTCACCGCGCCCTCTTTCCTCATTTAAAGGGACTGCTTGGGAAGGGTTTGAATATCGGCATTGGTCATATCATCATAAAGCCTTAGGTGAATTAGGTTTGTTTCGAAATGATATCCATTATGTATATGTGGCCCACCATAGAGCTCATGCAGCAGGAGCATTCCGCCTGTCGGGAATGCATGGTGAAAGGGTGTGCGTGGTGACCATGGATGGTAAAGGGGATGGATTCAGCGGAGCAATTTTTCTTGGCACCGAGGCAGGAGAGTTGAAACTGCAGCGGGCGACTAAGGCCCATGACAGTCTGGGTTCTTTTTACCAAGCTGTGACAGAGGCCTTGGGTTTTGTTCCCGTGGATGGAGAATATAAAACCATGGGATTAGCCGCATTTGGCCGAAAGGATTTACCCAATCCGTTTAAATATATTGTTGGGGTGAACGATGGAGTTACAAAAAGTCAAATCAAATGGTCTTTTCGGTTGTATAACAATGTATATCCTGCCCAAAAAGTACCAAATCCACTAAGCTCCGTCAGCGAAACAGAACATTTTCGGAAATATCTCGATCAATACGAGCCAGCCCAGATCGCCTATTTTGCCCAGGATGTACTTGAGGATAACTTACTGGCTATGGTAGCCGATGCTGTGCGTATCACAGGGTCGAATAAATTGGCTGTTGCCGGCGGCGTAATGTTGAATGTCAAAGCCAATGGTCGCATTCGAAATTCACTCGCTCCGGAAAAGCATTTTGTCTTTCCCGACTCGGCAGATTCCGGTCTCGCACTTGGTGCTGCCATGGAAGCACTCCATGTTTGTGGATACCCTAGTCGGGCCTGTTTATCAACTATGTATTTGGGACCTGATTTTTCCAATGAACAACTTGCTAAAGACCTGGCTGGATATGAGAATCTTGACATTAAACAGTGCGGAAATAGTTTGCCTGTCCATGTAGCAAAGAGACTAGCTGAAGGAAAAGTTGTTGGGACTTTCCAGGGGCGCTTGGAAATGGGCCCCAGGGCGTTGGGCAACCGTTCAGTATTGGCCGATCCTAGGGATCCCAAGGTCAAAGATCGGATAAATTTAATTTTGAAAGGGCGTGAATGGTTTGTTCCATTTGCACCCATTGTTCTAGAAGATGAGGCCTGTATCTATTGGGAAGGACCAATTGATTACCGGCATATGACATTTTCGGTGAAAGCTACTAGCAAGGCAAAAGAACTTGTGCCTGGAGTAGTACATATTGATGGCACTATGCGACCTCAGGTCGTTAATAAGAAAACGAATGCCTGGATCCATGATGTTCTAGTGGCATTTCGTCAATATTCAGGTGTCGGAGTCCTAATAAACACATCTTTTAATCGACATGGACTTCCGATTGTTGGGGCGCCGGCTGACGCAGTTTATCACCTAAAGGAGGGATGGATCGATGGACTTGCTATCGGAGATTACTATGTAACTCGAAGAGGGGAAAATTAATGGGCTATCTAATTCATGTTCTTCCGGATAGTCTCGAAAATAAAAGCAAAGCTTTTATCGGTAGTACAAAAGATATAGGCGGAAGGTTGGATTATTTTGCGACCCGAGGATTTTCCGTTCGCTCTTTTTTATGTCAGGGACGGTCTGACGTGGAAGCCCTAAAAATGCTTAAAGCAGCGAGTTTGGCTAATGTGGATGCTGTTTTTTTTGAGTATGAAACCTACGCTGAATCACTAAGTTTTCTCAAAGAGCACTATCCTAAAATTCTCAGAATTGTCCGGTCGCATAATGCTAATTTGCCACATTTTGTAGATCAGTTTAGAGGAAGTCTTAGAATGCTTCAAAATGGGCTCCATGATAGAGAATTGCGGCCGTTAGAATTTCTTAAGACAGCCCTACATCGATTTTCTCTAGACAATCGGTGCGCAGAGGCATCAAACTTTATATTGCCCATTTGTGAATGGGAAGCTCAATATTACTGGGGAAGCATCGCCCAAAAAACAAAAATCGTCAATGTGCCCTATTTCCTGCCGGGTAGCTTTGCCAAGCAAGTTAATCCCAAGGAAAAAACCAATAAACTGGTTTGTTTGCTCGGTATGAATAAAAAGATGACGCCATTACTTTTCGACGTTGCCCAAAATACAATCGAAGTCATTAATGCTTTGCCGGATTATATTGCAAAAAAATGGGCGTTTTATGTCACCGGGAGTCTGGAGCCTCAAAAGATTTTGCATCCACTTGGAAGAGTAAAAGCTGCTGGACGTCTTAACTCTCCATTGGATTTTATAGCTGATGCGCGAGTGGTAACCGTATTATCAGATTTAGGAATGGGTTTTAAAACCAAAATTCTTGAGGCTATACAATCAAGTTGCTGGGTGATAGTCACAAAGGATTTACTGGATAGGTTGCCGAAGGCTGTTCAGCCCTGGTGTATTGCCATTGATGGAAAATCCGTAACAGAGTTTGCCTGGGCACTTGAAAAAACATTGGATCCGGTTCCGAATACTAGCCCTAATCAACAATTGCGGGCGGAAGCTTTTCAAAACCTAGATTGCGTATTGGGAAGGACAGTAATGGCGTGAGTATTGGATTAAATTTATGTTTGGGTTTTTTAACCGGATCTCCAAATAAAATCTCATTCTAGTTTGTGATTACGGCCTTTAAATTATCCTTCAAAGGCAGGTTGTGAGATTTCTTCACCTTTTCCCTGCTAGCGCAGCAGAGAATAAATTACATTTTCACGGAAGTACGAAGGATATAAGAGGGCGAGCAGAATTATTTCGTGCCCTCAGTATTCCCACTCAGGAGATGACTGTTAGTCGAAAGGATTCTGAAGCTCTCCGGGCACTACGAAAACTTGATTTGCGAAAAATTTCCTTAATATTTATCGATGGGCCTGGTCTATACCCCCTTACTCTTCGATATATTAAAAAGACGTATCCTTCCATTGTTGTTGTTTACCGGTCTCATAATCCCGAGTTCTTGCATCGGATTGACTGGATGAGGGCCGAAAAGAATATTTTGAAAAAAATTATTGAAATGGGGCGAGCCTCCATTGGACTTTGTCGGGAAGTAATCACCTTGTCGTATGCCGATCTTGTTTTCCCTATTTCGGAATGGGATACCAGGTTTTACTGGAAAATTCTTGGAGGAAATGAGAAGGTGCTTGCATTGCCCTACTTCCTTCCCACTTCATATTTAAATGGGATTACCAATACGGTTCAAAAAGAGAAATTATGTGTGAGCCTTTCCGCCATACAGGCCACTCCAATTATGGCTGATGCCATAGCTAATTTTGTTAGAATAGTGGACCTACTAGGCAAAGATTGTGGAGATTGGAAATTTGAAATAGTAGGACACACCTGTAACGTGGAGACTACCAATTCAAGGGTTAGAGTGTTAGGAATGCTGGAATCCCCGTTTGAAGTTTTACCTTTGGCTCGGGCTGTGGCAGTTTTGTCGGATTATGGTCGGGGTTTTAAAACAAAGATTATGGAAGCTATTAATGCGCAGGCATATGTACTGGTTACCCCCGCTATGCTGAAACGCCTTCCCGCTGAAATCTTGCCTTGCTGTATTCCGGTTCGAATCAATTCCGCTCAGGATTTCCGCAGGGCTCTTGAAAAATGTATGGAACCTTATCCCAAAATCGATCCTAACCAATTGTTGAGAAGCCGCGCATTAAAGGTCATGGAATGGGTGAAAAACGAGGTAGTGATTAATAAGAGTTCGTCTAGTAGTGCAGCATCATATTGATGTCGTTGGAGTCAAAGATAAATTCAAGAGTATGGGTAAGATACAATTCAATTTTCAAGGCAAAGATAAGAGAAAGTCTATTTAAATAATTTTTGTAGGGTACCCTAATTTCTCCCTTTTATGTTGAAAGAAATTAAAAGATGGCTTATGGCCGGCCAATTGATTTGGCGCCAAGGAGCAAAGTCCGTTGATAAGGATGCCCTGTTGTCAGTGTTAGAGAGGGAGCATGATGAATGGGGCGATACCTTGCGAAACGCAGACGGGGTTCGTGTTCTGATAGCCACGAGTATGGCTAATTATAATCACGCCAGCGTGGTGGAGCGGTCCCTTGCGGTTGCCTTGACTCTTCGGGGAGCTAGGGTTGAAATGCTTCTCTGTGATAGGGCACTTCCTGCCTGTCAAATGACGAAAATTAATAGTTGTACCCCTGAGGATTTGATGAGCCGAGTGGATACTCCTCGATGCGATGGATGTTTGGGGGACGGGAACCGGTTATTTCATCCTCTGGGAGTTCCCATAAAGCGGTTTAGCGAATATTTGTCCGAAAACATATTGGACAAAATTCTTACTATCTCAGAAGAAATTGAAAAAGAAAAAATCCCCTATTTTTGTCCAGAAGGTATTGCTATTGGAGAACATGCTTGGGCTGGGGCTCTTAGATACTTTGGGCGCGGCGACTTGTTAGGCGAACCCAATGGTGAGGGAATCCTTCGGCGGTATCTACGGTCCGCTATGATTACGGCGGAAGTTTTGAGCAATTTATTGGAGGCGGAGGAATATGATGTGGCCGTGTTTCATCATGGGATTTATACCCCTCAGGGAATAATTGGAGAAATTTGTCGAAAAAAAAATATTAGAGTTGTCAATTGGAACCCCTCGTATCGGAAAAATACATTCATTTTTAGTCATGATGATACATATCACCATACAATGGTTTCAGAGCCAGTAAATTTTTGGAAGAATATTGTTTGGACGGCTGAACTTGAGAGGGTGACCATGGAATATTTAAAGAGCCGACGTGCGGGTTCCTCGGATTGGATTTGGTTCCATGAGCATCCCGAAGAGAACGTGTCTCTTTTCGAGAGTGAATTTGGAATTAATTGGGAAAAGCCTTGTATTGGATTACTGACCAGTGTGTTGTGGGACGCTCAATTGCACTATAAAGCCAATGCTTTTCCGAATATGATCGAGTGGCTTGTCTATACCATAGAATATTTTCGTCAAAGGCAGGATTTGCAACTGTTGATTCGAATACACCCTGCAGAAGTTCGAGGCATGGTTCCGTCTCGACAAAAAGTAGCCGATGTGCTCAAGTATCGTATTGAAAAAATACCTGAAAATGTGTTTCTGATTCCACCGGAGCATCAGGCAAGCACTTATGCACTGATGGAACGGTGCGATAGCGTTTTAATTTTTAACACCAAAACGGGAATTGAGTTGGCGGCGCTTGGTGTCCCAATTGTTGTTGCTGGTGAGGCATGGATACGTGGGAAAGGGTTTTGTTGGGATGTTGAATCACCGGAGGCCTACGGAAAAATTTTAGATGAAATTCCTTTTGGTTTTCGCTTGGCCGATGACAAATTAATGGATGCCAAGCGTTATGCCTTCCATTTCTTTTTCCGTCGGATGCTCGAACTCCCTTTTATAGGCTCTCCTCATAAATATGAATTTTCTGTTGATGTAACAAGCCTATGTGACCTTAAGGCGAAACAGTGGAGTGGGCTGGATATCATTTGTGATGGAATTTTACATGGCAGCCCTTTTGTGGATGAGTACGAACACCGATTTTTGAAGTGGTGAAATTTCTTGAAATGCAGTAGTGCATCAATTGGTTTTACCATATCTTCGCATAGTCTTTGACGGGACATCCAGAAAAGAATTTGAGCAATGCATTCCCATTGTGACGGCCAGATAAAAATGATGTATCTCATTTTGAAAACGTTTATCATGAAAAGTGGGACTTTCCCCCTAATTGTTGCTTTGCTGGTGTTTTCATGAACAAAAGGTCCAATACCCATAGAATAGTCATTACACCTTCTCCTCTATTCCCCAAGATTAACTTTTCTGAGATTTGGGATGAGCGGGAGGTCCTCTATCGATTTATTTGGCGGGACTTTAAAGTTCGCTATAAACAAACGGTTTTGGGGTATCTCTGGCTAGTTCTTCAGCCATTAGCTTTGATGGCCTTGTACACTCTTTTTTTTAGTTATATCGCCCGTGTGCCTTCAGAAGGTATTCCCTATCCTATTTTTCTTCTATCGGCTCTGATTCCTTGGCGGTTTTTTTCAGGTAGCCTTTCCTCTGGGGCAGGAGCGATAGTCGGTGCATCAGGATTGCTGAAACGTGTATATTTTCCTCGACTTTATCTTCCTATTTCGGGTGTGGTGAGTGGTGTCATTGATGTAATGATCGGGTTTCTGGTTCTGATAGGTGTCATGTTTTACTTTCATATCACTCCTCAATTAAAAATCCTTTTAGTTCCGGCATTAATCGTCTTGTTGGCTGGATTAAGCTTCGCGAGTGTTTTGATTATTGCCTCTCTGAACGCGTTCTTTCGTGATATTTCCCGGGCCATTCCCATTATTACCCAAGGATGGTTGTATGCATCACCCGTTGTCTATCCCATGAGTCTTGTGCCGGAGTCTGTTCGGGATTTGTATGCCTTAAATCCTGTCGTGGGAATCCTCCAATCCTTTCGTTGGGCTACAGTGGGGGCAGCGGATGCCCCGTGGTCGCTTTTAGCCTATTCTACGATGGCTACCGTAGTGCTGCTTGTTGTGGGGGTAGTCATGTTTCGCAGCTTTGAACGAAATTTCGTGGACGTTATTTGACAGAGTTGGAAATGGAAGAACTCGTTATCAAGGTTGAATCGTTAGCCAAACGGTTCTTTATTCCAAGGCAAAAGGGTGAAAAGAATCCTTCACTCAAATGGGTACTGCCCAATTTGTTTTCCTTAGTAAAGCAATTGGCCAGAGGGGACTTTCCTGGAATTGGTTTCAACACCAAGGAGTTTTGGGCATTGCGGGATGTCTCTTTTGAAGTTCGCAGGGGTGAAGCCGTTGGAATTATCGGCCGCAACGGGGCCGGTAAGTCAACGCTTCTAAAGATTCTCTCGCGAATCACTGAGCCAACCAGTGGGAAAGCGTTTATCCAGGGTCGTGTTGGTTCACTGCTGCAAGTTGGTGCAGGTTTTCATAATGAACTAACGGGGCGTGAAAATATATATCTCAATGGTGCCATTCTGGGAATGCGCAATCAGGAAATCCAGAATCGTTTTGACGAAATTGTGGAATTTTCAGAGATTGGCCAATTCCTTGATACACCCCTGAAGCACTATTCAAGTGGAATGCGTATTCGCCTCGGATTTTCGATTGCTGTAAATCTTGATCCTGAAATTTTGTTGCTCGATGAAGTCTTTGCAGTTGGAGATGCTGCGTTTCGGCAGAAATGTTTTGATCGATTGAACAACGAAGTTCTTCACGGGCGAACGGTGTTGTTTGTCAGTCACAGCATGGAACAGGTGAAAAGTCTTGTGAATCGGTGTATTGTCCTTGAGAATGGACGCATTACTTTTAACGGGGATCCCCAGACCGGGGTTGAAAAATATTTAGAAATCGCCGCCCTTCAACGTAAGGTTCTTGAATTTCCCCTTCAACCCGGAAGGGCAGCTCAACTGGACCGGTGTTATATGACTGATGAGGATGGGAGACCCATTGAGGCCACTCCCTTCACTCGTCCCGCCAGGATTCGTGTGGAATTTTCGGTCCGCAAGTCTAATTCGGATGCTCCGCTTGGTGTAGTTGTGGGGTTTTGTAATGAAGCCGGTCAATTTCTTGCTGTGGTTTCTTCAGATGATCTGCCAGGACAGTCAGACTTTTCGAGGCCTGGACGCTATTATTTCGATGCCATCCTTCCAGGTTTGATACTTAATCCCATTAATATGATCGTGCGACCGGCTTTATCTGTAAAGGGGAAAGCGGTGCACAACCATCCGAGGATGGGGCAGGGGCTAGGAGTGTCTCTCATTGATCCTGAAACAGATTTGTCAGAGCGACGGAAAGGTGGGAGGCAGAGTGCTTTGTTAGCGGTTCAACCGCTTGGCGAGTGGGGAGGGCTCAATGAAGATTCCCCCAATCCTGAGTCTAATTCAAACCCGGCGGCGACATCGATTTTTGTGAAACCTTGAGACCCCCATGAATGATTTCTTAAATGATAAAAGTTTGTTGGTTACGGGAGGGACAGGGTCATTCGGCCGTGCATTGGTAAATTATCTCTTGAAAAATACCGGCATTCGCAGATTAGTTGTCTTTTCACGAGACGAATTGAAACAATCGGACATGGCACATGAATTGGAAAATATCAATCGTGGAAGATTACGCTTTTTTATTGGAGATATTCGAGATTTTGACCGTTTGGAAATGGCATTGTCCAATGTTGATTTTGTGGTACACGCTGCCGCTCTGAAACAGATTCCTGCTGCAGAATATAACCCTATGGAGTGCATTCGGACTAACGTCATGGGTGCAGAAAACCTGGTCCGAGCCGCCATTCGGTGTGGTGTACAACGGGTTATTGCCTTATCAACGGATAAGGCAGTCAATCCCATTAACCTGTATGGTGCCAGCAAGTTGGCCGCGGATAAGGTCTTTGTTGCAGCTAACTATTTGGCTGGCGCGCGAGATACCCGGTTTTCCGTTGTCCGTTATGGCAATGTTATAGGATCACGAGGAAGTGTGGTTCCGTTCTTTCTGAAATTGGAACGGGAAAAGGGGGAAAAGCTGCCAATTACCGATCCTCGCATGACCCGATTTTGGATTACTCTTGAAGCAGGAGTGGTTTTTACGGTTTCCTCTTTAAAAATGATGGTTGGGGGAGAAACCTTTGTTCCTATTATACCTAGCATGAAAATAACCGATGTGGCCCGGTGTCTGGCGCCCTCTGTCCCCCAGCATATCGTCGGAATCAGGCCCGGAGAAAAACTGCATGAGGTTCTGATATCTTCAGATGACGCCAGATCCTGCTTTAAAATTCAGGATCGTTATATGGTGATACCTCAGTGGCTGTTGCCCTGGGTTAAGGAATTATGGCCTGATGCGGATCCCGTCCCTCATGATTTTGCTTATACCAGTAATCTCAATCATCAATGGTTGAATCCTGATCAATTTCTCAAGTTAGCTTGTGAATCAGGCTACGAATAGGAATTGAGGGAACTGTGGATGGGTGGTGGAACACAACAGCGGAATTTAAGCGCTTCATTCAGCTTTATGGAGGGCAGGCTTCTTCTTTCTGGATTTACGCACTTCGCAATCCGCTGATTTTGGAAAAGTGGGATGATGGTCAAACCGTAAGAGGGCTTCGTCAAGAAATGAAAACAGTTTGGGCTTCCGAGTCGGCTGGAAAGGGTTTTCTTTTGCCTGAGGGAGACTGCGATGTCTTGATGTATTGTTCAAGCAACAAGCCTAGTGTTCAGCCGGCAATGTCCTGGTTGGCACGACGACTGGGTCACATCGGTATCTCAACCGTTCATTGGGGGCCAACATCGATCGACTGTTATGCAGGCTGTTTGACCGATCTTTCTTTTGGTTCCAGGGAAACACTGAAGGGGATAAGTAGGGAGTTGGGTTTTAGTGCAGTTTGTGATATTCCTGCGAGCTTTTGCCATAGTGCCAGGACCTATGCCAAGGCGCTTGTGAAATTCAAACCATTTGCCCGTAGATTTGAGAGAGCTCCGAGCCGACTCTTTTGGGAAATTGCCAAGAGCCGGCACCTTATCAGGGTGTTTCGAGAAATCCTGGTGCGTTTAAAACCAAAGTGTATTTTGACAAATGGGGAACAAACTCCAGTGGGCTGTGCTTTAACGGCTGCAGCACGAAAGGAAGGGATTCATGTTATTTGGTTTTTTAACGAATGGCCAACGCTGCAAATAATGCCCATTATGTCGGATGAGCTTTGGGTTTGGAATGAATCGGTGCGCAGAACTTTAAAGGGCATTCAACTTCCCGAATTGCCCTCTCCTCAGATAAAAATTATCGGAATGGCACAGTTGGATTGTATGGAGCAACAGAGAATCCACGGAGGTGTGACTCCTGTACCCTTGCCAGGTCCACGATGCCTTGTCTTTCTTTCTGAACATATTCCTGCCTATTCGCGGCATAATGAGTTAGCCACCCAAATGGCGTTACAATGGTTGGCTCAGGCGGCTGAAAAAGCTAGGGATTGGAATTTTGTCATCAAGCCCCGCCCTTATCATGATACCGTTCCTTTGCCGGGTGAGCACTATTTAATAGATCATCCCAATATAACGGTCTTACGTCATGGCGTCTCAATGGCCTCCTTGCTTGCCACACAGGAAGTAAAAGCTTTTGCGGCCCTCTCCTCCTCAGGCTTACTCTTGGGTGCTGCGACCGGAAGAATGGCATTACGTTTCCTGGTATCCGATAGAACCTATCCCCTGCCTCCCTTAGATGATGTTGTTCAACGTATTAAAAGTCCCGAGGTACTTGTGAAAGTGTTGAATGCCCCATCATCAGAGAAGTTTTTGAATGCCTTTCCTCACCGGGGAAAAGTATTGGAAACAATGGAAGATATTATTTGTCAACGTTTAAGTCATAAACTTGACATGGTACAGAATGAAGCGTTGGTATGATGGGAAAAAAGATTTTTCAAATTCAGGACCTGCTTGATCGGCGAATGGTGCTGACCGGAGCCAGCGGGTTTCTTGGGAGCTATGTTTGTCAAAAGCTTGTGAATTTCAAAAATCTTATTCCAGTTTCTCATACTCATCCTGTCTCCGGCTTTTCTCTAGGGCAATCTCTCGACTTATCTGAACGTGAGGTTTGCCATGCCTTGCTGAATTCGGTTCGCCCCGAAGTTATCATTCATGCTGCTGCTGAGACGAATGTAGAGAAATGTGAGCAAAATCCACCTGTAGCGATCCGCACCAATGTGGATATGACTCATCATTTGGTGGAGTGGGTCAGGGAACAAGTTCAAAAACCGTTTTTGGTGTTTATTTCCACAGACCAATTATATAATGGGCCGGGTCCTCATCGGGAAGACAATATCTTTCCTCGAAATGTATATGCCTTAACTAAATATGCAGCCGAGGCTATTGTCAAACGGTGCCCTAATTTTCTCATTTTACGGGTTAATTTTGTCGGTTGGTCTCCCCGGAGAACTGGTCTGGTAAATTGGTTTCTCGAAGGAGTTCAACGTCAAGAATCTTTGGTATTGGTAGATGATGTAAAATTTAATCCCCTTGCTGCGGCTGATTTGGTAAATTTAATCCTCCAACTTATAGGTAGGCGGGTTCGTGGAACCTATAATCTTGGTGCTTCAGGGCATACATGGTCCAAAGCGGAATTTTGTTTTCGACTAGGGGAAGAATTGGGATTGGACCTTTCCACTGTTCGGGTCGGACGTTTGCGTGAGCTTGCGTTCAAGGCTATGAGGCCATGTGATATGACGATGGATGTTGGACCTGTTGAGGCGGTCCTAGATTACCCCTTGCCGACATTGGAAGATTCGGTCAAACAACTAGTTTGTGAAGCGAAGACCAGGGGAATAGCCGGATGTTAGGAGTATCCCCTCATGTTTAAAGCTATCCATATCGGAGAGCGTCCCATAGGGCTTGGCCATCCCAGTTACTTTATTGCCGATATTGCCGCTAACCACGATGGAAGTTTGTCCCGTGCAAGAGATTTAATTTATCTTTGTGCTCAGGCGGGAGCGGATGCGGCCAAGTTTCAAAATTTTCAAGCCCAAACAATTGTGTCGAATCTGGGTTTTCAAAAATTGGGGTCAATGGGGCATCAAAAATCCTGGAATAAATCGGTCTTTGAAGTCTATCAGGATGCCTCGCTCAATTTGGAGTGGACGGAAAGTTTGAAGGAAACCTGTGTCGATGCAGGGATAGAGTACTTGACGACGCCATATTCTCTGGATTTGGCCCGCTATCTATCCCCTTATGTCCGAGCTTGGAAAATCGGATCGGGTGATATCACCTGGCATGATTTGATCGAAACGCTTGCAAGGGACAAAAAACCTCTATTGATCGCGACGGGTGCCTCTTGTATGGCGGAGGTAGAAGCTGCCGTTGAAGTTGCCATTCAGTACCACGATCACATTGTGTTAATGCAATGTAATACAAATTACACCGGTTCTGTTGATAATTTTCAATATATTGCTCTGAATGTTTTAAAAGGCTACTCACAAAGGTTTCCTGATTTGGTGCTCGGTTTATCGGATCATACCCCTGGGCCGAGCACCACGTTGGGGGCGGTTGCCTTGGGAGCCCGAGTTATTGAAAAACATTTCACGGACAATCCATTACGAGAGGGGCCTGATCATCAATTTTCAATGGATCCCCAATCGTGGAGAGAGATGGTGGATCGTACGCGGGAGCTGGAGGCAGCTCTTGGTACTCAAGAAAAACGGATTATGGAAAATGAACGAGAATCCGCCGTTGTTCAAAGGCGTGCCGTGCGTGCTGCCCGAACCCTATTCCCTGGCGAGACGCTCACCATGAATGACCTGATTCCCTTGCGCCCCTGTCCTGAGGAAGGATTACCCCCTTATCGAGCTGGTCAACTTGTTGGGCGTCGTGTGGCAAAAGAAATATCCGCCGGTGATCTGGTGACCTTTGCCCAATTAGACAAACCCAAGGGTTTATGAGTGTAGCTGTTGTGATCCCAGCTTTCAATGAAGAGAAGAC
>JBDIVP010000069.1:0-14150 GCA_039794325.1 Candidatus Inrsubterrania sp.
AACATCACCAGATCCTGAAGCAAGCAGGACAGATACAGTTCCTCCACCTCCATCATTTGACAGGTGAAGCCCAGGACGCGTCCGACGGTTCCTGCGAGGAGAGCCCGTTTCCAAACCGACACGTAATCCAGCCCACGGCTTTTATGGGTTTTCAGAGTCTTGGTCAAGGAAAACGACAGTGCCAGGGAAATGGTGGCGTTCAGCCCCAGGATCATGAGGGCCTGTTGGAGGTTTTCAATTTTTTTTGGATAGGGATAGACCGGTGAATTTGCGAATCGAAGGATTTTGCTGGATAAGGCCGGGTCGCAGGCCAATAAGGCCGTGAATTTTTTAATATCGATTTCGGGTTCATTGACCAGGGTGATGATCTCGGCGGCAATGGTAGGAGGACTCGGAAGAGTCTGGCATGCCCGTAATTTTTCTGCAATGTCAGGAGGCAGGTTGTTCAATGTTGACTCCGGCTCTTTGGTGATGGAAAAGGACTCTCATGTCGGACCTTGTGCCGCCTCCGGATTGTTCGTATGTCTTCCCAGCGGCGAATGGGCGGCCTGGGGCTGCGGGAAACCCTCATTGCTTATTATGTATGTCGGAAACTTTCTATATTTCTGAAATAAAAGGCTTCAACTAGGGGGGCGGGAAAAGTGAAAAAGATGGGTCTTGTTCCCGGTATTAGGGAACGGGTTATTTCTTCACGTCAGGAATCCATAACCGCTCCAGGCAGCCGGGTCTTGTCAGTTAGGAAGGGGGAATGTCAAAAAAATCCCCTCCCGGTCCTGTCCTGAACAATGTCGACGGAAAGGGCACGTATGGTTTGCTGCATCCCGAATGGGGCAACTGTTGTTTGATGTGCGGAGCGTACAAATGGCGGGTTGATGATTTTTGCTGTGTGTTGGCGATTGCTGGAGTGGTGAACTCGCATCGGGGCATCAATGCAAAAGCAGATCCTTCCCTTGGCGGTAGCTGGGATCTTGAAAACGGTCCAAATCCAGTCTGACGAAACCCAGTCCGGCGACACAGAGCTCGAAATTTGATGACAGGGTTTGAAACAGTGATGAGGAAGATTGGGAATCCTGGATGGTGGCTACGATATGGTACGAACGCTTCCCGGCCTTGACGTAGTCGACCAAAAAATCCTTATGGTGAATGGGGCCGGAGCATTTAATGCGGCGGCAATATTCGGGAAACAAGCCGGCTAGGAACAGGGTGAGGTCTCCGATATGGCGATGAATGTCCCGTTCCTTTTCGGCGTCGGTTTGCTGGTGGTGCATTTCTGACTCGTACAGGAGTTCTACGACGGTTTCCACCGGTTCCCCGTCATGGTTCTTAATGCGGGTTAATTGATCGATATGGGTAAATTCGACGAGGAGATTGGAAACGTATTCGGTGACCTGAAAGTTCGGCCACCCTAAGGCTTCGGTAAAGGTTCGTTCCGTCAGGCGCCCGAATAGCTGGCGTAAGGGGTGTTGGGTGGGAATAGGTGTCATGGCATGATCCTTCCGGTGGCAAGTCCCTTTACGTCAATTTGATGTGTGTTCCTCTTTCATTGTATCGGTATGGTGTGTGGTCTTCTTAACCATTACCGTATTTTTTGCCCGGCTGTCCAGAAGCACCGTGACAGGGCCATCGTTATCCAGAGAAACCTGCATGGTCTCTCCAAAGATTCCGGTTTGAACGGCAATCCCCCGTTGTTGGAAGGCGTCCACGACTTGTTGGTACCGTGTTTTCGCCTCGTCGGGTGGAGCAGCCTGTTCGAAACTGGGGCGACGTCCTCTTGAGGTGTCGGCCAAAAGCGTAAATTGGGAGACGACGAGTATTGTGCCATGAATATCTCGAAGCGAACGGTTCATTTTTCCTGCTTCATCCGAGAACAGACGGATTTCGGGAATCTTGCCGACCATGAAAGCCACATCCCGTTCGGTGTCACCCTTGGCGACTCCCAGCAGGACAAGCAGTCCTTGTCCGATTGAGGCGATGGGAGATTCCCGGACCGTCACCGAGGCTCGTGTGACACGTTGAATCACGGCAATCATTAATCCGAATTCCACTCTTGAGGGCTTATTTCGAAAAGTTTTTAGGCATTCTGTTTCGAACGATCATGACAAACTGGGTCAACTCGGCCGAATGAAGCAGCCGATGGGTTCCGAAGTAACTTATGGTACTCGCGCCGACCGCGGTTCCCAGCCAAAATATTTTCCATCCTGTATTTCCCGGTGTCTGCCACAGGGGCATTCCTGCGATCCAGAATGTCGTACCCACAAGAGGGAGAAGGGCCAGGGCTGTCCGACCGATGGACCTTCCGAGTTCCTTCCACAGTAACCCATGTAGCCGCCGGTGCAGAAGGCTGAGCAGAAACACCGTGGTGAAAATCCCGGACAGTCCGGTGGCCAGGGCCAGACCCATGTGTCCCAGGGGATTCATGAGCCACAGTGAAAGTCCGAGGTTGACCAGAACCGAAAGGACAGCCACCGCCGCAGGAGTACGTGTATCCTGTAGTGAATAAAAAGCGGTCGCGACTATTCGATAGCTGGCGAAGGCCCACAGGCCGACGGAAAACCCCAAGAGGGCGGAGGCCGTCCCTGCCGTATCGTGGGCAGAAAAGGCCCCATGCTCAAAAAACAGATGAAGGATCGGTATGCGAAGCAGCATGAGGCCGGCCATTGACGGAAGAATGATAAATAAAACCATGCGGAGTCCGAACGTCACGGTCTCTCGAATTTCCTCAAATGAGCGGCGGGCGGCTTGGGCTGACAGGGAAGGCAAAATCGCCGTCGCCATGGCCACCCCGAATATGCCCAGTGGAAATTGAATCAACCGCATGCCGTAAAACAAGTATGTGGGGCCACCTGGAAAATAGGAGGCCAGAATCGTGCTCACCGTCAGATTGATCTGGGTGACAGCCAGCCCCAACAGGGAAGGGATGATCAGTCGGCCGATTTGTTTGACGCCGGAATGTGTGGGTTGGAAATGCCATGAGAGTCTCATGCCGTGTTTTCGTAATGCCGGGAGTTGCATGAGAAATTGTGCGAGACCTCCTATAACAATGCCTATTGCCACAACCGTGATCGGTTGGGTAGATAGCGGGGAAAGGCCGGCAGCGAAGGCGATCACGCACAGGTTGAAAAAGACAGGGGCCAGCGCGGGAACAGCGAAGGAGCGAAAGGAGTTCAGAATACCCATGGCCAGGGCCGCCAGGCTTACAAAGGTCAAATACGGGAACATGATTTGGGTGAGGAGGGTGGTGGTGGCCAGTTTAGACGCATCCTCCCGAAATCCGGGAGCCAGAAGCCACACGATCCATGGAGCAACCAGAATGCCCAGGACGGTGACGAATGAAACGAGTGTCAAGAGTGTGGTGAATGCGGCATTGGCCAGTTTCCAGGCTTCTTCACGGGTTTTGGTGGAATGGTATTCTGTAAAGACGGGGATGAAGGCGGAGGACATCGACCCTTCTGCAAATAATTCCCGGAGGAAATTCGGGATTCGGTAGGCCATATAGAATGCGTCCGCAGCAGGATTGGCTCCGAATAAATTGGCCAACACGATATCTCGAATAAAGCCGAGAATCCGGCTGAGGAAGGTTGCCCCCCCGATGATCCCTGCCGCACGTCCAATACGATGATTTTCACTCACGGTTGCGGGAGGACGGTCGTCATGGTGAGGGTGTGTCATACCTGATGAAATGGGTCAAACCATGGGGGTCGGAAGGTCCGGTTGGGTGCGTTCAGACTCATGAGGAAGAATCAACATGCTGAATTGACAGCCTTTACGCCATGCTTTAGCATCTCTTGCCTTTTGTCCCCTCTCACACCTATATGGAGGCACATCCCATCGGCGTTCGTTCATATTTCTTGGCTGCTCCCCGGCCTGTGATAACCTTTTTCGAGTGCTCCATCCATGATGGCTACTTGTGGCGCATGACAAGGGTTTCCGCCGTCACCGCCCTGTTGTCGGGTGGCCCCGGCCGGGTCTTGTTTGAACCGACTCGCCCAAGTATACGGAATATGGCATCCCCTCAATAGTACATCTTATGGCAACGGCAGCTTCTTCTCAATTGCTTTTCCCTCGTTGGTGGTGTTTTGCCACGGCCTTTTCCACCGGAGCCGTCGTGATGGCTCTGGAAATTCTTGGCAGCCGACTGTTGGCCCCGGTTTTCGGAAGTTCTCTTTTTGTTTGGGGGGCGTTGATAGGGGTGATTTTGGCTGCGATGAGCAGCGGATATGCCGCCGGGGGATGGTTCGCCGATCGGTTCAGGCCTCAACGGGTGTTGGCGGGGTTGTTATTGATTTCGGGGGTGTGGACTCTCCTGCTGGCTTGGACCGGGCAACCGGTCGTGTTTCGGGTTTCGGAGTGGATACAAGATCCCCGATGGGGACCGTGTTTTGCCGCGGCGGTGTTATTGGCCGTGCCGGCTTTTGGTTTGAGTGGAGTGCTCCCGGCCCTGTTGCGATTGGCGATTGCCGATATGGGGCATTTGGGACGACATACGGGCGGTATGATTGCCGTCTCCACCATCGGTAGTCTCTTGGGGACATGGGGCACCAGTTTTTATTTGTTGACGTGGCTGGGAAGCGCGACGTTGGTGGCTCTGCTCGGGGTGGTTCAAGTTCTGATTGGAGCGTGCTGGATGTTCCTCCAATGGAGAGGCCCGCTATTGTGGAGCGGGGGACTTATGGGCTTGTTGGCCATGGTCGGGTGGATGGGGTTTCACCCTCTTAGTCTCGCACCGGAAGCGGTTTATCAGAAAGACAGTCCGTATCAGCAGGTGCGGGTGAGCGAAAATGAAACCTTACGTTATTTAGTCTTGGATAACACGTTTCATGCGGTGATGTGGAAAGGGGACACCAATTTTTTAGCCTTGCCCTATTCTCAAGTGATGATGGGCGTGTTACCCATTCTGGACAAACCTCGTCGCGGGTTGATTTTGGGGCATGGGGGAGGTTCCCTGGCCAAATGGCTGGCTCAGCATTGGCCCGAATTGGAGTTGGATGTCGTTGAAATGGATCCTCTTGTGGTGGAGGCGGCCGAACAATTCTTTGATTATGCTCCTCCGGCCAATCATCATGTGTTTGTCCAGGACGCCCGGACTTTTTTACGGTCTTCGCAGGGGCAGTATGATGTCGTTTGGATGGATGCTTTTGCCCGGCACCTCATTCCGTTTCATTTGACGACCAGAGAGTTTTTTGAGGAATTGCGTAGCCATGTTTCTCCCAATGGAGCGGTGGCCGTCAACCTGGCTTCCTCAGATGCACCCGCTAATGTCCAACGGGCGCAAGCGGTGTTGTCCACCATGCAATTGGCTTTTCCGGAAGTCGAGGCGTATGCGGTTCCAGGACCCGATTGGTTGAAGACCGCGGAAGGGGCCGTGAATCTCATTTTCTTTGGAGGACAGCCGGTCAAGATGATGAAAACCCCGCAGTTTCTGTCTATCCTGAGCCAAACGCTGAATCAGGATCGGTTCCCGGCTGAGGGGCTCATGTTTTTCGGATCACATACTCCCGTGAGCTTTGAACCCGGTTTCATACTGACCGACGATTTCTCTCCGATGGACTTGCTTCAAGGAGAGCTATAATGGGGGCAGGCCATTCCGCTTGCCCTGTTGTTTCCCCGCCAAACCTGGGGGTTACTACGGCTGGGGACTCTCAGCGGGAATTCGGGCGAAGCCGTCTGACGGAATTGAAAATACAGGTCGTTTACGGGATGAGTCCGATGAATCCAGGCGGGAACCCGCCTGGATTTGTTGCAATGCGGAGTTTTCAGGCTTTTGCGGGTTCTTGAGGCCAGAATTTGTATCGAATCTGCGGCAATTGCGCCCCTTCAAAATTCGGAATGTCATACAAACACTGATCGATCTTGGCTACTTCTTCGGGGGTAAAATGGAAGACCTGGCGTTTTTTCCAAAACTGATCCAGTGTGAAATAATCCCCGCTGGTCGGTTTTTCTTTTAATGCTTCCTGAAGTTTCTTGATGCCTTCTGTGTCGACACCAGGGATCCGACCATTATTTTTGGTGATACACCATTTGACGATTTCGGCCACGCCATACATGCTGAGTTCAATATCCACCTTTTTTTCTGCCATTTCTGCCTCCTTAAGGAAAAACGAAAGCTGATTCTATAACACAAAGCCCGGTTTGTCTGCCAGGGGTTTTAGCATGGAGTTTCATGTGAACGGAAGAACCGGCAGCATGGGAAGGGGGCAGTCGAGGTGTTGCTATCCGATTTATGCGTGATGCGGAGAAGACTTTTCGTGGCTTGGTTTTACAAGATTCCTGGAAACCCGTATACTCTGATCCCTCGTTACAGAGTGTTGTCTCAGGGTGCTTTCTCTTCCGGAGTTCGCTCCCGCCATCCGGGGAATCAGTTATACGAGGAATGTGAAGCATGATCTTCCACCGTCTGCCACAAAGGCCAGGGTCTGTGTTATTGATGGTCCTGGGGCTGAGCTTTCTTTTAATCCAAATACAGAGTTGTACCCCACGGGAAGAATTTAACCCCCCGGACTTGATTTATCATTATAGAGATTACCCGGTTGGAAAAAGCCCGACGGCCATTCGGGTCGACGATTTTAACAGGGATGGGTTCGCCGATCTGATGACCAGCAATATTCAGGGGAATTCCTTGTCCCTGTTATTCGGCAACGGGGATGGCAGTTTCCAGGATCAGAAAATAATTTCCGTTTGTCAGGAGCCCCGCAATATTGCCCTGGATGATTTTAACCTGGATCACGTGGTGGATGTGGTGGTGGCCTGCTCCGGTGACAATAATATCCTGGTGCTGACGGGTCAGGAGAACGGGACGTTTTTACGTGGAGCCCAATACCTGGTGCACCGGACGCCGGTCAGTATTGCGACGGGTGATTTCAACGAAGATTTTCTGCCGGATTTGGCTGTTGCCCTGCGAAATGACAAAATACAAATTTTTTTGGGCATGGGAAACGGAAAATTTCGGGTCGGCCCTCTTTATGAATATGGGGATACTCCAACGTCTATCGCTACCGCCGATTTCAATGGGGATGGGCATCTGGATTTGGCGGTGACCAATGGAGGCCCTATGAGCAATGCCGTCTCAATTTGGTTGGGCGTGGGAGATGGATCCTTTTTGACCCCGGCCGACTATAAAACGGGTAAGCGGCCTTTGGGGGTGTCCGTTGCCGATTTCAACAATGATCGCATTCCGGATTTATTGGTCATTAATGGAGAAATGAACACCATTACGGTGTTTTTAGGCAATGGGGATGGAACCTTTCAGCCGGGCCGGGATTCCGGAGGGGACCAAGGTCCCAATTATGGGCTGGCCCAGGATTTCGATGGGGATAAAAACATGGATGTGGCCGTTGTCAATATTCAGTCCGGAAGTCTTTCGGTTTTATTTGGAAAGGGCGATGGGACCTTTTGGTATCCTCCCAGGCATTATGGAACGCCCAACGGGCCATTTGCCCTGGCTTCTCTCCCGATAGCATCCGGTCGGGGGGAGCAACCCGGTGTCGTGGTGGTCAATAATGCGTCAAACAATGTGTCCATCTATTTACATCACGGGTTGAGAGTTCGAACATCCGAGCCGCTGGCTGTGCCCTCTCAGTCCTCGTAGGGCCATCGTTTTCTTGGCTGCTCCTCGACCGGGGGGCCGTGGCCTTCTTTTGGCCCATCAGTGGGCCGGTTTATCGTGTATACTGTTATTTTGCGCAGAATTTTCATTGAGGGATTTGTGCGTACATTCGGCTGGTGGTTTGGAATGGGCTCCTTATTGACACTTGCGGTTTTACTGGTGCAAGGGGGGGTTCGTGACTTGATTTATGGATCTCCTCATGCCGGGACGTGGGAAGGTGTGTTGTCGATGGGGTTGACTATTCTAGGTGGAGGGGTGTTGGCAGGATGTGTGGCAGTGATCCTGAACCGGTTACGATAAAGATGTCGTCAAGTAGGAGACCGCTGGTGGTCAGGTTTGCTGGGAAGGGAAAAGAATTCTGATGCATTGTCTCCGTTGCCAGGGAACTATGTTGGTGGAACGCCACTATACCAAGGTGACCAAGCGATTCTATGCGAAATGCATTAATTGCGGGTTTTGGTTTGACTTGGCGGATGTTTTACGTTTTTTCAAGCGGGTGGTGGAAAGCGGATATCAGGGCCTGAAGATTCGTGAAACTCTTTAGCCTGTTTGTCAGGCGCCTTTCTTGCGTCGACCTTCCTATTTTTACTGCTTCGCCAATTCCTTGAGTGCGGTACGAATCAGTTCTTCCAATTCATATGACTCCCCGATTTTAGCAAGCGCCCGGGCAAGGGCTTCCTTAACCTCCGGTGCTCGATATCCGAGATTGAGAAGAGCCGAGGCCGCCTCTTCTTGGAAAACCAAAGAGGACGGAGGGGTAATGGGAGCGGTGTGTTCACCGGCGGTATCCAGAAAGATCCGATTGGTCTTACCCTTTAATTCCAGAATAATCCGGCTCGCCGATTTTTTCCCCACGCCGGGAATGGAGGCCAGCTTATCGGTGTCATTGGCCTCAATGGCCGTACAGAGATCCGGAACGGAAAAGGAGGACAACGCACTGAGTGCCAGTTTAGGGCCGATGCCGGTAACGCCCGTCAATAAAAGAAACGTTTGTTTTTCTTCGTGTGTTCCAAATCCAAACAATTGAATTGTGTCATTGCGTATGTGTGTGGAAATCCACAATTGAATCGGTGATCCGATATGAGAAAGGTTAAAGTAAGTGGAAAGGGCAATGGCGATTTGATAACCGACCCCATGGACGTCAACAATAACTTCCTGAGGAGATTTGGAAGAAAGAATGCCGGAGAGTAATGCAATCATCGGGGGAATACTTCAGGCGCGGTGGGCAACGGATGCTTTTTTGCTGCGGAGAGGGGAGAGCTTGCCGGAGCGAGGACGTTCTTCTTTCCGTGTGACTCTCGATGTTTACGAAAAACAGGGCCTCTCGATGGAGGAAGATGAGCCGGACGTCGGTGGATGATTCGGTTCATGAACCCGTGGAGGGAACGTTAGTTGACCGAAGCCATTTTCTCCATGATTTCGTCGGAAATATCAAAATTGGCATGGACTTTTTGAACGTCCTCATGGTCGTCAAGAATTTCCATGAGTTTCAGGGTCTGTTCCGCGGCCTTTTCCTCCAATTGAATCTGGTTTTGAGGAAGAAAGGTCAAGTCCGACACACTCGGTTCAATATTGGCGGCCTTGAGCGCTTCTTTGACGGCCTCAAAATCCGTTGGTTCGGTTATGATTTCAAAGGTGGAACCGGCCTGCTTCATGTCTTCCGCACCGGCTTCAATGGCCAAATTGAACAACTGGTCTTCTGAAATGGCATCCTTGTCGACAATCAAAAGGCCCTTTTTTTGAAACTGCCAGGCCACGGCCCCGGCTTCCGCCATCGTTCCGTTGTTTTTCGTGAGCAGGCTGCGGATCTCGGCCACGGTACGGTTCCGGTTGTCCGTGGTGATTTCCAATAAGATCGCTGTACCTCCGGGACCATAACCTTCCAGAGTGAATTCTTCGATTTGCATGCCCGGCAGTTCACCCGTTCCCCGTTGAATGGCCCGTTTGATGGTGTCTGCGGGCATGTTCACTTCTTTCGCTTTGGCGATGGCTTGGCGCAAGGCCGGATTTCCGTTCGGATCTCCCCCACCCCGAGCGGCGATGGAAATTTCCCGAATCACCCGGGTAAAAATTTTCCCCCGCTTGGCGTCCTGGGCTCCCTTATGCCGTTTGATGGTCGACCAATGACTATGTCCACCCATGCTTGAACTCTCGGCCCTGCTGTTCCGGTTAATGGAAAAAAGTTGGAGCATGGGCTTCTAGCACAGTAATTTCTGTCGAGTCAATGAGCCCCTGCTTCGGCCAAAGGACTGACACGGTTATGGCGAAAAATCAAAAAACCCAAGCAAAACCTTCCAGGCCTCAAGCAAGGCCGGTGTTATCGGGATAGGCCGGGGGAGGATTTAGAGAAAATCAGGTGGATCAATGGAGAAGGCGGCTGGTTGATTCCATTCGAGGAAGCTGGTAGAGAAGGCGTCATGAATGTCGTGTTTATGGGAACCCCCCATTTTGCCGTTCCCACCCTTCACCAGCTGGTGAATTCCGATTTCACGGTGAGGGGGGTGGTTTGTCAACCGGATCGACCTCAGGGGCGTGGCCAGAAAATTCAGGTTGGACCGGTCAAGGCTTTGGCGCTTGCCCATCAGATTCCGGTGATCCAACCGATGAAGATGAAAGATCCTGCCTTTCTTAAGACGTTGGCCGGGTGGAATCCGGCGGTAATTGTAGTGGCGGCGTTCGGCCGCATCTTGCCTCCCGTGGTGTTGGAATTGCCGTCCATGGGGTGTCTCAACGTACACGGATCCCTTCTTCCCAAATATCGTGGAGCCGCTCCGATTCAATGGGCGATCCTGAATGGGGAGCAGGAAACAGGGGTCACCATTATGAAAATGGATGAGGGGATGGATACCGGACCCATCCTTCGAACAGCCACGGTGTCCATTGGCCCTGAGGAAACCTCAGGAGAGTTGGCGAAAAGAATGGCGGAGATTGGCGGGAGGCTGTTGCTTGAAACGCTCCGGGATTGGGTGCGGGGAGAGGTGAAGCCCCAATTGCAAAAGGAGGAGGACGCTACGCTGGCTCCGATGCTGAAAAAGGAAGATGGCTTGCTGGATTGGACAAGGTCTGCGGATGAATTAGTCAACCGGATTCGGGGATTATCACCCTGGCCCGGTGCCTATACCTTTCTGCAGGGGATTCGGATGGGGATTTGGAAAGGGGAATTGCATGACGATTCTGTCTCGGGAGGGGATGACTTCCCGGCTGGCGCCATCACACAAGTAAACAAAGGGGAAATTGTGGTGAAGACCGGAGAAGGCCTGTTGAAGGTTCTTGAAATCCAACCCGCCAACAAGAAACGCATGCAGGTCACCCAATTTTTGGCAGGTCATCGGGTGGAGCCGGGGATGATGTTTACCAAGGGCCCCGAGGAAACCTTGTAATCTCTCTGCTTCTGTTTGGATGCCCACTAACAACGGATTCAACCAAAAGGAATGATCGATCATGTCGGGTCAGACGCAGGAATTGCTGGAGTATATTCAAGGGCAATTGTCGGAGCTGGATAAAATTCATGCACAAGCCGAAAAGGCTCTCAATGCCGTCCAGGGTAAAGAGCATGTCACGAAGTGGAAACGGAAAGTAATCGGGGAATTGGCGGCGTTTGTGAGTGAAGGGTATATCCAGGGTCTCTCCAAAGATTGGCTTGAAACGACCTACTTCGTTGGTGATGTGTTCGATGAGTTAGCCGATGAAGTGGACATGTGTCGTCGTCATCTCAAGCGATTGGCCAAAGAGATTCAATCCAGCGGTATCCCCTGACCCATGCTTCAGGTGTATCGTGTGAAACGCGCTATCTTCTCTTCAGTCGCGATCCTTCCATTGTTCTGACATGCCCAATCGCCCACCATGTGCCAGAAAACGTCTGGGGCAGCATTTTCTTGTTGATCCCAATGTTCTTCGAAAGATCGTTGGACTTGCGGATCTCACGCAACAGGATTCGGTTTGTGAAATCGGTCCTGGCGGGGGGGCGTTGACCGCCTTGTTATGCCGGGCGGCAGGGCGGGTTCTGGCTTTGGAAGTGGACTCTAGGATGGTGGATTTTTTGCGGGTGGAATTGGGAGCCACTCAGAATGTGGAGATCCAAGAGCAGGATGCGCTCCGTTTCCCCTTTGAGCATTTGCCCGACTCGACGGTTGTGGTGGCCAATCTGCCTTACAATATTTCGACCCCGATTCTATTCCGCTTATTGGAAAGGCGGACGCAGATTCGTCGAATGGTTCTGACCCTTCAATTGGAAGTGGCCCAAAGGTTGGTGGCCAAGCCTGGAACTAAGCAGTACGGGGTTTTGGCGGTTCTGGCTCAGCATGTGGCCGATGTCCGGTTTGGGTTTAAAGTGTCTCCGAAATGTTTTCGGCCTATTCCGGATGTGGATTCGGGAGTCGTACGATTGGACATTCGACATGAGGAATCGTCCGTCCGGGAGGACATGGGGCCCTTTCAAAATATGGTCCGATGGGCCTTTGGGCATCGACGGAAAACGCTGTTTAATGCCTTTCGATCTGCGGGAGTGCCTGCAGAAAAGTTGCATCACGTTCAACGGGTGTCGGGAATTTCTCTTGCCAGGCGTGCTGAGACTCTCACCGTACAAGAATTTCGCATGCTGAACCATGCCTTTTGCGGAACCGCGGCTACGGATCTGTGAAATAATTGGAATGGGTGCGGAAATAGGGGGGATGTATGTGGTGATGTCGGGCACCAAGGCGACTTTTCCCACCAAAAGCCGGGCCGTCGCGTAAGGGTTGTTTGCTCGATAGAAACCCTTATGTTAGGATTTACCCTGTGAGTATCTTCCCTAGTACCAAGAACCCCAAGCCCCCGGAACGTCCCAAGGAGGTGTCCCTGGTTACGACCCAGGTGGTGGGTATTGTAACGGTGACCTTGGGTGTTCTATGCGGATTAAGCGTCCTCACCTTTTCACCGGAAGATCCCATCCTCTTTGCCATGGCACCGGGTGATCCAAACGCGATGCCCCGGAATGCCATCGGATTAGTCGGAGCCACCCTTGCTTTTTTATTGTTTGAACTGTTGGGCGGTGCAGCCTATTTGATTCCGGTGTTAGCGGTGTCCTACGGGATTGGCTGCATTTTTGGTGAACGACTCCGTCTGACCTTTGGCGCGGCCGTGGGGGCCTGCCTGGGCATTCTGTCGGTCAGTGCTCTACTGCACCTTCAGTCACCGCGCATTAAGATGAGCATGATGCATGGAATGGGCTTCGAAGGACGAGGGGGAGGATTAGTGGGGCAATGGTTGGCGGGGGAACTGGAAACTTATTTGGCCTCTACCGGGGCCACTATTATTTTGGCATCGTTGGTGGTGGTGGGATTTTTATATCTTGTTCCCATGTCGATCGGTGGTCTGGCACGCCAAGTGGTGAATGCCGGTGGAAGGATGACAATTGGTATAGTCCAAACCCTTCGAGAAAAAGAATGGTGGAGCAGAGAACCAAAACCCAAAGAAAATAAAACTATTAGAATCAATCGACAATTGGCGGGCCGCGGTGGAGTCGGAGGTGCGTTGGAACCCTTGGAAATCAAAGCGCTCCCTGGCAAAGCGGCACCCAAGGGCGGCGGGAACCCAACGGGTATGCAGCTTAATCTGGAAGTCACCGAGCTCCTAGATGAGCGTTACCCGGTCCCTTCTAAAATTGCTAAATCCTACCAATTGCCGTCACCGATGAATTTGCTGGACACTCACACGCCTCGGGCTGCTTACCAAACGGATAATGTACTGAAATCGCAATCGGAGATTCTGGTTCAGACACTGGCGAGTTTCGGCATTGAAGGAACGGTGACCGATGTGCATCCCGGCCCTGTTATTACGATGTATGAATTTGCCCCGGGGCCAGGCATCAAGGTGGCGCGTATCGTGAATTTGGCCGATGATTTGGCCATGGCTTTGAAGGCGTTAAAAGTTCGGGTTGTTGCCCCGCTTCCTGGTAAATCCACAGTCGGTATAGAGGTGCCCAACCCCCAACGTGAAACGGTTGGGTTAAAGGATATGTTGATGTCTGAGGCTTTCCGGAAGTCCCGGTCCAAATTGGCTTTGGCGTTGGGAAAGGATATTTTTGGACGTCCGGTCGTGGCCGATCTTCGAACCATGCCCCACCTTTTGGTGGCGGGTGCCACCGGTGCAGGAAAAAGTGTGGGGATCAATTGTGTCTTGTTGAATCTGTTGTTTTCCGCCCATCCCGATGAAGTCAAGTTGCTCTTGATTGATCCGAAGGTATTAGAATTGCAGGTTTATGACGGTATTCCTCATCTGATTCGACCGGTCATCACTAATCCCAAGGAAGCTGCCCGCGGTCTCGGGTGGGTGGTTCAGGAAATGGAGCGACGATATCGTGTGCTGGCTGAGCTGGGGGTTAGAAATATTGATGCCTACAACCGGAAGTTATCAGAAATGAAGGAAACCGGTGATCATAAATCAACTCGTTCGAAAGCTGGCGACTCTTCCGGCGACCAGGTCGATGAAGGCTCCACAAGAGAGGGGGAGGCACCGGATGAGCGTGTTCCCCTTCCCTATATCGTCGTTGTTATTGATGAATTTGCCG
>JBDIVP010000070.1:0-13813 GCA_039794325.1 Candidatus Inrsubterrania sp.
GCCGGCTTGCTTTCCGCACACCCTCAAGACATTCGTAATCCGATATTTTTGCTCCCGTGCGCTCTCGGATCAGGTTTCCCGGTAATTCGGGCAACCAGGAGTCCAAACGGAACGGAACCCAACAGGTAACTGGCAAGCAGAACAAAAAGTTCGATGATCATCGGTACGTGGCTGTGAAAAACCGGTGGTCAGGTTACCAGGGAGACCCGATTTTCCGGAAAATATGCGTGAGATATCCCCATCCGGACCATAAGGAAAAGAATAAGGCGAGATACAACAAAAGGCTCCCACTCACAAACAGAGCAGAATCCAATTCTGGAAGAATTCCTATGGAAAGCAGACACAAGATTCCTGAAATTTGTGCAATTACTTTCACTTTTCCCATCGTGTCGGCCGGCACGACGAGGCCTTCCCGTGCGGCCACGGCACGGGCCCAGGTCACGATCAGTTCCCGGGCGATCATGACAATGACCAACCAGACAGGCACACGCTGCACTTGAACCAGAAGGATGAGACCTGAGGCGACCAACAGTTTGTCGGCAACAGGATCCAACAATTTCCCCAGATTTGTGATCTGCCCATGACGTCTGGCCAGAAATCCGTCAAAAAAGTCCGTAATAGCGGCCACGGCAAAAACCACGGCGGCCCAGAATGAACGCTCCGGAGTTGGATCAGAAAATGTCCAAATAAACACGGGAATTAAAAATAATCTGAAAAACGTAATGGAATTGGGAACATTGAAGTTTGAAGCCTTGCTGGGAACCGGAGAGCTCCCAGGGGCCTTAAGGGATTTGCTCTTCAACGTATCGGCAGGGTTCGTCATGAGACGATCAATCCATGATTTTCCTTTTGTTTGTCGAATCCTTTGCCGGCGACATTCCAGATGGCCTGGAGATCTTCAAGTAATCCTTTCAGTTCATGGAGGGGCACCATGTTAGGACCATCGGACAAGGCTTCATCGGGGGAAGGGTGAACCTCCATGAAAAACCCATCACAACCTGCGGCGGCGGCGGCTCTGGCCAAAGGCGCTACAAATTCACGTTGCCCCGATGAACGGGTCCCTCCCCCTCCGGGCAGTTGCACGCTATGGGTCGCATCAAAGACGACGGGATAGCCGAGGCTCCGCATAACAGGAAATGACCGCATGTCGACCACCAGATTTTGATAGCCGAAACTGGCTCCGCGTTCGGTAAGAATGATTTTTTTTGTGCCGGCTTCCTCCAGCTTTTTGATGACATTGCCCATGTCCCATGGTGAGAGAAATTGGCCTTTCTTCACATTGACGACCCGCCCCGTTTTGGCGGCGGCGCATAATAAATCGGTTTGCCGGCATAAAAACGCCGGGATTTGAAGGATATCCGCAATCGCTGCCGCTGGCAAAACCTCCTGCACATCATGAATGTCCGTCAGGATGGGGACCCCGATTTCCTGTTTGACCTTTTGCAGAATCCGTAATCCTTCCGTGATGCCTAACCCGCGAAACGAGGAAATGGAGGTTCGATTCGCCTTGTCATAAGAAGATTTAAAGACAAAGGGGATGCGGAGTCCTCTGGCGATGTCTGCAATCGCCGCTGCGGTTTCCAGGACGACCTGTTCGCTTTCAATCACACAGGGGCCGGCGATGAGAAAATGGGGGCAATGGCCGCCGACCGAAAAGGGTCCAATATCCACTTCGGTGAGCACAGGGTGTGTCCTTTCGTTGATCTATGAGCCGAATTTCCGTTGAAGAGCAGCCCCGATGAAGGCCGTAAACAAGGGATGGGGAGAACAAAATCGCGACTGAAACTCGGGATGAAACTGCGTTCCGACAAACCAGGGATGGCCCTTTAACTCAATAATTTCCACTAACCGGTCGTCCGGTGACGTGCCGCTTACCACCAGGCCGCTTTTGACGAGGGCTTCCCGATAATCATTATTGAATTCGTATCGATGCCGATGACGTTCACGAATCTCCATTTGTTGGTAAGCGGAAAAGGCCAAGGTCTGTTGATGAATCCGACAGGGAAAGGCCCCCAGCCGCATGGTCCCGCCTTTATCCTGGACGGTGCGTTGTTCCGGCAGCAGATCGATAACAGGATGAGGCGTGTCTGGATTGAATTCCGAGCTGTTGGCATCGGCCAAACCAGCCAGGTTTCTGGCAATTTCAACGACGGCACATTGCATTCCCAGACAAATGCCCAAAAACGGCAATTGCCGTTCCCGGACATATCGGATAGCCTGGATTTTCCCTTCGATCCCCCGAATACCGAACCCCCCCGGAATCAAAACGCCGTCGACGTCGGCCAGCAGGCGTTCCGGGCCTTCCTGTTCAATATCTCCCGATTCCACCCAGAGAATATGAATGCCGGCTTCATCCCGCAAGCCTCCATGAATCAGGGCTTCCGACAGGCTTTTATAGGATTCACGGGAGGCCACGTATTTGCCTACCAACGCAATTGTGACTTCATGGCGGGGGCGTTTAATCTTCTGGACCAACATATCCCAATCCCGCAGATTGGGCGGCCGGGTTTCCAGTCTCAGGGACCGCACAATAAGTTCATCCAGCCCTTCCTTTCGAAGCACGATCGGCACTTCGTAAATTGACTCGACATCTTTGGCCGTAATCACCGACCCCTTATCCACATTGCAAAACAGCGCAATTTTGTCCTTCACCCCCGGAGGAAGATAGCGGTCGGTCCGGCACAATAAAATATTGGGTTGGATACCGATTTCGCGTAGTTTATTGACCGAATGTTGAGTGGGTTTGGTCTTCAGCTCTCCGGCCGTTTCAATAAAGGGCACGAGGGTCAAATGAATATACAACACATTTTCGCGGCCCACATCGAACGGCATTTGCCGGATGGCTTCGAGAAAGGGAAGACTTTCGATGTCGCCGACGGTTCCGCCTATTTCGACAATGACGACATCGACGTCGTGAGCCACCTTCATGATCGATTGCTTGATTTCATCGGTGATATGAGGAACCACCTGAACGGTTCCCCCCAGATATTCTCCCCGGCGTTCCTTTCGAATAACCGACTCATAAATTTTTCCAGTCGTACAGTTGTTTTCCCGGCTTAATTGGACAGTGGTGAACCGCTCGTAATGGCCGAGATCCAAGTCGGTTTCCGCACCGTCGTCCGTGACAAACACTTCCCCGTGCTGATACGGATTCATGGTTCCCGGATCGACGTTGATATACGGATCCAGCTTGAGGAAGGTGATGGTCATGCCGCGGCTTTCGAGCAGATGCCCGATGGCGGCCGAAGAAAGACCCTTCCCCAGAGATGAGACCACTCCACCTGTGATGAAAATGAATTTGCTCATCGGTTCAACCTATCCATTCGCCATAAGAGGAGACGCTTTGTTTCGGTCCACTCCACCATATTCCCTCTCTCCATTTCAACTCGGAATCATCTGGTATTCGGCAAATCCGGCAAGGAATGCCAGGTATCAAACTCTAATTCGGCCGCCGGCAGATCCTCGGGGCAATCAATCCGCAGGGATCCGTGGGCTGTTTCCCAGACCCTGATCGGAATTCCGTTTTCAAGGGCCCGTAATTGTTCCAATTTTTCCGCCTCTTCCAGGACTCCGCTGGCCAATCCGGCCAAGCGCTGAAGCACCGGTTTGCGAAAAATATAAATCCCCAGGTGCATGGAAGCCAAGGGGACGTTCGTTTCCGTATGGCCGTCGCGCCAGCAGGGGATGGAACTCCTGGAAAAATACAATGCCCGGCCCTGCCGATCGGTTACAACCTTGACGATGGAGGGATTATGAAAATCCTGCGTGCGGTGAAGAGGCCGTTTTAATGTGCCCATTCCCACCGAGGATTTCATGAAAGGTTGGATTAAATCCGTCAAAAGAGCCGGATGCATGGGAATTTCGTCCGCCTGCAGATTGACGACCACTTCATGCTGCAGCCTGTCCGCGATTCTGGCCACCCGATCCGTTCCCGTGCGGCACGGTTCCGTCATCAGAACAGAGTCGCCTCCAAAAGCCTTGACCGTGCGATGGATGTCGTCATGATCCGTCACGATCACAATCTCGCCCACCCCGGTGGCCTGTTGCGCCGACTCATAGACATGCTGAATCAGGGGTTTTCCCCGCAACCGTGCCAAGGGTTTTCCGGGAAAACGGGTTGACCCGAATCTGGCCGGGATGCAGACACTTACCTGGTCAGCACTGGACATCCTGAAGACTCTCCTGCAACTGTTTCCGTGAAACCGTAGCTGTGCCGACCAGCCCGACCACTATGCCGGCGGCATGGTTGGCGAGAACGGCAGCTTCGGGAAGGGTGGCCCCGGCGCTGATGGCCAGAGATAATGTGCTGACGACCGTATCCCCGGCCCCGGTGACGTCATAGACCTGCCGGGCCACCGCCGGAATGGTCCAGGACCGTCCATCGTGTTGAAAACCGCTCATCCCCTCCTCACCCCGAGTCACAATGACGGTTTCGCACTGCAATCGCTCCTGCAGGGCAAAACCGATCTCTTCAATAGGTATACGCTGGGTGGGGACGAAACCGGCTGCCTGCATGGCTTCCAGATGATTGGGGGTCACGACAGTCACACCGGTATAATAGGACATATGTTCCACCTTGGGATCCACAATAACCGGCACATGACATTGATCAGCCAGGGCTCGTACCTGAGTCACGAGACTGCGGGTCACCAGACCTTTGGCATAATCAGAGATGACGACACAGGACACCTCGGACATTCGGCGGGAAAGGTATTTTAGGATCTTGCGCTCCACCTTCAAGGAAATGGGTTGCCCGTTTTCTACATCAAATCGGACGATTTGTTGATTGTGGGCCACCACCCGTGTCTTTTTAATAGTGGGCCGGCCCGCGTCGACGATGATCCCGGCATGACCGGCCGAGGCCTGCCGGAGTTGCCGAAGGAGTTGTTTCCCATCCATATCGGCGCCTACCACCCCGCACAGTTCCGCCTGCCCGCCCAGCGTCAAAATGTTATGGTATACATTGGCGGCGCCTCCCAGGCGATAGGATTCCGATTGAACATGCACAACCGGGACGGGAGCTTCGGGAGAAATTCGATGGACTTTCCCCCAAATGTAATGATCGACGATGAGGTCTCCCAGAACCAACACTCGTGACCGTGCAAAGCGTTGCAGATAAGATTGGAGCCTGCGTTGGGAAAACGTCAGGGAAGTGGAAGGCCGTTTCATTCCCGTCTTAGATTACCGGTTCGGCGATCGTGCATGGTACTGGGGCGAATATCATCGGATAACCTTCCCGATCCGTTCCCAGCGAATCCAGTTGGTCCAATTGCCGTGACCGTTCCATGACCAATAGACCAAAAAGGCCCGGCCTTTGATCTTATCCATTTTCACAAATCCCCAAAACCGGCTGTCCAGGCTTTGATCCCGGTTGTCCCCCATCACAAAATAGGAATCCGGGGGGACGGTCACCGGTCCGAAATTATCCCGTGGATTGATCCGTCCATCAATAACGCCCGGGTCGATCCGTTGGGTATAGGCCTCATCCTGGAGCACAACGCCGTTGACATAGACCTTTTTGTTCTGAATCTCGATCGTATCTCCGGGAGTTCCTACAACCCGCTTAATAAAATCCTTGTTTTCATCTTCCGGGTATCGAAACACGATAATATCCCCCTGCTGGGGGGGATCAAATTGGGTCAACATCGTCGAGGCATAACACGTGACGGGCGGAAAGGAAATCTGGAACTCGCAATCCTTGGGCAACTGAATTCCATAAGACAATTTGGAAACCAGAATGTGATCACCGATCAACAGGGTCGGAATCATCGAGCCGGAGGGAATCTTAAAGGCTTGCACGAAAAATACCCGGATGGTCAGAGCCAGAATGATGGCAATGACCAAGGCTTCCGCATACTCCCGAATAATGGATTTGCGGGAAACCACGGTATCCTTGGGCGGAGCTGACACCGATTCCTTCCTCCCGAGATGATCTTCGGCGGGTTCGTTTATTTTGGACGATTGGGATTCCTGATCAGCCATCATGGACTCAATTGGGGTCGGTTTTTAAAATCGCCAAAAAGGCTTCCTGTGGTACTTCAACCCTGCCCAGTTGTTTCATCCGTTTTTTCCCCTCTTTTTGTTTTTCCCACAGTTTTCGTTTACGGGTAATGTCTCCTCCATAACATTTGGCGGTGACATTTTTTTTCAAGGCTCCGATGGTTTCCCGGGCGATGACGCGTTTGCCGATGGCGGCCTGAATAGCGATTTCGAACATTTGCTTCGGGATTAATTCCTTCATTTTTTCAGCCAGTTGTCGCCCCCGGCTTTGCACTTTGTCCCTGTGAGCGATGATCGATAAGGCATCAATGTTTTCCCCGTTCAGTAAGAGATCCATTTTAACCAGGTCCGACTCCCGGTACCCCGAAAGTTCATAATCGAGTGAGGCATACCCCTGCGTCCGGGATTTCAGCCTGTCATAAAAGTCTAACACAATTTCGTTGAGCGGCAGCTCATAGGACAACATCACTCTGGTGGGATCCAGGTATTGCATGCCCAATTGCTGCCCCCTGCGTTCCTGGCAGAGTTGCAGAATATTTCCGATATATCGTTCAGGGGTGATGATGGTGGCCTTGATAAAAGGTTCCTCGATGTGGTCGATGTGTGACGGGTCAGGCAGCTTTGAGGGATTTTCAATATCGATGACCTGCGCATTGGTCGTAAACACCTTGTAGACGACGGTAGGAGCCGTACTGATCAGATCCAAGCCATATTCCCGTTCGAGCCGCTCCCGGATGATTTCCATGTGTAAAAGACCGAGGAATCCGCAACGGAATCCAAAACCCAATGCCATGGAGGTTTCCGGTTCATACACAAATGAGGAGTCGTTTAAACGCAATTTCTCCAGAGAATCCCTGAGATCCTCGAATTTCGCATTATCGGTGGTATACAGCCCGCAAAATACGACGGGTTTGACATCGCGATAGCCCGGTAACGGGGTGTCGGCAGGACGTCTGGCATCGGTAACGGTATCCCCGATTTTGGTATCGGACAGGTCCTTCATGCCGGCACAGACATACCCGACCTCGCCGGGTCCCAATCGGGACACCTTGGTCCGTTTGGGACCGAAGATGCCAACTTCGGATAATTCAAATTCCCGGCCGTTTGACATCAACCGGATGGTCATGCCCGGAACCAGCTCTCCATCCAGGACACGCAACAGAACCACGGCGCCCTGATAATTATCGAACCAGGAGTCAAAAATTAGCGCTTTCAACGGCCGTTCCAACGATCCAGAAGGGGGCGGAACGAGTCGAACCACTCCTTCCAGCACCTCCTTGACTCCCTTCCCCTCTTTGGCACTGACCAGAAACGCTTCTTCCTCGGAAAGGCCCAGCACATCGGCAATCTGACGTTTGACCCCCTCCACATCGGCACTGGCCAAATCGATTTTATTGATGACCGGAATAATGACGAGATTGTTGGCAATGGCCAAATAGGCATTGGCGATGGTTTGAGCCTCCACGCCCTGTGTGGCATCAATAAGGAGCAGGGCTCCTTCGCATGCCGCCAGGCTTCGCGAAACCTCATAGGCGAAATCGACATGGCCCGGAGTATCAATGAGGTTGAACAGATATTCCTTGCCGTCGGAGGCCCGATAGCGTGTGGTAACGGCATGGGCTTTAATCGTAATTCCCCGTTCCCGTTCCAGATCCATGGCATCCAGGTATTGTTCACGGAATTCCCGTTTGGAAATGGCACCGGTCAATTCCAAAAACCGGTCGGCCAAGGTGGATTTTCCATGGTCGATATGGGCGATGATGGAAAAATTGCGAATCTGAGTTTGTGGAAGGGGTTTTGTCATGCGAGCAGTCGCTGATTGTAGTGGCCGTCAGGTAAGTTGTCAAAAAACCATTTGTTCATTTTAGGTTATCTCAGGTATCTTCAGGTATTCAGTATGCCGCGTTCATTAACCGCCAAAGAACTTCAAGAGCTGGACCGTCAATTTCTCTGGCATCCCTTTACCCAGATGAAGGAATGGGGCCAGCAGCCATCCTTGATCCTCACGAAAGGCAAGGGCTCCTATGTCTATGATATCGAAGGGAACAAATATCTGGATGGGACGGCATCCATCTGGGTGAATATCCACGGACATCGCCATCCAAGCATCGATCGGGCGGTTCGACGGCAGTTAGCCCAGGTTGCCCATACCACCCTCCTTGGTGCCTCCAATCCGCCGGCGGTTCTTCTGGCCAAAACCCTGATTGATTTGGCTCCGAAAGGATTGACCAAGGTCTTTTTTTCAGATAATGGATCAACGGCGGTAGAGGTCGCCGCCAAAATGGCCATCCAGTATTGGCAACAATGCCCCGATCCCCAACCTCAAAAAATCCGTTTTATCCATTTGAGTTCCGCCTATCATGGGGATACCGTGGGCGGGCTGAGTCTCAGCGGCATCCAGGCTTTTCGTCGCCCGTTTCCCTCATTGGTTTTCCAGACGTATGATGTCGAATCTCCCCATTGTTACCGGTGTCCCTTATCCCTCACCTATCCGGATTGCCGGCTGGCCTGTCTGAACTCCCTTGAAGCGCTCCTCCAGGAACATCATCCCTCTATTGCCGGTCTGATCATTGAGCCCATGATGCAGGCTGTGGCCGGCATGATTCCGTCCCCGCCGGGCTATCTCCGAACGGTACGGGAACTGTGCACCCGGTATCGGGTACTCATGATTGCGGATGAAGTGGCCACCGGTTTTGGTCGGACGGGACGAATGTTTGCGTGTGAACACGAGTCCGTCACACCGGATTTTCTGGCCGTGGCCAAAGGTCTCACGGGCGGATACCTGCCGTTGGCCGCCACCTTGACCACCCAGCCTGTTTTTGAGGCCTTTCTGGGAAAGTTCGAGGAAGGTCGAACCTTTTATCATGGGCATAGTTACACCGGAAATCCCTTGGGGTGCGCGGCCGCCCTGGCCAATCTTCAGGTCTTTAAACGGGAGCGCACGCTTCAAAAACTTCAAAAGCGAATTCCCTGGCTTCATTCGAAATTGCAGTCGCTTCGGCAGGAGCCATGGGTCGGAGATATTCGCCAATGCGGGTATATGGTGGGGATTGAAGTATTGCCGGACCCGGAAAACAAAATTCCTTTTTCTCCGGCCGAACGGATAGGCCATCGGATTGCGAGCCAGGCTAAAATCCTGGGCCTCCTGATTCGTCCCATCGGGGATGTGCTCATCCTGGTTCCCCCTCTGTCAGCCAGTAGAAGGGAAATACAACAAATGCTGGATATCCTCTTGCTGGCCATAGCGGTGGTCCGGGCTGGTTACTCCAACAGAGCTTCTTCCGAATCCTCAGCAACATTCCTATGAGCTAAACCACTTCCACCGGCTGTCCCACCCGGAATCCACAACGGTCGACGGCTCTCCCTTGCTTGACAAACACCTCCATATGTCCATTGCTGTTGATTAAAACCTCGGGGGTCCCGAGAGCCCCTTCACCATAATGGGTCTTGATGCCATTGACCAGGAGTTCACCAATCCGGACACCCTGACAGTCCCGTTTGGCCACAGCCCGAAAGGTCTCCAGATCGGACCTGGTGATATTGGTAATGCCGTTGCCGAAGTGGTCGATATACACAATTCGCCCCACCAATCTGTCCTGATTCATCGTGGGGGCATTTTCCGGCAACATGACCTGGTCATAGATCAGCCGGCCATACGATCCTGGAGGTTTCCCCTTGCTCAGCCAGGCGGCTGATGGGGCGAATAAATCCCGCCCGTCAAAAGTCGCCCCTTCCGACTCCAGGCGGTATTGCTTGTTTTCAATCGCACGGACTTCCACTCCGACCTCATTGCGCAACACATGACTTAACAATCCATTATCCGGAACAAGAAAAAAATGCCGGGAGGTCGAAACCAACAATGGGCGTCTGGCGCTGCCGACTTCCGGATCAACGACCGCCACATGAATCGTGCCGTCCGGGAAAAACTGATAACACGAACGCAGGAAAAACGCGGCCTGCTCCACATTCTGAGGCGGAATTCCGTGTGATAAATCCACAATGCGTAACTGGGGATTAATTCCCAGCATCACGCCTTTCATGCTGGCCACAAAATAATCCCGTTCGCCAAAATCCGTTAACAATGTCACCAATGATATCGCTGACGGCATAATCAGGTTCCCTCAAAGGCGATGGATTGAATTTGATATTCGATGGTACCCGCCGGTCGGTGAACCTCGACGATCTCCCCGATCCGATGGCCGATCAAAGCCCGGCCAAGCGGGGATTGCACGGAAATGGTTCCATTTTTCAGATCAGCTTCCTCCTGGCCAACCAGGGTATACCGTTTTTCTTCTTGTGTTTCCATATTGATCAATGACACGGTGGTGCCGAAGACTACCGTCTCGGTCTCCCCGTCCCCTGTTTCTACGACTTGCGCTTCTCCGAGCTTATACTCCAATTCCGCCATGCGTGTCTCGATAAACTGTTGATGTTCCTTGGCCGCCTTATATTCGGCATTTTCACGGAGGTCGCCGTGCTCCCTGGCTTCAAGGATTGCTTGAATAACTTTGGGCCGCTCATCACGACGCAATCGCGTTAATTCGGCCTGCAAGGCTTCGTAGCCTTTTTTAGTCATGGGAATTTTCATATCCTCACTCTCCGAACGTTGAAAAAATGAATGGGGTGGCGTCCCCCATGTTGAGGAGATGACTCGTACTCATTCCTTGGTGGATGGCATCTGATGATACTCTTGTAAACTTCGTACTCTCAAGGGCGAACGCTTCATGGCCTCGATTCCCAAAACGGCCGCATTGGCGGCCTGAATCGTCGTAAAATAGGGGACTCCTCCAAAAACCGCCGCTCGTCGGATCGGGGAGGAATCTTCCTGGGAGGCGGATCCACTGACGGTATTGACCACCAGGGCAATCTCCTTGTTTTTGATGA
This sequence comes from Candidatus Inrsubterrania sp., assembly GCA_039794325.1. GTDB lineage: Bacteria > Nitrospirota > Nitrospiria > Nitrospirales > UBA8639 > JACKFE01. Next base: position 10,885 of record JBDIVP010000070.1, read on the forward strand.
AGTCGACGATATGCGGTCGGCCCTCCTTCACCTTTTTGACGGGGACAACCCGCAACCCCTTTTGGGTCAAATAGGCGGCAGTTCCTTGAGTGGCATAAAGAATAAACCCTGCCTGAGAAAGAGAGTGAGCCAACCCCACGGCAGCCGGCTTGTCTCCCTCCTTCACGCTCAACAAAGCAACGCCTTTCACCGGAATCGGCATGCCCGACGACGCTTGCGACTTGGCGAAAGCCCATCCGAAATTATCGTCCACTCCCATCACTTCCCCGGTCGACCGCATTTCAGGGCCCAGCAATACATCAGACACTCCCAGCTTGGTAAACGGAAAGACCGCTTCCTTGATCGACATATGGGAAAACGTCGGACGTGTGACAAAACCCAATTCCGGTAAAGTTTTCCCGGCCATGACCTTCATGGCCAGCTTAGCGAGGGGAATGCCGAGGGTTTTGCTGACGAACGGCACGGTGCGGGAAGCCCGAGGGTTGACTTCCAGGATATAAACACGTTCGTCCTTGACCGCAAATTGAATGTTCATCAATCCTACGACATTCAATTCCTTGGCCAGGCGAACCGTTTGCCGCTCGATCCGCTGAATGATGTCCGAATGGAGAGAAAACGGCGGGAGGGAGCACGCCGAGTCTCCGGAATGGATTCCGGCCATTTCCACATGCTCCATGATACCGGCGACGACGGCTGTTTGCCCATCCGCGATGGCATCCACATCCACCTCCACCGCGTCCTCAAGATAATCATCGATCAATAAGGGATGCCTGGAAAGATTTAATCCGGTTTCGTTAAGATAACGGTCCAGGGCTTCGGCATCATAAATGATTTGCATGGCCCGCCCGCCCAACACATAGGAAGGCCGGACCATGACCGGATAGCCGATGTTGACGGCAATCACATGGGCCTCGTGGGAGGTGCGGGCGGTCCCATTCTCCGGTTGCAGGAGATCCAAATGCCCGATGAGTTCACTAAACCGTTTGCGATCCTCGGCCCGATCGATGGAATCGGGTTGTGTTCCCAAAATCGGCACGCCTTCCTGTGCCAGGGGAACGGCCAGTTTCAACGGTGTTTGACCGCCGAATTGAACGACCACTCCATCCGGTCGTTCCTTCTTCACGATGCGAAGCACATCTTCCTTGGTCAAGGGTTCAAAATACAGCCGATCTGAAATATCGTAATCCGTACTGACCGTTTCCGGATTACAATTCACCATAATGGTTTCAATGCCGATTTCACGCAAAGCCATGGCGGCATGTACGCAACAATAATCAAACTCAATACCCTGGCCGATCCGGTTGGGGCCGCCGCCCAAAATCATGATCTTCCGGCGAGAGGTCGCCCTGGCTTCACACGTGGAACCAAAGGTGGAATAGAGATAGGGGGTGTGAGCTTCAAATTCCCCCCCGCAGGTATCCACCCGCTTATAGACCATACCGGTATGACTCGGGTTATCCGTCGAATCATGACACGACGCCAGCTCCGCCTCCCCGCCCAACAATTGGGCCAGACGGTGCTCCGAAAAACCCAGCCGCTTGGCTTCCTCAAAAAGAACCTGCAGGTTCTCCGGCAATTGGGAAAATACGGTAAGAGGGGTTTCCTTGAGGAGTTGAGGCTTGATTTCGGTCACCCATCGAGCCTCAAACTCGACAAGCTCACGAATTTCCTGAATAAACCAGGGATCGACATCTGACAAGCCATGAATGTCCTCGATGGACAGCCCCGCCCGCAACCCGTCGGCGATATGCCACAATCGATCAGAGGTGGGCATCCGGATATCCGCTTGAATTTGCTCAAGAGTCCGGCCATCAAGGCCGGATGGGGCAAATTGTCCGTCCAATCCGTGAAGTGACGTCAAACCATACCGGTCCGTCTCCAAAGAGCGGATGGCCTTTTGCAGGGCCTCCTTAAAGGTTTGCCCGAGGGCCATCGCTTCCCCCACCGATTTCATATGTGTCGTCAGGGTTTTATCCACTCCTTGAAATTTTTCAAAGGTAAACCTGGGAATTTTCACCACAACATAATCCACCGTAGGCTCAAAAGACGCCTTCGTTACCCTGGTGATATCGTTGGGGATTTCATCCAGTGTGTAGCCCACAGCCAACTTAGCGGCTATTTTGGCGATGGGAAACCCGGTGGCTTTCGATGCCAGCGCGGAACTGCGTGACACCCGTGGATTCATCTCGATGACGGTCAGATCGCCGTTTTGAGGATTCACCGCAAACTGAATATTGGACCCTCCGGTATCCACTCCGATTTCACGAATGATGCGAAGTGCCGCATCGCGCATGTATTGATATTCCTTATCCGAGAGAGTCATGGCGGGGGCGACGGTAATACTATCCCCCGTATGAATCCCCATCGGATCCAAGTTTTCAATGGGGCATATGATCACCACATTATCACGGGTATCCCGCATGACCTCCAATTCATATTCCTTCCAGCCGAGGAGGGATTGCTCTAGCAACACCTGCCCCACCGGACTGCTGGACAGGCCCCAATCGATAAAACGTTCAAATTCCTCCCGGTTGTAGGCAATGTTGCCTCCCGCACCCCCAAGAGTAAAGGAAGGCCGGACGATGGCCGGGAACCCAATCCGGTCAATCAGTTGAATGGCTTCCTCTTTTGAACGAATGCATCCGCTGGCCGGCACCTTCAGTCCAATGCGTTCCATGGCCTGCTTGAACAGGTCGCGATCTTCCGCTTTTTGAATGGATTCATAGGATGCACCGATCAACGTGATCCCATACTTTTCCAGGATACCCTTTTGGGCCAGTTGAACGGTTAGGTTCAAGGCTGTTTGCCCGCCCATAGTCGGTAGGAGGGCATCCGGCCGGTCACGGTCAAAGATGGCCTCCACGACCTCCACCGTCATCGGTTCGATATAGGTCCGATCCGCCAAGTCGGGATCGGTCATAATCGTCGC
>JBDIVP010000071.1:0-13809 GCA_039794325.1 Candidatus Inrsubterrania sp.
TACGCTCCGCCCGCAAAAACGGCTGTGGCCTTGCTGGACGGACTTTTTTGAACCGACCCAAAGCCATGATCGTCAACGCAGCCTTGAGCAAATTTGTCCTTGAAAATTTCAATTATTCAACACTCCCTTTCAAGGTCACTCAGACTGATGGGTATCGGAGCCATGCCGTTGTTGCCCTTTTTTCTTCTGCTCCTTCTTTTTTCCCTTCTTCTCCTTCTTCTTTTTTTCCTTTTCACCCGCTCCCTTTTCCTCGGCGGTCACAATGTCTCCCGTTTGACTATCCACCAGAATTTCCATGATCCGCCCATCCTCGGTGGCCACCTCGATTTCCCAGAGAGCTTGGCCATCCTCAATCTCAAACTCGGCTTCTAAGACCGTGCCCGGCGTCTGTTGCAGGGCGATGCCGATGGCCTCGGTGATGGACACCGCCGAGGCCCTGGCTTTCTCAACCTTTTGCTCCTTCTTTGAACCATGCTCCTCCTGAGCATCGGCTTGAATCGTCAAGCCGATTCCTTCTGACGGATTGTCGTGGCCGTCATCGTGCCGCATCCTGCCTCCTCCGCCATGACGCCCTCCGCCGCCTTGGTGCCCTCCCCCGCGAGGCCCCCGCATCCCCCCTCCTGAAGGGCCGGCGGCAAAACTGCGTTCATACTGCATGACAGTCCAAATTTCCTCGTCCGTCAACAATCCGCCGAAGGGAATCATGCCTGTGCCGGGAACACCATGCTTGATCACCCAGAAAATTTCACCTTCCGTCCGGTGTCGCCAAAACCCATGAGACCGAAAGACCCGTGGCGGCGGGTTCATCCCTGTAGCGCCAGGACCATCCCCACGCCCCCCCTCGCCATGACAATTGATACAGGTCCCCTTCCCTTCATAAATGGCTTTACCCCGTTCCTGCACCTCCAGGGAATCAGGTAGAGGATTCTTGAGGGCTCTGGCCTCATCCATGTTGTCGGCAGGCACTCTGGGCATCATCATCCGCTGATGACCATGATCCTGACCCCAGGCCTGGATCCCTCCCATAGTTAGAAAGGTTACCACCCCTATTGACCATCGCGTCGCATTGTTCATGAGACATTCCTCTCTGACATAATGAGATACCCGGCTTTCAATACCGTCATTGGCTTTTCCACCAGCATTGAAGCCGGTTAATACATGCCCGATTCTTTCGTAACCGCCATCGGCTCGATAATGCCACAGGCATCCCGAGGCCCTCCGGCACAACCGGGAACCAGTTTATCTTCCTGATCGCAATAGAGATCTTCCTGAGAATGAATGATGAAGGTACTGCCATCCTCATCGAAGACACTTAATCGCCCGTCGGACAAGGTCAGCCGGTTCGTCACCGTATGCAACTTGCCGACACCGTCGACCACGGAAATATTGATTAAATCCCCCATGTGAAATGGATGGTTGTAATCCGGCGCATCGGGAGTGGTTTTGCCGAAGGGGCCCGGATCATGGTGCCCCTTCGCGGCGGCACAGGGTTGGCAATTGGCGGTTTCATGAACGTGCACGGCATGTTTGCCGTCTTTCAATCCTTTGACCTCCATTTGGACATAGACTTTTTTAATGCCTTCCGGGGAATCGAATTCTTTCAACGTCGCCGTTCCGGAAATGCCGGGATCGGTACACCCCTGAAGGGTCGCTTTGGCCATTTTAGAAATCTTATGATCACCGGAATCTTTATAACGCCCATGATGCCCGCAGCCCGCAAGCATCAACATCGCCAACAGCGCCATCCATACTTTGTGTTGTGTGACCCTACACATTCCAGTCATGGTGCAACCCCCTTGTTTAAACGTGTATTGCCTGCCTACTTATCAGGTCCCCCCGAACGTCCGGAGATAGGTGACAATGGCCCAGGCCTCTTCTTCCGATATGTACAAAGGCATAAACGGAGCCATGTCGGTTCCATGACTGCCATGTTTGAGAATCCAGAAAATTTCTCCATCGGTTCGGGCGGCCTGCCATCCGGCATCGCCAAAATTGGTCGGAGGCGGGGCTCCGGGTGCAATAAACGGCGGCTCCCCGAATCCTCCCTCTCCGGCCCTGCCATGACACGCCGAGCAATACGCCCGGCCTTCATACAATTTTCTGCCTGTGGCCACATTTTCCGGTGACGGACTCAACGGATTGGTAAAGGCCTTAGCTTCTTCAAGATGTTCCCGCGGCACGCGGGATTTAAAGTCCCCGGCCCATGACATGTCACCCACAAAAGCCATGGCCGCCACACTCAGCCAGATTAGGTAACCCGTCGTTCGCCAATGTGTATCCATAAGATTTTGCTCCTTGTGGGTAAATTGGTGGAAAGGGAAAACGATGATGATGAGATTTATCCAAGTTGCATGCCATAAAAATCCACCGGTTTTTCAATTCTTTGCCTCGTGAATCTGAATTTTGGCGCAATTTGCTACATCCATGGACCACACGAGGGACCCTGTTTGCTACAACAAGCCGACGAGAAAAAGTGGTGGTTGGGTAGATGAAATTGGAAATACCCGAGGTATGTTATGGCCCTGGGCTTGAGATCCCGCCGCTATAAAGGCGCTTGTTGTTTGGAGCAAAGGGAGAGATCTTAGTACAAAGATATAGGCAGGATTTCTCCCCTTGGTCGAAATGACCACAGGAGGGAGCCACATTATTCAACGGCGAAATTCAGGATGAATCAGGACGGGTTTTCCTCCGTGGGAGCATCGAGAGACTGAAATTCCAGGCCTTCAATTTCTTGTAGGGTCTTGCCGGCAATGCCCTGCAAATCACCATACATCCCCACGGTGGCCTGCATGACCCGCCCGATCTGTTCTTCACGTTTGGCCCATTGTTTCATGATGGCCTTGCGTTCCTTTTCCAAATCCTCCTGCATGGTGGAGAAGGCTTCGACAATAGCCTGGACCCGTTGGCGGAAGCGCGGGCCCATCAGATACTCATACACCATTTCCATTTTGGTTTGTTGCCCTTCGGTCGCCTGCCGGGCGGAGGCCACTTCCATCAGACTCTGCCGCAAGACCATCGCCACAGGCAGGGCCACCTTGGGATGCACCACCCAGACGCCCTCCACCAGATCAAAGGATTCGACCTCTTTCGGGAGGGCCTGACTGACCATGACCGCCAATTCGGCTTTGGCCTGCCGTTGGTCCTCCCGTAATTTCACCAACCATCCATCACTCCAGTTTTTAGTTCGTTTGGATTCCCACAAGATGGTTCCGCATGGCGGGCCAAACGGGCCGGCCACCCGTTGCAATACATCCCCTCCATATTCGCCTTTGGGAACCGGCTGGATCTGATCCATGGGAAATTTGGCGGTCAGCAGGGCTTCCAGTGCGAGTTCCTGCACTTCCCCCTGCAATTGCTGGGATCCCTGTTCGGCTTTCCGCTTCAATTCCTCAATCTGTTTTTGCATGGAGGTGATGGTCTGTTCCTTTTCCATAACCTTGAATTTGAGCGACTCTTCCGCTTCTTTTCTGGCCTGATCACGGGTGGCCGCAAGCCCCTCTTGCACCCGCTTTTCAATCGTCAAGTCCAATTCCCGTTTCGCGTCGTCCAAATCCCGTTGTTTCCGGAGTAGGTCGGCCTGAACTTTTTGCGCTTCGACCAATTTTTCATCCCGTTGTTTGAGGAGGTCGTGAAGCTCGGTGAGTTCCCGTGATTTTTGCTCCAGATCCCCGGCCAAGGCCAATTTGGCTTTTTGGGCTTCTTCGGCGGCAATGGCGGCACGCTGCTGTTTCAGCTTTTCAGCCACCTGTTCATCCAACGCGTCCTTGGCTTTCACCAGGGCCGCTTCCCGTTCACGAATGTCGGCCTCCCGTTTGGCGGCTTCGGCTTCCTTCAGCGCCAACCGCCGCTCATAGTCCTTCCGCGTGGTTTCGAGCAAGGGGGCCGCCAGCGACTCCGTCAATTTAATTTCGGTTTTGCAATTGGGGCAGGTAATCGTGGGATCAGTCATAGACACCAGTATCCTTCCCTCCGTTTCACAGGCGGGCCGGGTCCCCTACCTGAGAAGGTGGCAGAAAGAGAATGTCGCCGATCAACCCGGGCGCACGCGGTATCAAGGCATCACTCCCGCATAAATTTGGAGAAATCGAACCCTTCCTTATCGGCATATTGTAAGACCACAAAGGTAAATTGGGAATCGCGGCGCCCGCGCTGGACCCAAAACGCTTTATACGCATCGGCCGTGCCGGATTGGACATACACGACTTGCAAGGGGTTTAATTTGCCGCTGTCCCGCATGGCCTGATAGCCAGGATTGGCCTTGAACAACCGTTCCTCCACCTTATAGGCTACAAAAAAATCCAATGCAGCATGCTCCAGATAGAGGGTGTATTGCCTGTTACGCACATCCCCCACCATGCCATAGAAATCGAAGGTGGTGTGATAGTCCTGCTGAACGCCCCCCATGGCCTCCCTTACCTGATATTCATAGAGTTGTTCCCCGGCGAGATTGGTACGGCCCGAGCCTTGTTGGACAAACCGGATGGTGGGGATCTGGTAAAATCGGCCGGTGACCTCGATCAGATCATTGAGGAAATAGCGATAGAGTCCGTTGGAGGTGGTGACCAGAATATAATAGTGCTGCCCTTCTTCAAGTTGCTCCAGGGTATAGGCATGGGGACGACGTTGTTCCCAATCGGCCTGCTTCACAAATTCAAAAAAATGGTCGGAAATGGTCGGCACACATTGATTGGTCCGAGGATCCACGTTCAAGCTGACGGCACATTCGCTCACCAGGTATCCCAGTTCAATCACAGCCGTCTGGGACGGCAACAAGGCCTTCAGCCGGGGCGCCAGGAGCCCGCAATTGCCTCCGGTCCAGGTCACCACGCTCTGCAAATCAGGCCATAAGGCCTCCACCGTCAAGTGTTCTTCATGCCCCGGAAATCCCTGCAGAAACCGGAGGCGCTGAGGGGAGACCGCCGGCAGGCACAAACCTTCCATGTATTCGTCCTGTCCTTGGGCGGCTAACAGGTCAAGGAGTTGGGCAAAGTGTTGGCGGACCGTTCCCACCAGTTTCACCACGATAAACGGATCGGCGGCCATAATGGTGGAAATATCCGGTTCGGCCAGCGCCGCGGCCGCCAGGTAAAAATATTTTTTCTCATAATCTCCCACCGTTTGCAGATCGTCCGGCAGGAAGAGTTTCGTTTTGAGCGCAGCCGGCAGGCACGACGCCCACAATCCCGACATGGAGCCATAACCGGTGCCCGTTTCCAAATAGCCTTCCACCTCGGCACCGGCAATCACCAACAGGCTGCCGTGAAACATCGAGGGCATGGATTGAAACCGGACATAGGCACCCAAAAGCTGGTGCCGCAACAGCGCGTGACGCGTATCGGAAAGCACGGGAATGAGTTTTGACGTTCCCGAGGTCCCGCTTGCCATGGTATAGCCAAGTGGCTGTTCATGGTTGATTCGGGGTTCCTTGTTGTTTTCCTGCTCACGAATGAAGGGAGCCAGATCTTCATACGTGTGTATGGGGATGCCCAGGCGATATTCCAGATACCCGCGAATCGACTTGAAGCGATAAGTTTTTCCAAAGGTCGTATTCGCCTGAAGGTGTAAGATCCGCTTGAGAACCGCCTCTTGAACGGCTTGAGGGCGATGGGCCTGCTCCAGGAAGTTGTGCCACTCCTTCCGGCCCATCCCGTTCATCTGGGCCTGCAATCTGACGTTCCGTAGAAACCCGGGCAAGATCATAAGGCAACAGAATCCTGTTCGTGGTATAAGAGGAGGAACAACACCATCGGTAGACGATAGCAGAACTCGATCGTATGGTACCGGATTCTTGGATCCGGGAGGGAGTTATTGTGTTTTTTCGGTTGAACCCGTGTGAATCTATACATACGGACTGAAGGCATTCCTCTCCCCTCCCGGCCGGGGCCGTGCCGGGATTATAACCAAAGTGCAGGATATTGGTCCGCCTGAGTTAAAAAAAGACTTCTTTTTTTCTTTTGTTTCGTCATGCCGCACTTCAACCGCCACCAACCGTGACACCCCCTCAGCACCCCTTACCTGGCGAGGTGGACCTGGCCATCATCGGTGCCGGGGCCGCGGGATTGGCGGCTGCCATCTTTGCCGGAGAAACCAATCCCCGGCTTCGCATTGCCCTTCTGGACAGCGCGAAACACATCGGGGCCAAAATCCTGGTTTCCGGAGGCGGGCGGTGCAATGTCACCAACCGGGAAGTCCGGGCGACGGATTTCCATGGACAACGGAAAATCATCGACCGGATACTTCGGCGCTTCGACGCACAGGCCACTATCCGATGGTTTACGTCTTTGGGCGTTCCTTTGCATGAAGAGACCTCGGGTAAACTGTTTCCCGACAGCCACAAGGCCCGAACCGTCCTTGACGCCTTATTACGGCGATGTGAAGCCTTGAACATTATGCTGTTTACCAACCACCGGGTCCTGGGGATTCATCGGGAGGGAGGGACCTTTCTGATCCGGCATCTACAGGGCTGCCTTCGATCCGGCCGGGTAATTTTGGCGACCGGTGGACGATCCTTGCCCAAGACCGGCTCGGACGGGTCAGGCTGGACATTGGCGGGAGAATTCGGGCACACGGTCACGCCTACCTACCCGGCCTTGGTCCCGCTTCTTCTGGAGTCCTCATTTTTTCATGCTGACCTGTCCGGCACCGCTCATGATGCCATGCTCACCACCACGGTCGCCGGAAAGACCATCGATTGCCGGATCGGGAGGCTCTTATGGACGCATTTTGGAATCAGCGGGCCGGTGGTGTTGGATGCCAGCCGCTGTTGGGTGGCTGCGCACGAGGCGAAACAGGATGTCCGTCTGGCGCTGAACTGTTTTCCTCATCAGTCATGGCCGGAAGTGAACGACTGGTTCACGCAGGGGGCCACACTGCCGGGACGAAAAACGGTGTTGAGTTTACTGGCGGAACGGCTTCCCACTCGGGTGGCCGGTTGCCTGATTCGGCAGGCCATGGCGGTCGCCCGTACCTTCACGGACCACGAGGCCGTGGCCTCCGGCCGATCATTTGGAGAAGACACCCCCCTCAATCGGCTCTCGAAGGCATCACGGCACCTCCTGGTCCGGACCATGACCCAATTGCACCTTCCAGTCGTCGGACCGCGTGGATGGAATTTTGCGGAAGTGACGGCGGGAGGGGTTCCTCTGGCGGAAATCTCTCCCAATTCCATGGCCTCCCGCTTGGTGCCTGGCCTTTACCTCATCGGGGAAATGTTGGATTGCGACGGCCGGATCGGCGGTTTTAACTTCCAATGGGCATGGTCCACCGGTTATCTTGCGGGAAGTCATGCGGCCAGGGCATAAATACGTATATCCAGGAGAGGGTACCAGGAAAGAAAAGGATGGCGACTTACATTTTCGATACCAACCCCGCCGAGAGAGAATATCGGCGATTGCGGCTCATTGAAGAAGCTCACGATCCCACGACCATTGCGCTGTTAGTGGAAACCGGGATTCAACGGGGCTGGCATTGCCTGGAATTGGGGCCGGGAGCCGGATCCATCCTCCGGTGGATAGGCCAACGGGTAGGCCCGGAAGGTCTGGCGGTGGGAATCGATAAACAGGCACAGCACCTTCACGAATTGTCCTCGCTCCCCTATCACATTTACGAGGGGCAGTTCCTGGAGGTTCCTTTAGATTACTCGTTTGATCTGATTCATGTTCGATATGTCCTCATCCATAATCCAATGGATGAAGAGATGATGAGAAAAATGTTTACCCTGTTGAAACCTGGAGGATGGGCGGTTATTGAAGAACCGGATTTTACCTCAGCCACCCTGCCTGACCCCGGAGATGCTTCTCCACAGGCCGGGGTCAATCGGGCGATGTGCCGAATGTTTACCGGCATCGGATTACACCCGGAGTACGGGCTATTGCTTCCTTCAAAACTGGAAGCGGTTGGTTTTCACATGGTTCGCACGCAATCCATCATGCATTTGTGTGCGGGTGATTCTCCGATCGCCAGAGTGATGGGCGAATCCGCATTGGTGTTACAAGAGGAATACTGCCGCACCGGGCTCTGCTCCCCGGAGGATATTCAGCATTATGTCAATCTCTCCCGGACTCCATCTCATTGGTCGGTCTATCATTCCACCACATCCACCATCGTCCGGAAGCCTCTTTCATGAGTGGGATAACGTTTAATTTGGATTATTTCTTCAGTTTTTGTAGAGCGGGCATCACCCGCCATCCGCCCGATCTCAGGTTGGCAATGTCTACCCGATGAAGAGACGATTGTTCGGAATGGTGGATTCCATATTCAGAGGCATCTGGGTGGGCACAGATCCTTCGCATTCGGCTCAGGATGACGTGGTTCGGTTGTACGGAATGCATTACCCGCCATCTTACTGTCGTGCGAAGCCGGAGGCGAAGCATCTCGCCAGGGTGTCCAACATCGGGAAGGCACTGCTCGGCCTCCGAGGCCATGATGGCTAGGAATGGCGCAGGAGGTTTTGTAAAGCGAGCATGGCCCGCCATCGGCCCGACGTCAGGGGGCAATGCCTACCCGATGAAGAAACCGTAGACTAAGGTGACATGTTGACGCTACTTACACTGGGCTTTTTGTTGGGCATACGCCACGCCGTTGAAGCCGATCATGCCGCGGCCGTGGTCTCATTGGCGCTTCGAAGCCGGTCCGTTTCCCACACCGTTACACAAGGACTGGCCTGGGGATTTGGTCATTCGCTGACGCTCGTGCTCTTCAGCTCTCTGGTGTTATTGTTGGGCGCTACGATTCCGGAACGGTTGGCGGATGGCTTGGAATTTGCGGTGGGAATAATGTTGGTGGGCTTGGGATTGGATATTTTTCGAAAACTCTGGAAACACCATATTCATTTTCACACACATGAACATCCGGGCACCCCTCCGCATGTTCATGCCCATTCGCATCAGTCAGGGAAGGGCAATCCGGATCCTGCATCCCACGACCACCCGCACTCCCGGGGTTTTCCCATTCGTGCTCTCCTGGTAGGCCTGATGCATGGGATGGCCGGCTCGGCCGCCCTCATTATCCTCACGCTGAAAACCGTGATCACTCCGATGGAAGGGTTTCTGTATATTCTGTTGTTCGGATTGGGATCGACGCTGGGCATGGCCATTTTTTCTTTTATCATGGCCGTTCCCCTGTGGTATTCGGCACGCTCACTGACCAACTGGCATAGCGGCATTCAATTCGGAGTCGCCCTGTTCACCACCGGCCTCGGCCTGCTTCTCCTTTATGAACATGCCGGGTGGCTGACGGGTTAAGCTTGGGCTTTCCGGGAATGAGTCATCCCGGAAAGCCCTGAGTTCTTGACACCTATACTCCCGGCTGGAGTTCAGTCTTCATGCATATGCTGGGCCAGATAATTTTCCAACCCCACCTGACTGATGGTTTCCAACTGGGTTTCAATCCAATCCACATGCTCTTCTTCGCTTTTGATGATGGCTTCCAATTTGGCCCTGGTGGTGTAATCGCCCACACTGGCACAATGCGTAATCGCTTCGGTCAACAATTTGATCGCTTCGCTCTCCAACGCCAGGTCCGACTTCAGCTGTTCCGGAACCGTCTCTCCGATTTTCAGCGTACCCAATCGCTGCAAATTGGGCATGCCTTCCAGATATAAAATATGCTCGATAATTTCTTCCGCATGCTTCATTTCGTCAATGGCATGTTTTTTAATATCCTTGTGCAGCCGTTCGTATCCCCAATGCTCGCACATTTCCCCATGGAGAAAATATTGATTGATGGCCGTCAGCTCATTCGTCAATATTTTATTCAGGAAATCCACAACGCCTTTTTTCGCTTTCATGAGAGCCTCCTTGATTATGGGATAGATTAGGATTAGGTGTTGACCGGCCTGCCCGGTTAAGCTTTTCCGTTATTTCATGATGGCAAATATTTCTCGCCCTCCAGTGATGATCGACGGAAGGGGCCCGACCTCATTGCCGCTTCCTAATGATTAGTATCTTATCGACGACTCTCCGTTGACGTCAAGTGTTTTATTTAGGTAAATATAGTTATAACTGATTCTCTTTCTCAACTTCGTTGATCCGGAAATTCAACATCATCCCCTGCACGGCCAACCACATTTTTCTTTTTCCTCTATGCTTATCGATTAGGCAATCCGTGCATTGGCGCATGAGCAATGAGGAACGGACGATTCCTTCGAGTTTATCCACAACCTTATGCCCAGAATCTGTCAATGACCGGCCACGCACCCATTGCCCCCAGCATCAACACGCCTGGGTACTTGGGTTGCTCCGGTTGTTGGTCAACCGCCTGGCAAACGAGGGGGCTCACAGGGCCCTTCGTTGACTTCATCCCGATGCGTGATTACAATTTTTTGTTTAACATCACGCATTTTAGACAGAAGGATTCAATGAGTGGCCTCGCAATTCGTTCATCTTCATCTGCACACTCAATATAGTCTCCTCGACGGAGCCAACCAACTTACCCCCCTGTTCAGACAAGTCAAAGAATATGGCATGCCGGCGGTGGCGATGACCGACCACGGCAATCTCTTCGGGGCCATCGATTTCTATCAAAAGGCCAAAGCCCAGGGTGTGAAGCCCATCATCGGCTGCGAAGCCTACATGGCTCCCGGCCACCGCACCCAACGTGAAGGGCAGTTTGCCCACAATGAGTACTATCATCTCATTCTGCTGGCGACGAACCGGGTGGGATATCATAACCTGATCAAACTTTCCAGCAAGGCCTATCTCGAAGGGTTTTATTACAAACCCCGGATGGATAAGGAACTCCTGCAGGAACATCAGGAAGGCCTGATTGCGCTGTCCGGCTGTTTGAGCGGCGAGGTGCCCTATTTAATCGGTCAGCGCGATATGGAGGGCGCCCTTCGCGTGGCCGATGAATACCGGAGCATCTTCGGCAAGGACCGGTACTTCCTGGAAGTGCAGGCCAACGGTTTGGATCATCAGCGTATTGCCAATCAGGGTCTGATCGAGATCCATAAAAAGCTGGGCATTCCCCTTGTCGGTACCAACGACTGCCACTACCTCAACAAAGGTGACGCCCGCCCACACGAAATCATGCTGTGCCTGCAAACCGGGAAGACCTTGAAAGATCCCAACCGCATGAAGTTCGACACCGACCAGTTGTATGTCAAGTCCACCGATGAGATGGTGTATGACTTTGCGGAACTGCCCATGGCGGTGCTCAATACCTGCCACGTCGCGGAACAATGCAATCTGGAATTGGAATTTGGCCACACCTACTTACCCGATTATCATGTCCCCGAGGGGTATACCCATGAATCGTTTTTGAAACATTTGGTCGAGGAAGGCCTTCGGGCCAGATTACGGGAACGCCCCACGTCCATTTCCGCCGAGGCATACCAACACCGGCTGAATACCGAGCTGGCCGTCCTCAATACCATGGGTTATGCGGGGTACTTTCTGGTCGTCTGGGACATCATCAACTTCGCCCGTTCGCGGGGCATTCCGGTCGGACCGGGTCGAGGGTCGGCCGCCGGCAGCCTGGTCGCCTATGCCCTGCGCATCACGGACTTGGACCCTCTCGCCTACAATCTGCTCTTCGAACGGTTCCTGAATCCCGAACGGGTCACGATGCCCGATATCGACATGGACTTCTGCATGGACCGGCGGGGGGAAGTCATCAACTATGTCATCGACAAATACGGTGAGGAGCATGTCTGCCAGATCATCACCTTCGGCACCTTGGGGGCCAAGGCCGCCATCCGGGATGTGGGCCGCGTCATGGACTTTCCGTACGCCGAGGTGGATCGTGTGGCCAAACTCGTTCCCACCCAGCTCAACATCACGCTCCAAGATGCCATCCAACAGGAGCCCAGGCTCCGGGAACTCATCGACACCGACGCCCGCATGAAAGAACTCATGGACAACGCCATGGCCCTGGAGGGCCTGGCTCGCCATGCCTCCACCCATGCCGCAGGCGTGGTCATTTCCCAAAAACCTCTCATGGACCACGTCCCGCTCTATAAGACCAGTAACGACGAAATCGTTACCCAATACACCATGACTGATTTGGAAAAGGTGGGGCTCGTCAAATTTGATTTTCTGGGTTTAAAGACCCTGACCATGATCAATCATGCGGTGTCGCTGGTAAAGGCCGAGGGCGATCAAGGCGCTGCCCTGGACATCAATAATCTCCCCCTTGCAGATTCCGCCACCTTCGCCATGCTCAGTGCCGGAAAAACCACCGGAATCTTCCAGCTGGAAAGTTCCGGGATGCGAAACCTCCTGATCAAAATTAAACCGGAAACCTTCGAAGATCTGATTGCCATCTTGGCCCTGTATCGCCCCGGCCCCCTGGAAAGCGGGATGGTGGACGATTTCATCAAGCGCAAACGCGACCCTTCTCAAATCGTCTACGATCCTCCTCAGTTGGAACCCATTCTGAAAGAAACCTACGGGGTGATTGTGTATCAGGAACAGGTGATGGCCATTGCCAACCAGGTGGCGGGGTTTTCCCTGGGACAAGCCGATCTGCTCCGGCGGGCCATGGGCAAGAAAAAACCCGAGGAGATGGCCAAACAAAAAGAATTATTCGTCCAGGGAGCCCAGGCCAAGCATTTACCGGCCAAGCAGGCCGAAAAACTCTTCGATCAGATGGCCTTCTTCGCCGGTTACGGCTTCAACAAGTCCCACTCGGCGGCCTACGCCATGGTCACCTATCAAACCGCCTATCTCAAGGCACATTTCCCTACCCAATTCATGGCGGCCCTATTGACCAGTGAAATGGGGAACACGGACAAAATGGTCGGGTACTTCACGGAATGCCGGGAATTGGGCTTGAAGATTCTGCCGCCCGACGTCAATCAAAGCATGAAAAACTTTACGGTCGTTCCGGAGGGCATCCGGTTCGGGCTCGTAGCCATTAAAAACGTGGGGGAAAACGCCGTGGAAACGATCCTGGAGGTCCGGGACCAGGAAGGGCCGTTCTCCTCGTTTCTGGACTTTTGCTGCCGGATTGATTCTCAAAAAGTGAACAAGCGGGTTCTCGAAGGGCTGATTAAGTCCGGCGCCTTCGACACCATGGGCGTCACGCGGGCCGCCCTCTATCAGGTGCTGGACCAGGCCCTGGAACATGCGGCGGCCATCCAAAAAAATAAACGCCAAGGACAAACCAGTCTGTTCGACATAATGCAGGAAGAGGCCACACCCTCCCCCTCGGACGAGTTCGGATTTTCGATCCCGCCCGTTCCCGAATGGTCGCAAAATGATTTGCTGAAGTACGAACGGGATCTAACCGGATTTTACATTACCTCTCACCCGCTGAACCGGCACAGCCTCGCCATCAAGCATTTTTCCACGTGCAACACCCGGACCCTGCAGGAGATGGGAGATGGCAAGGAAGCCAAAATCTGCGGGGTTGTCTCGGGCATCAAAATCATGACGACCAAGAAGGGCGACCGGATGGCCTACATCCAACTGGAGGATTTGCTGGGAACGGTGGAAGCGATTCTGTTCCCCGAAACCTTTAAGAACAGCGAAGCCCTGCTGGGGCCGGAATCGGTTCTCCGGATCACCGGTACGGTTGACCTGATGGATAACGGCGCCCGCCTCAAAGCCACGAACGTCGAGTCGCTGCCCCAACTGGAGATCGAAACGGTTTCCCAGGTCATCCTGAACATTCAGGAAGGCGACGTCCAGCCGGACACGCTGGTGGCCCTGAAAGGTGTCTTTGAACGCCATCCCGGCCCGACTCCGGTCACCCTGACCTTTTCTTTGCAACCGAATCTTCAAACAACGATGTCCCAGTTACCGCATGTGACAATCGCCCCCACACCGGAGTTTCTGGAAGATGTCCAACAACTACTTGGAACATCCC